>NZ_CALIIU010000001.1 GCF_938017775.1 uncultured Campylobacter sp.
AAAATTTTGCGCTTTGCCGCTTTAGGTTTTTAAATTTGATTCAAAATTTTACGATCCGTCAAATTTGATCCTATCTGCTAATTTCTGCCAGAGGCGTAAACACAAATAGGGCTTATCGCTCCTGGCGCGCCAAAAGCGGATAAATTTACGGCGGAATTTTACGCAGCCCGAGTAAAATTTTATTTGCGAAATGAGAACGGATTTAAAATTTAACCGTTTTTTCAAGCGAATTTTGCCACAATTGCGCTCAAATTTCATTGGGGCGAAAGATGAAAAAATATACCAAACAAATCCTCGCGATGCTCGCGCTAAACGCGATCTACAGCGGCTCGGGGATCTTGATTTTAAGCTTTATCAATAAATATCTACTTGACGGCGCCGAAAGAGGCGGCAGGATCATCGCGCTATTTTTTGCGCTCTTGGCACTATTTCTGCTGCTTTCGGTGCTAAGCCGCATCATGCTTTGCAAGATGGAAAACGACTTTGTGTTCGATCTGCGCACCAAGATCATCAAGCAGATCATCGATACGAAGTTCGAGCGCATCGAAGCTGCGTCGAAGGCGAACCTGCTTGCGTCCCTTTCTAGCGATATTTCGCGCCTGACCGAGGGTTTTATGCGCATCTCCGAGCTTATTCAAGGCGCGATGATCGTGCTATTTTGCGGCATCTACGTGCTATACATCGCGCCTATGATGTTTGCGTTTTTATTCATCTGGATCGGCGCGCTGATGGTATTCAACCGCTTTTTGATGAAAAAGGTCATGCAAAATTACGATCTGTACCGCCAAAATGAGGACGTTTTGTATAAAAACTACGCCGCGGCGATCGAGGGGCACAAGGAGCTGTCGTTAAGCCTAGCCAAAGCAAAGAGCCTATACGAAAACGACTTTTTGCCCAATGCGCAAAATTTACGCCAAAGCTCGCTGCGAGCCGAGGTTTACGGCGCGTTTGCGAGCAATTTTATGAATGTAATGATGCTCGGCGCGGTGGGCTTTGTGCTTTATTTCGGGCTAAGCGGCGGCAAAGCGGAGCTTGCAAACGCCGTAACGATCGCGCTTACGGTGCTTTTTTTGCGCGCGCCTTTGATGATGCTCATATTCTCGCTTCCTAGCGTGCTGCGCGCCAAGATCGCCTACGCAAAGATCAATGAGTTAGGTCTAGATCCGTTCGTGCAGGGCTTTGAGCTTGCGCAAATGCAGCCGTGGCACAGCCTGGAGCTTAAAGACTTAAGCTTTTCGTACCCTGGCGGTAAATTCGGCATCAAGGGGGTAAACTTGCAGCTAAATGCGGGTGAGACGGTGTTTTTAATCGGCGAAAACGGCAGCGGAAAATCGACGCTTTTTATGATTTTAGCGGGCCTTTATACGCCGCAAGCGGGCGAAATTTTAGCCGACGGCGCGGCCCTTAAACCCTCTGATCTGCGCGCTTACAGCAATAATATAAGCGCCGTTTTCAGCGATTTTTATCTCTTCGACTATGCTACGGGCGATGCGGACATCGCGCGCGAGTGGCTGGCGCTTACGCACCTGCAGGATAAGGTTGAGCTAAAGGGGGCTAAATTTAGCACCACGAGCCTATCTAGTGGGCAGCGCAAGCGCTTGGCGCTCGTAAGCGTGCTGATGGATGGGCGAAAATTTTTGATGCTCGATGAGTTTGCGGCCGATCTCGATCCGCAGTTTCGTGCGGAGTTTTACGAGCGGATTTTACCCGAGCTGAAATCGCGCAGATACACGATCTTTGCGATCTCGCACGATGATAAATACTTCGGCGCCGCAGATAAAATTTATAAGATGCAAAGAGGCGAAATTTCGCGCATAAAGTAAAGCGGCGAAATTTTAAAATTCTGCGCAAAATTTCGCGATGGAATTTGACATCTAGATGAAATTTCGCCTTAGAATTTCGCTGCGAAATTCTACGATTGAAATTTCAGCGGGAAGGTAAAATTTGCTTAAAATTTTACAGCGCAAATTCCGCTTCAAGCCCCTACGCTAAAGTTCGAAGTAAATAGAATTTCGCCCCTTTAGCGCAAATTGCAAAAATTTAACCGAAATTTACTAAATTTTGATTATACTGCACACACAATTTAAAAAGAAAGGATAGGAATGAAAAAAGTTCTTATTGCATGTGCTGCGGTTGCGGCGTTTAGTTCGAGTGTATTCGCCGCTGACGGCGCTACTTTATATAAAAAATGCGTGGCCTGTCATGGAGCTAACGCCGAGAAGCCTTATCTTGGCGGCAAAGTACCTGCGCTAAACACCCTAAGCAAGGAAGATATCATCGCTAGCCTAAAAGGCTACAAAGACGGCACCTTGGGCGAGGGCAAGGGAAAATTTGGCATGATGGGCGTTATGAAAGGTCAAGCAGCTTCGCTTAACGACGAATCGATCGAAGCGCTAGCCGATTTCATCGTCTCTAAAAAATAATTTCAAACTTCATTCGGCGGGCTTCGCGCTCGCCGAGCTTCGCTTAACTTTAAATTTTAAAATTCTACGCTAATATCACGTAAAAATTCCAAAGGCTCATAATGTTTAACGGACTGATCAGAGAGATCGCGCAGGTTGCGAGCTTTAGCGGCGATTTGCTGCGATTGCGCGCGAGATACCGCCCCGCGCTCGGCGATAGCGTCGCGGTAAACGGCGCATGCCTGAGCGTGACGCGGCTTTTTGCGGACGGATTTGCGGTACAGCTTTCTAGCGAGACGGCGAGCGTCATCGCCATGCAAAACCTGCGCGGCCCTGTGCATATCGAGCCAGCGATGCGGATTGGAGATCGCATAGACGGGCATTTGATCCAAGGGCATATCGATGCCGTAGGCGAAATTTATAAAATTTCAAAGCTTGCAAGCGGCGTCGATTTTTTTATCCGCGCACCGCTGCATATAGCGCCGCTGCTAGCGCCGAAGGGCTCGGTGGCGATCGACGGCGTGAGTCTAACGATCAACGAAGTACTTGAGGGCGGCGGAAATTTTATTTACAAAGACCGCAAAGGCCCGCTCGGTTCAGATTTTAGCGACACAGGCTCGCGTGGGCAAAATTCTAGCAGCTCAAATTCCGTTCGCGATTTAAACTCCTTGGGCGCAAATTTAAAAAGCGAAGCGCAAAGCTGCGCCATTCGTCTTACGATCATCCCGCTCACGCTTAAAGATACGCTTTTTGGATCCTACAAAATCGGGCGCCGCGTAAATATCGAGACCGATCTGCTCGCGCGATACATCGCGGCGCAGCTGGGCTTTTCCGGCGGACAGCCCGTCCGCGGTACGGATACGGCGCGCGATACGAGCGCCGAGGGCGAAAAAGACGGGCTTTCGTGGGATGCGGTAGATAAAATTTTGAGCCTGTATTAAGCGGCGTGCGATGGACAAAATCGAAATTTGCAGAGAAAATCTTGAGTTTGTATTGGACGGGCACGGCGTGCTGGCGGGCTTTAGCACGCGACTTGGCGGCGTAAGCGGCGGAGCCTACGCGAGCTTAAATTTAGGGGATCACGTAGGCGACGATCCGCAAAACGTCGCGCAAAATCGCGAAATTTTAGCCTCTGCGCTCGGTATTGCGCCTCTAAATTTAAAATTTATGCGCCAGATCCACTCGAACAAAGTTGAAATTTTACGCGCAGGTAGCGATGAAATCCCGCCCTGCGACGGGCTCGTGACCGATCTGCGCGGCGTGGCGCTGTGCGTGCTGGTAGCGGACTGCTCGCCAGTGCTGATCGCGGACGAGCGGCGCGGAGTGGTCGCTGCGGTGCATGCGGGGCGCGCGGGCGTGATAGGGCGGATCTGCACCAATGCGATAAATTTGATGTGCGAGCGCTTCGGCTGCGTCGCTGCGGAGCTGAAAGTATTCGTGGGCGCGAATATCAAGGCGCGAAACTACGAACTTGGCGGGCTTGATCTGGGCGAGTTTGAGCGCTACAAAACGCAGGGACATTTCGATCTAAACGCCGCGCTGCGCGATGAACTCGCAACTGCGGGAGTGCGAAACGTTAAATTTGATCCGCGCTGCACTTTTGAGAGCGAGCGGCATTTTTCATACCGCAGAGATGGCGTCACGGGGCGCTTCTGCGGCTTTGTGATGAATAAAATTTAATCAATTTAGAGTTGTGGATCAAAAACAAAAAATTCCGAAATATCTACTTCCAAAACATCTGCTATTTTTATCAAATGCTCGATATTGAAATGTTTTTTGTTGATATGAAGTTCAGCCATTGAGATCGTTCCTAGTGGCTTTGTGTCCGATAGCAAGGGTGAGTGAAAGCTGTGAAATGCCTTTTGCCGTTCTGATGTGCTTGACATTATTGCCGGTAGCCTTGTAAATAGCGTCCATCTTCTCATCGGTTATTGCGCAATTCTTATTATTAAACCAACCATAAGAATATTTGGATTATAATCCGCCATCAACTAACTATAGTTATGGATAAAAATTCCGTATAGAGGTAAATTTGTGGCAATTATTGATTATGAAAGAATTTTAAATGATTTTAGAGATGAGGTAAAAGATGAAATTATAGCAAATATAGTTGATATTGATTGCGCTAAAAAGTTTATAAGTTATAACATTAAGGCTATCAAAAGGAGGGTATCAAGCGAGGAAGTGGAGTGCGTCGAGCGCTATCTTGCTTATAAGCCTGACTATATTGAGCTTGATGGATATAACAATGATATCTTGCAAAGAAAAAGTTATTTTTTAAAAGCAAAAGATGGTTCATATAGTAATTTGGCATTATATTTTAAGATATATATTATTTTAAAGGTAGCCGAGAAATTCGGTCTACTGAAAGATATTCAAGATTTAAGTATAAAATTTGATGGCTTATGGAATAATACCCTTCGCAAATACGCTTCAATTAATGATTCTATAGAAAACAAGACTTGCTTGTTTGTGAGAGAGAATAAAAGTATAAAAAATATATCAATTAGAATTCTTCTGTATTTAAAAAGATATGTAAAAGGTAGGAAAATAATAAAAATTTTTAGAGAATTAGAAAATATGCCAAGTTATCAAATAATTAACGATAATATTACGAATTTGGATTACACTAGGCCGAATTTTTTAGATAAATATAAGATTCCGTTATATTTACTACCTTATTATATAATTTACGCAGTTATTAAAATTTCAGCTAATTCTTCTGATGATATTTTTTGTGAATTGAGATCGATAGCTATTGATTACATAAGATTTGGAGAAGTAAGATGAGTGATTGGATTGAAATATTACTTGGTTGTATCGGTCTTATTTGGCTATGTGTATGGGCCAATAAACCTTATAAAATGTCTGATAGCGAGATAGAAGAGTGGAATCGTAATGCAGCAATAGAAGGCAGTCCTTTTAGAATAGAAACTAAAAGAGAGGAGCAAGAGAGACTAAGACGACAAAAAGAGGAAGAAGAGGAAAAGCGAAGAAAAGAACTAAGAAATCAGGAAGAATTAAGAGCAAAAGAGCTTAACGAGAGAATTGATAAGATAAAAAATTCTAGAGAATACATAGATCAAACTCTTAGAGAAAAAAGAATAAACGAGATGAGGGCCAGAGTTCAGGAACTATCAAATCAACTGATTTATAGTAGAAGTGAATATCTCGAAGAAGAGCTTAAAAAAGCAGTTGAAAAGTTAGAAACTCTAGAAAAAGCTGAAAAAACTTTTACGAAAATAATTTTACCCACTTACTAAAATTTGTAAAATATACTTATGTAAAAAGCTTCTTTTTATCTTTAGATGATATAATCTTATTTTCATTTCACACGCATCAATCCTTGATTTAGTTGTAAATTTAGAGCAAATTTACGGGCGGATGCGGAGGAAGAAACTAAATTTCGGGGCAACCCACAAGGAGAAAACTCATGGTAACAATGAGAGATTTGCTAGAGTGCGGCGTTCATTTCGGACACCAAACACGCAGATGGAATCCGAAGATGAAAAAATTCATTTTCGGCGAGAGAAAAGGTATCTACATCATAGATCTACAAAAAACTATCCGCTACTTCCGCTACACTTATAATATCGTACGCGACGCGGCTGCAGAGGGCAAGACGATACTTTTCGTAGGCACTAAAAAACAAGCTGGCGCGACGCTAAAAGAGTACGCCGAAAAATGCGGCATGCCTTATGTAAGCCACAGATGGCTAGGCGGCATGCTGACGAATTTTTCCACTATCAAGCAATCGATCCGCAAGCTCGAAGTAATCGAGACCATGGAAGAGGATGGCTCGATAAATTTACTAACCAAAAAAGAGGCGCTAATGCTTCGCCGCAAAAAAGAGAAGCTCGAGCTTTATCTAGGCGGCATTCGCAATATGAAGGGCCTTCCTGATATGATCTTCGTCATCGACGTCGTAAAAGAAAAGATCGCCGTAGCGGAAGCTAACCGCCTAAAAATGCCGGTTATTGCCCCTTTGGATACGAACTGCGATCCGGACGTAGTCGATTTCCCGATCCCCGGCAACGACGATGCGATCCGCTCGGTTCAGCTTTTCTGCCAAGAGATGGCTGAGGCGATCAACGAAGGCAAGGCGCTTCGCGATCAAGATACGAGCGAGGATGTCGAGCAGAGCCAAGCCGTCAGCGATGAAGAGAAAGAGGAAGTCGTAGCTGAGGCGATGAGCGAAGAGGATTTTGACGTAAGCGAGGACGAAGAGTAATGGAAATCAGCGCACAAATGGTAAAAGAGCTCCGCGAAAGCACTGGAGCGGGGATGATGGATTGCAAAAAGGCTTTGGTTGAAACAGACGGCGATATGGATAAAGCCGTCGATCTACTTCGCGAAAAGGGCCTCGGAAAGGCTGCTAAAAAAGCCGACCGCCTAGCTAGCGAGGGTCTAGTGAGCGTCGAAGTGAGCGCAGATCACAAGATCGCGACCATAAGCGAGATAAATTCCGAAACCGACTTCGTAGCTAAAAATCAAAATTTTATAAATTTAGTAAAAAATACTACTCTACATATCCAAAGCAAGGGCATTAGCAGCATTGATGAGCTAAATTCCAGCATCATCGACGGCGTTAAATTTGATGAGCATCTAAAAAGCCAGATCGCTACGATCGGCGAAAATTTGGTCGTTAGAAGATTTGAGACGATTAAGGCGGGCGCAAACGGAGTAGTAAACGGCTACCTGCACTCAAACGGCCGCGTAGGCGTCATCATCGCTGCAGCTTGCGACAGCGAGCGGACTGCAGAGGGTGCAAAGGAGCTTATAAAAAATCTCTGCATGCACGCAGCTGCTATGAAACCGCAGGTTATCAGCTATAAAGAGCTTGATCCAGATTTTATCGAGAAGGAATTTTTAGCTCTTAAAGGCGAGTTTGAGAAGGAAAATGAGGAGTTCGTGCGTTTAGGCAAACCGCTTCATAAGATCCCGCAGTTCGGCTCGCGCGCGCATCTAACGGACGAAATTTTAGCCAAAGAGATCGAAGTTTTAAAAGACGAGCTTCGCAAGCAAAATAAGCCTGAAAAAATTTGGGATAAAATTTTACCGGGCCAGATCGATCGCTTCATCGCCGATAATACCCAAATCGATCAGCGCCTCACGCTGCTAGGGCAATTTTACGTCATGGACGATAAGAAAACCGTCGAGCAGGTGATTGACGAAGAGGCTAAAAAACTAGGCGGCAAAATCGAGATCGTAAAATACGTCCGCTTCGAAGTGGGCGAGGGTCTAGAGAAAAAGAGCGAAGACTTTGCTGCCGAAGTAGCGGCTCAAATCGGCTAAATATGGAACTTCTAAAGGGCGTAAATCTCACTCACGCGTATGATTATACGCTCTTTGAAAATGTAAGCTTAAGCGTTGGGGAGGGCGAAAGCATCGCTATTTTAGGCGTTAGCGGCTGCGGCAAATCTACCCTGCTTCATATTTTATGCACGCTTTTAAAACCGAATTCGGGCGAAGTGATCTACAGAGGGCGCAGTATTTACGAGTTAAGCTCCGATGAGAGACTTAAAATTCGCCGCAACGACTTTGGCATAATATTTCAATCCCATTACCTTTTTAAGGGCTTTTCCTCTGGCGAAAATATCGAACTTGCCGCCAAACTTACGAATAACGCGATAGATCAGAAAATTTTAAAAAAGCTTAAGATAGAAAATACGCTTGCTCAAGGCGTGGGTGAGCTTAGCGGTGGACAGCAGCAACGCGTGAGCATCGCTCGCATACTTTGTAAAAAGCCGCGCATAATCTTTGCCGACGAGCCTACGGGAAATTTAGATAAGGATACCGCAAACGAGGTCATGAGCGTGATCTTTGATTACGTAAAATCCAGTCGTGGCGCGCTCGTGCTCGTGACCCACGATGAGAATTTAGCGCAGAAATGCTGCAAAGTTTATCGCCTAAATAACCGAAATTTAGCGCAAATATAAGCAATTAATAACCAAAAATATCTTACAATAGCCCAAATTCTTTCTAAAAGGTCATAAATGAAAATTCTACTTGACAATCACAATGAGCAGGTTGCAAGTGTCGTAAATATTTGCTGCGAGCGCATCGGTGCGGACCTAGTAGCATATAGTGCGGACGAGAGTGAATATGATTTGACGATAAAAAATTATGAAGATGGCGATGATATTTCAAAATTTGATCTTAATAAGACGCTGTTTCTGACGCCTAAAAACGTCTCGGCGCCAGGAGCGCGATACACCCTTACCAAGCCTTTTTCACCGCTTGAGCTCATTACGTTTATCAGCGAGTTTTCGGTTCAAAATATGAGCGTGCAGGCGAAAGAAAAAATGGCGAAAGAATTTGCCGATGCAAGCTCTGTGATGAAAGAGATCGATGCGATTGATCAGGCGAATTCCACTTCGGGCAGTAATTTTGAAGAGCTTGTGGATAGCTTTTATGACTCCGGCAAGGATATACCGCTTTCACAGCTGGCAAACGATATAGCGCCCGAGATTGCAGATGATGTGCCGCTTTCGCAGTTGCTAGGTGATATGCCGCGCGCGGACGAGATCGCAGATGATATTCCGCTCTCACAGCTTGCAGATGAAGCAGCTCTTGCGGACACCATCGCCGATGATACGCCGCTTAACGCGGTCGCAGAAAAGATTGCGGATAATATCGCAGACGATATGCCTCTAAACTTAGCTGCTAGCGATATCCCTGAGGATGTACCGCTAAATAGTATCGGCGCAAGCGAGCCTGCTGAAAATAATAACGCGCCTCGGGGCGAAATCCCGCTCGCAAAGGATGATGCTCCGATAGCTCTAGCGGCGCTAGATGATGAAAATCCTAAGAATTTAAAAACAGATAAATCGCAGACAGAAGATGAAATTCCCGCCATACGGGCAAGCGAAACTTTACCGCTTGCGCAGCAAGACGAGTCGCAAAGAGCTGGCAGCTCTAATGAAACTGCTATTGAAAAAAAGGCAGACGCTGCGCTTAATTTAGAGGAAGCGAAAGGTCCTGCGGATGTTACGCTTAAACAGCATGAGTCAGACGGCTCATTTGCCTATAAAACAGATGAAAAAAATTCTGCCTCGCAAGTAGTGCAAGATGCAGCCGGCGCGTCTGTCAATAATGGATTTGATATGGATTTTTCCAGGCTTTTCGATAGCGCTGGCATGCCCGTGGAGGAGTTTGGCGGATATGATAATTTTGCCGCGGCTGCGTTTGCTTCCGATGAAAAAGAGGAGAAAAGATCTGCGCATGATAAAAATAAAACGGCTACGGATTTTCAAAAAACGCAAATTTCGTCTCAATACGAGGTCGCTTCAGATACGCCGATTGCGTTAGCGGGTGCGGGCGATATACCTCGCGAAAATCTTTATAACGCCGTTCCGTTTCAAAGCATGGAATTTACCGGCGGACTTGCACAGAATGCGTCTATGTCTGCTCATAATGAAGCATGGAATTCAATTGGCGCAAATTTCGCAGCTTCTGCAAATTCTAGCAATACCGGGACTACAAATTCCACTCCTGCGCCGAATTTTTCGGAGCTAAACTTGCCGCACATATTAGATGCCTCAGATTTACCGAAGCAAAGCGAGCAAGCCAATAGCGTTGCCGGTGGGTTTGCGGACGGATTTTTGCGCGCCATGGAGGGCGATTTTGCAAACTCGTTTGCCACAAGCTCCGCAGATAGCGAGCAATTTAAATCCGGCAAGCCCGCAAAGAGCGCCGCGCAGCAGATAAAATTTAATGCTTCACAGCTTTCGGAGCGCACCGAATTTAAAGCGCATAAATTCGGCGCGTCCGAGCAGGTAAATGAGATGAAATTTGGCGCGCAAGCTATACCGAATGAGCTTGCCGCTTCGGCTGCGGCGGAGTTTGCCAGCCTTATGGCAAGCGAGTTAGAGCCTAGCGCCAAAAGCGAGCCGCTGCGTAACGAGCATAGCAAAAAGCCGAGCGCCGAGGAGCTAAAGAGCAAGCTGCGCGACGATTTGGAAGCGGGCATCGCAAACACGATCGAGAAATTTGCGGGCAGTAAGGACGCTAAAGACGCACTGAAGGACTTTAAGATCAATATAGACATATCGTTTGGAGATAGATAGTGAAAGGCAAAATTTTGCTCGTTTCCGGTCCAAGCGGTAGCGGCAAAAGCACGCTCATAAAGCGTCTTATCGCAGAATTCGGCGGGCAGATATACTTTTCGATCTCCTCTACGACGCGCGAAATGCGTGCGGGCGAAGCGGACGGCGTAAATTATTATTTCATAAGCGAGAGCGAGTTTCGTGCAGGCATCGAGCGCGGAGAGTTTTTAGAGTGGGCGAACGTGCACGGCAAATACTACGGTACTTCGCTAAAAGCCGTTACGAGCGAGCTTGAGCGGGGTAAGATCGTGATTTTTGACATCGATGTGCAAGGATATGAGATCGTGCGTAGCAAAGTGCCTAAAAGCGAGCTTACTAGCGTATTTATTACTACGCCGAGCTTGTCGGAGCTTAGAGATAGGTTGCGCGCTCGCGGCGATAATGATCCCGCCGATATTGCTTTACGCCTGCAAAACGCGCAAGAGGAGATGGAGCGCCTAGGCGAGTATGGTTATTTCATAATAAACGACCGCCTGGAAGCGGCGTATGAAAATTTAAGATCAATCTACAAAACTATCAAACTAGAAACGGCAAGCCGCGACATAGGCAAGCTAATCGAAATTTGGAAAATTTAAAGGAGAAAAAATGGGCGTAAGTGTTCAACAACTGCTAATTATCTTAGCGATTATCGTGTTACTTTTCGGAGCTAAAAAAATCCCCGAGCTTGCAAAGGGCGTAGGTAAGGGCATTAAGACCTTCAAAAAAGAGATGGAGGACGACACGCCTGAGAAGGTCGAGAAAAAGGCAGAGTATTACGAAAGGATGTTTAGGGATTTAGGGATATTAGGCTAATAAGGCAAATTGGCCCAATAAGGCTAATAAACCCAATAATAAGAATAATAAAATCAACCAATATGAAGGATAAAATAACTATCATAGGAATAGCGGGTGGTACTGGTTCGGGAAAGACCACCGTAGTGAAGAAAATCGTAGAGAGTCTTCCTCCTCATTATGTGGCTGTTGTGCCATTGGATTCTTATTATAATGACACGACAGGACTTACTGATGAAGAGCGCAAGGCAATCAATTTCGATCATCCAGATGCCTTTGATTGGAAACTACTCATTAAGCAGGTGAATGAGTTGCGTGAGGGAAGAGCTGTTGAACAGCCAACATATAGTTATATTCTCAGCAATCGTTTGCCAGAGACAATTCATGTAGAGCCAAAGCCTGTAATCATCGTTGAGGGTATTATGGCATTGAGCAACAAGCGTCTGCGTGATATGATGGATCTCAAGATTTTTGTTGATTGTGATCCTGATGAGCGCCTTATCCGTAATATTCAGCGTGATACGATAGACCGTGGCCGTACGGTTTCAATGGTTGTAGACCGCTATCTGGAAGTGTTGAAACCAATGCACGAGCAATTTATCGAGCCTACTAAGCGTTATGCTGACGTGATTATCCCACAGGGAGGCGAGAATGTAAAGGGTATCAACATTCTCTGTAAGTATATCGAAGGCTTGATACCAAAGGATTAAGAATAAGTAAAGACAGGCGATTGCCTGTCTTTTTTATTGAGGATATTAGGTTTATTAGCCCAATTAGGTCAATAAGGCTAATAATAAAAGCTTCATCCGATATGTAAAG
>NZ_CALIIU010000002.1 GCF_938017775.1 uncultured Campylobacter sp.
ATTTTGCAGACTTTGAAATTTTCTTTTGTACTTTTTTCGGCTTTGATTTTATTTTATTTCGTGTTTGATTTATTTGGCTTTAAATTTATAGGTTACTTCGGGGGTAAAATTTAAACAAGTTCGCGCGAGCAAACGAATGTAGTACAAATTTTATTATTCTGCGCAGTTTGCTGCATGCACTGCATAAATTTCACTTTGCAGTCTCTGCCTGTATTCCATGAGTTTTACGCGTTTGTCTTTAACGCTTAATTAAGACTATTTTTTAGAACGATTACACTCAGAATAAACATAAAAATAACCAGAATTTAAGGCAAGTATCATCATAACAACAAAGAGAAACAAAAAGAGTGATTAAAAGATAAAATAGATTAAGTGGTGGTTAGAGGCAGAATCGAACTATGCTTAAAACGCGGGCGATTTAGAGGGCGCGATAAAAAATATCGAAGCGATACCGACGGAGGGTTTAGATAGCGCGACCAAAGAGGGGTTAAGTAAATTCACAAAAGAGGTAATCCCCGAGATTAGGCAAATTATAAAAACCCAAGAGGATGACGCCGTAAGGGCTAAATTTAGCCCCGAGGAATTAAAAAAGGCGTTGATAGATCCAAGCCTAACCACGCAAGAAAAGATAGATTTAGTCGAGATGGCTAAAAAGCAGATCAAAGAGGAGATGAACGCAAAAAGACCCACGATAGAGGACATATTAGCCGCTAGAGAAAAGAAGCCCGGCCCCGTATTGAATAAAGCGATCATAAGCGGCGAGGGTTTTACGATTAAGGATGGCGGTAAGCCTTATCAATACGCGCAGCAGACATTTAAACCCGAGCAGTGGATCAATGATTTAAGCGGAATTCTAACCGACGAATGGGCTGCAAATTTAAAAAGCCTCGCGGTAAAACACCCCGAAATGTTTAGGAGCGAAGCAGATGTCTTTAGGGTAATCAAGGAGATCAAAAACAATCCTACGCGCTTTTTTGCCAACAACAACAAAGACAATGCCCTTATCTTAAAGGATTTAGATAGCGATAAGGTGGGCGAGATAGCGGTGCGAAAATCTGATGGGCAAATAGTGCATACGACCAAAAACGATAAAAGTAGAAGACTAGAGCAACTCAGCAATAGGCAGAAAAAAATTTTAGGAAATACAGGGTTAGAAAACAGCGACCGGTCGGCGCGCCTCAACCGACACTCCGATACTGGTCGGACAATGGCTGCCGCAGATAATGCGGGGTCGGTCGCTAATGAACCTATTATATCCCAAAACTCCCAAAAAGTAAAGGAGCTATCCCCTGCCGAGCTAAGAAAGGCGATAATAAATGCTAAAGACGACAAGGAGCGCCTAGCCATAATAGAAAATCAAAAAGCGGGGATTAGACAGAGGCTTAAAGAGGAGTCCACGAATGAGAGAGCAACCACTCAAGGCGCAAAAAACATAAAAGCCCCCGAGAAATCTAAAATATTAAATGAGATGTTTTTCGAGAAAAGCGCAAAGTGGAGCACAAGCCCTCGTAAAGATGAGGCATATAAAATCTTACACGAAGCATACGCGCCCCCCCGTGGGCGTTAAAGACCCAGAGCTTATATTGCCGCGCTTAAAATATGCGGGGGAAATGGCAGGCTATGATGAGAAACAGACGGGGCTTCGGTTTTTAAAATAGACAGAGCAAATTTTAAACCAAAAAGAGATGGATGCTTTCTTGAAAAACGATGCTTTTATGGGGCGTCTAGATGTGCATAGAAAAATTTTGGAACAAGCCAACGATATAACCCCGATTAAGCAATTCGGCACGAATTATGCGGAGTTTTATCACGATGGACAAGGAGCGATGAAAAAGCTGCTTACCGAGCGCAACGGACAGGTAGCAGGGGCGTTTCATAGGGCTGATTTAGGCGACATCGACCTAATATGGGGCGAGGTAAAGAAAAATGCTAAAGGAGGCTGGGATGGATACGGCTTAGCCAAGATAGAGAAAAAACACCCTGAAATTACGGCCCAAATTTTAGACGACGTCATTAAAAACGGCGAGCTGGAGAAAACACATAACGGATATAATGTAAAAAGCGGCAGATATGTAATCGGGCTAAATCAAGGCTGGAATGAAAATGGCGTAAAGATTGGGGATAACAAATGGATTGTAACTGCATTTGACGATAGCAAAGAGAAAGCTATCAGCAAAGCACCCGTTGATAGCTTTGACGGCAGAAACGCTGCTTCTGCCAACTCTACAGGTATTATACCACAAAATCTCAAAAATGCTTCTATCAATGAGTGGCAAAGAGAAATTTCTAAAGTTAAAGACGATTGGAGTGGGCTAAAACGCCTGATGGATCAAATCGAACAAAATGAGACGCTAGGGCAAAACGAAAGAGCCAAGCTATACGTAGATATAAGCGATAGAATGAAAAAGCTAAGAGAGGCGGAAAGATAATTCAGGTGCGAGGCTATACCCCGCACCAATAGCTAGTCTCGAACAGATCTTGGCTAGCAAACTATGCAATTATACCTAAACCTATCAAAAATCCTTCAAATTTAACCTAAAAATACCAAAGAGTGCGTTTTATGGGTAGATTACGCACCCGCACTTGCGCGAAAATTGCCATAACTTTCAAAAGGAGAACGTTATGGCAATCACATCTACGGGCTTTCAAGCTCCAGCAACAAAAAGAGATAAGTTTAAATTTTACGCCAGTATCATCATTAGATATATAGCTAATCTTATTTTGCACCTGATTTTAATCCTACTAAAGGACTATTTATTGAAAATTTATCAATAAAATTTTGCTTAAGAGCCAGTGGTATCATGTCCATGTCGATTATCGTAAGCTATTTGCAAAATTTATGGCTTATGCAGAATTAGATTATTGAAGATAGCGGTAGTATATTTCACAAAATAGTGTCTGCAGCACATTATGATAAAATTTCAGGTAAGCTTTCGATATCGAAAGGTGTCATACACTCAGCTTATAAATTGGCATTGCCTGATAGGCTTTGCCGATTTGTAGCGCTTAACACCTATCTATAGCTTTCGTTATCACCTCGCTTATAAAAAATACTCTACTGCGTTAGACTGGAGGTGCTACCAAATTATAACATAGCACAAGAACGCGGCGTTATTAAATTTAAAATGGAATTCCATGGGAGTTGGAATTATTGTGTCTAATCTTAAGCCGCAGGAATTTTGAATTGTATGGCTGGCGAGCTAGGACTTCGTGCATTAGGCGCAGGAGCGGACGCTTTGGGCTTTGATAATGCAGGCAAGAGCTTAAAAGATACCGCAGACGAGCTAGGGCAAACCTTTTCTCAAAGCGCGGAGGCAGTAGGACAAACGGGAGGCGCAGGCACTACCCGCATAATAGGACGAGGATTAAAAAACTTCGTAACGGGTCAAGCTGCAGCCAATCAAAAGCTAGCTAGAGGCATTAATAACGTTTTAGCAGATACCGCAGATTTTTACGGAGCGGACAGGGTTAGGGATTTCTTTCGCGAGAACTCAAATTTAGCAAGCTCAGCGATAAATAAAATTGAAAACTTCGGCGATAACGATATGAAAGGTTGGCAAGCAGCAGGCGAGATAGCAGATGCTACTGCACTAGCTCCTGCGATGCTAGGGCATAGCGCAAAGGCCGCCCGCTTAGCAAAAGCATTAGGCGCTAGCGAAAAGGTAGCTACTCGCATCGGCAATGCCGTGGGATCTGCGGCAAACGGCGCGATAATGGGAGGATTTACCGGAGGGGCTAGAGCTTACGGACAGCCTAAGCCCGATCTAAAGCAAGCGGGGCTTGAAAGCACTATTTGGGGTGGGGCAAACGCTATTTTAGGCGGACTTAGCCGCGCTCCGATTTTAGCTAAAGGGATGCGAAACCTAGAGGAAGCAAGGGTAGCCGCGCAGGAGCTAAAACCCACACCCGCAAAAGCGGCGCAAGATATTCAAAGTGCGACCCCCGCAGGACAAACCGCAGGCGAGGGCTTTACTATGCGAGACGGAGCGCAAAAATATCCATATAACGCTTTTGTGGATATAGAAAACGACTTAGCTGGTGAGCTTAAACTTCCTAGCTCTCAAATTCGCGCAAGCCTGCAATACTTATATAACCTACACCCAGAAATGTTTAAAAATAAAGGTGATGTTTACCGCACGATAAAAGGACTTATTAGCACGCACGACTATGCAGGTGATAGTTTACGAAACCCGTCTGCGGCATATCTAGCTAGCAGAGACGGTGAGCGGATGAGTGATATGGCTATCGGTAGAGATAGCGGTGGAGTTATTCACTTAAATAAAGACAAGCGTATTAGTAACGCGGATAAAAAGATATTTGAAACGGCGGCGGCTGAGGCGTCCAACTCTCAACATAAGCAACAAGTGCTCGGGGCGCAAATGAATACCGGCAAGGAGCATTTTTCGCCGACCGATAACACTATTATACCACAAAATTCTGTCGCAGAGGGAATTTTAAATAATCCTAATCTTTTCGGACTTGACGAAAACGTGATAAAGGCCATTCGCTCAGAGCTTGAGGAAGCAGCCGGGATTGCTCCAAAAAAGATGAGCGAAGCAGCAAAAGGAGCAGATAAGGCGGAAGCAGCAGCACAAGCGCCTAATCCGTTTTTAGATGAGATTTTAAGAGCTACAAACCCTGCTAATAATAACGCGTATTTAGATCAGATCTTAGCAATTACCAATCCTAAAGCCGTCATCGCTGCCAAAAAAGGAAGTCCGACAACCCAGACTATTACCTCAACCTTAAATGGAAGCGATGAAGCCGCCAAAAAGGGATTAAACCCAAATAGCAGCCTTTACAGCAATGATAAATATATCGAAGGAAGTGGGACAAACTCCGCAATTACTTCAACCTCTGATATATTTGACGGAGGGGTGGGGTCCACAACCCACATTACTACAACCCCCGCCAATGATGAAATTATATCTCTTTCCTCTGATAAAAACCTTAATGCCCCCGCGGAGTTTAAGAATTCCGCAGGAGGAGGCATAGACCCCGCTGCAGTAGTCCGTAATATAGCGGAGCGCGGAGATTTGGCGCTAAGACTAGAACCTAAAGCCGATGTGCTTTCGCTCGTCCGCGACTTTCAGGCTCCTATTAAAACTCCGATATTTGAGGCAAAAATTGCGATTGATAAGATGTTAAACCATTTGGCGGATAAAGCAGGCAGCGAGCGTAGGCTCGAATATGTAAATTTAATCAAACCTACGTTAGAAAATCCATTATTCATCGCAAAAGATGGCGAACGATATAGATTTTTTAAAACCTTTATCGACGATCGCGAT
This sequence comes from uncultured Campylobacter sp., assembly GCF_938017775.1. GTDB lineage: Bacteria > Campylobacterota > Campylobacteria > Campylobacterales > Campylobacteraceae > Campylobacter_B. Next base: position 5,289 of record NZ_CALIIU010000002.1, read on the forward strand.
AAAACTTTAAAATTCTTAAGCGTGATAGAAAACGACAGAGGAGAATTTTTAGGCGTAACCGCGACGCCGCTAAAAAACACCGATTTAAAAAATCTAATAAGAAAAGGCAATATAGTTTGGGGTGGGGACACACTCTCTAGCCTGGGCACCCCACAAGCGATGAGAAATCAAGGGCTAGACACCGCTACAGATATTATACCACAAAACGGCGAGAATATGATTAAAGGTTTTAGCTCTAGTGCAATCCCTGCTAATATCGCAAGCGCTGGAGCTGGAGCAGCCACAGGTGCAGCGCTAGATGATAAAAATAGAGCAAGAGGCGCTTTTATCGGAGCGTTGGGCGGGCTTGGGTTAGTAAATGCACCCTCTTTAGTTTCAAAGCTAAAAGGAGGCGCTAAGGTAGGTGAGATAGCGCAGGATATAGAAGCTGCGGCAAAAGATAAGCCTAGCATCTTAAGCAATATGCGCTCTTATCTTAAAGCCGTAGGCGCAAACTCCGCTTCAGAGCTAAAGGATTTAAGCGGCAAGGATATAGGGCTAAGCTACGCAAGGCAAATGGCAAGCGAGCATATCAATAAAGAGTTTAAAAATATCGCTTATGAAATTTTATCTGGCTCTCAAAGCTTAGCGCAGAATTTAAAAAATGGCGCTATTAATGCAGCTCGCTTTGCAAGGCGCACACTAAGCGAAACCAAAGGCGCTAGCTATCTGCTTCGCAACGATGAGCTATTTAGCGCCAAAAGCGCATATAGCGCTAAAATGGAAAATCTACAATCCGCGCTTAGCGGCTTAGACGACGCAGACCGCGTAGCTATGCATGAATATATGGTGGGCGAAGGAAATGCCATTAAGCCTGAGCTAAAGCCACTAGCAGACGCGCTAAGACGTCAGATCGATGATATGAGTGCTAAGCTAGTGGATTTAGGCGTTTTAGATAAGGCTAGCAGAGACGCGCTAGCGGGACAATATCTTGCTCGCTCCTATGAAAAGCATCTAAAAGATCGCATCAACTCAGTGTTTTCAAGCGGTAAAAAGGTAGATGAAATTCACAGCAGAGGCTTTGCATTTAAAGAGTTTAAAGATAGGGAGGCGATGGATAAGTTTCTATCTAAAAACCCGCAGATTGCAAAGTCTATGGATCAGGCTTACAATAAAGGCGGCGTGCGCGTAGTAGAAAAGCCTAATGGTAAAATTGAGCTTTGGAGGGATTACACTAAAGATGAGCGTTCGGCTATGGGGGAGATAAAAAAGATTAGTTTTTTATCTCATTTACCTCACATAGTAGCCAGCCAAACGGCACGCACCCCGCTTTTATTTGGTCTTTAACCTTTGCAAGCCATGTCGTAGTTTCGGCTTCTTTTATGATAGGATTTTTACCGACGCCTTGCTTTATGCTAATTTCTCTTTCGCCCTCTATCGTTACGGCGCGTGCGCCGCTATGTCTACCTACGCGAAGTAAGAATTGATTTGGCGCCAAATTGCTTCTACCAAAATCCTTGTAGCTTTTATAAAATTTTTCACTCAAGCATTCGAGCACTCCGTCGTCATTAAATAAAGAGCGAAATATCGGCTCATAGTGATCGTTGCAAGCTTTGATTAGGCGATTAATATCTAGGGGTTCTTCCGTGGAATTTTGCTTAATGCTTAAAGGAATTTCGCATGTCACGTTTGAGACTATAGCTTCTAAGCGGGTACTTAGCGAATCATTGTATTTTATATCATCATTTTTAAGCTCTCGTTTGACGTTTGCGGTGGAATAAATTTTACTTGCCAAACCACCGCTATCGCTAATAAGTAGATTTTTAAATGGATTTCCGTCGCTCGGACTTAGTAAAAGATCGCGCACATCATGGTACTTTACTCCTTTTTTTACTAATAGCTCTTGGTATGCTGTAGAAATCGCTCCTTTTAAACTACTGCCGGTTAGGATCGCCGAATCCCTTTTTTGATTTTTATTCGATGCGCATTTATAAATTTCAAGTTGATTTATTACGTTATTTTTGCCACTTTCTTTTTGAACTACCTTGCCAATTTTATCGTAATATTCTTGCGCGGCATTCGGGCTTACTTTTACGATTTTATAGGCTACTTGTCTTCCTTGCTTTTTATGCGCGAATATAAAATTTTGCATTTTAATAAGCCCATTTTCATCGGACGTTTCCACTAGATCACGGAATTTTTCCTTATCCGTTTCGGATAGAATTTCATATAGGACCATTGTGTCAAATTCGTAAAGTGCATCTATCTCTTTTCCGCTCGGTTGTAAGATTTTTTCTATTACATATCCGGTCGGTTCATAAATTTCACCGCTTCCGATATGCACGGGGCTTAGAATTTTGATTTTTAATTTATAGTGTTTTACAAAGCTCATTTCCGCTCCATTTCGTAGGCATTAAAATAGCGTATCCTTGTTGCACGCTTTTTTTGTGGGTTGAAGCACCGCGAATGCTTTTACCGATAAATTGTATATTGCTTTCGTCTTCTAGTGCTATTAGGGCTGACGTTTGTGCCATTAATACGGGTTTTTTAGTCACATCTGACGATAAAGCCAGATCTCCACCATGCTTTCCGAACCTAGTAAATGGCTCGTAAAAGCACTTCTTGATAGCCAAATCGGATCCTTGTAAAACAAAAGGGCTGAGCGCCATAAAGATTTTACTTGCAGGCGTATTTAAATTTTCAAATTTATTGATCTTAAATCGCCCTTTGCCAATACTTGCCTTTTTTCCGTAGCCGCATTCTCCTATATCATGCATGACGGCTTTTAATTCCTCTTGGCTAAAAGCATTTTCATCGATTAAAAAATATATATCAAGTGGCGGCAATGCGGTCTCGATTAGTGCAAACGGAGCGAATTCATCGGTATCGGTAGTAAAAGTAGCGTAGTTAATAGAATTCTTCATTGTGGCATTTTGTTTGATTTTTGACTCTATTTCATCGCCCGCTAGGGCGTTTTGAAATTTGCCTTCGGCAAAATCGTCCGCTTTGAGCCAAATCTTTTTTCTTATAGCTTTCTTATCGATATTTTTTCCAAAAACGCTAAGCGGCAAGCAAGGCTTTGGCAAAAAACCTGATAAAAATCCGTCAGAGGCTATCAAAAATGGATCTTTATCATAGTTTACAAGAAGGTCTTCCAATCTTGCTTCGCCGTATCTATATCTTATTGCCCAACAAATTTGCCCCCATAAGGTATCGCCTTTTAGCAAGGTTGCAAAAGACGACGTGGGCGTAATCGTGGTTTTAAGGAGCTTCATTTTTCGACCCATTCGTCTTTATTGCTAAATTCCACTCTTCCGTATCCGCGAGAACCACTACCACCCAAATAATCATTTTCCAATAAATTTAAACCGCGCTTGATAAGCTTTTTAAAATCATCGATATCATCGCCTTCTAATACTTTGATTTTAAAATCGTAGCAAAATTTAATTCCTTCAGGTACTCGCTCGCTTTGACGCGGATGTTCGGCGGTACCTTTTTGTCGGTCGATTATGTTTTCATATTTTGCTTCGCTTAAAATTTTATCTTCACTCTCGGGGCTTATTCGGCAGTCGCTAAAACTAATTCTAGTGATGCCAAATTTATTTTCTTTGACATCGCTGTCCCCAAATAACTTTAATAGAATTTCTGCGGATTTTCTATCTTGGGCTCTTTCCATATTTTTATAAGAAAATGGCGCACCTTTTTTATCTTGATCTAGTCCTACCAATCCCAAGTCCCATTCGAGCAGGCTTCTAATTTTACCTTTGAGTGAGCTAGCTGGTATATAGGGTCTGCCGGAATTGGCGTCTTTTATAACTTGATTATCTATGCCGCCGATTTTCATAACGTCATCGCCACCGCCTATGTGAAGCCCACTTAAAAGCCTAATATCGCCTTTTAAAGAGTAAATTTTCATCTTTTTTCCTTATTTTTTACTAAATCCTAAAACTGCTTCAAAAAACAGTTTAAACACCTCGAGCTTTTCTACGCTATCTACCTGCGAAACACAGTCTTTTATAAATTCTACAAAGTTTTTACTTACATTCTTTCTGCTTGAAGCATAGGCTACTTTGGAATTTAGCATCTTCACAAATGGCAAAATTTCGGCGGAATTTTTAGTTTTTGCTTTTTCGCATAAATCCAGCACGTAGTCGTAAAATCTTCTGATTTGCGATTGACTAATTTTAATACTATTCGCCGTTTTCTTTGCAGTTTCATTAAAAAGTTCGCCGTCTTTGATATAATCTAACGTGATCTTTTCATATAAAATTCCAGACTTATCAGCTTTGGAATCGTCGTAGCTTTTGCGTTGTTGGCCGTTATGGGCGTAGTTCATCTTGCTCTCCTTTTATAAATAAATTCACATAGTGCCATTTTTACCTGTTCGGGACTTTTTTCTAGTACATTTTGCAGCTTTTGTATTAGCCATTGCGAGTCTTTGGATAAATTTCTTACTATTAAATAATTCAGCTTCGAAGCCCAGATATTGGATCTTGCGTCATTAGCTTTAGCGCTTTTTGCCATATCGCAAAGCTCTAGCAGATGATATAAAAATGCTGTATTTAGCTCCTCTATGCTTTCAAGCATATTTGTTATGAGCGCATACATCGTTTTATACTCGCTCCATCTAGCCGTTTGTCCAAATAGAGTAATAGCGTCCTTTTTTATCCCTTTTTCATCTTTAAATTCCTTGGCAAGCTCAAGCTGGTTTTCGCTCAGTTCGGCTAGGTATTTAATAGGCACGGAAGGTTTTGCAATGCAAATCCCCATACTTAGGCTAAGTGTTTTGTCGCTAATAAATTTCTTAAACTCATCATCTATAAATCTAGCAATATCTAGCACCGTATCCCAAGCCCCTACTAATAGTAAATCGTCTCCGCCTGAAAATACTATATAGGTATGTGGAAAATTTTGTTTTATTAAGCGCGGAATGTGAATGCTAAAAAAGCTATCAAGCCCCTTAGAAAACATATCAAAGCTATCAAAACTATTAGTAACATTACTATTTTTGATGAAATCTCCCATTCCATCGACATCGGCTTTCAGCACCGCTATAGCTTTTAATCCCAAAGGCCCATCCTCGTGCATTTTATTGCATGCAAGTTGCGCTAGTTCGTTAAAACTTGCCGTTTGCCCATCTTTTTTAAATACATAAGATTTTATACGCTCATCTAGTTCTAGCTCGCAATTAAAGCCTTCTAAATCGATTCCTAGCTCGTCGAGAGAAATTTTTGAAGTTTTTGTATCTGCAAGCTTGGCCCCAAGCCTCTCAAAGCCGCTTTCTATTGCTATTATATCGGCATGATTTAGCACGATTGCGCTTTGATTTAAAAGATCGAATTTATTAAGTTTTTCTAGCTCGAAAGCATCGCTTACTCGCTCTCTAAACGCCCTGTAACTATCCTTATCACTAAAATCGCTTTTTTTACAATTAAGTACCACTAAACTCATACCTGCAATAGCACTAAATTTATCGATAAAAAATTTATCCACGTTGCGTTTGATATCGCTAAATGTATCTTGGGTGAAATTTTGCTTCGGTATTAAAATTTCAAATTTTCCCGCGCTTATGCTTAGAATTTTACTTTCGCTTATTCTCAATTTGAAGCATATAAATTTAGCAATCGCTTTGGTGAAGAGCTGAACGTAAGCGGATTTAGCACGCAGAATTTTAGCCGCATTTTTAGTATTGATATTTTCAAAAATAAATTTTTGAATACCGTAGAAATCTCCGGCTATAAGATACATTTCATCATTTAAGATATCGTCTATATCGGTAATCCGAAAGCTTTGCTCAAGCTCTTTAAATTCGCTATTAAAGAAATCGCTAAAATTGCTCAAAGATACCCCTTTTTAAAACAAATTTTTATAATTTTAATGTTTTTATAATTAAGCAACCATTAAAAAATAAATCTGGAATTAAATTTTATTTTTTGGTTTTGCCTTGTTGCATAAATCCATAAATATTACAAATGAAAATTTTTATTATTTAAACGCCAGAATCATCACGCCGCTACCGATGAGTGCTAGCGCGAGCCATTCGCGAAGACTCGGGCGCTCGCCTAAAAATATCACGGCGATGATTACAACGAGTACTACGCTTAGTTTATCGATCGGTGCTACTTGATAGGCTTTGCCGATTTGTAGGGCTTTGAAATACGCTAGCCACGATGCACCCGTCGCCAGCCCACTTAGTATCAAAAATACCCAGTTGCGAGGGTTCAGGCTCGATAGCGGCTGCCAGGCTTTAGCGTAGCGCAGGAACACGGCGAGACACAGGGCGATGATGATCGTGCGAATAAAAGTTGCGAAGTGGGAGTTGATCCCCTCAAGCCCGATTTTAGCAAATATCGCGGTCAGCGCCGCAAACATCGCCGACGCGAGCGCCCAAGCCACCCAAGTTTCCATGGTCTTCCTCTGTGAAATAAATTGTTAGATTATAGCCCTATTTGGGTAAAATTTGCTTATAATTTTGTGGGCGTCGCGATAAAAAGCAAAATCGCAAGCGATCGACACGGCAAAGGCGACAATCAAAATTTTAAAATTTCACTGCAAAACGGGGCTTAAATTCCGGTTTCATTAGACTAAGATGCGATTTTGATGCGACTGGGGCGAGTTTTAACTGAATGCGATCCCTAGTGTCGCAAAACACAGCGTGCAGATAGTTGGGCAAAATTTCGCTTTAGCGAGATAAAATTTTATTCGAGCGAGTAATATTTTTCGCGAATGCGAAAATTCTATTCTAATACGGCAAAAGCGCCGTAAAATAGATTTTCTGAAAACTTCAGTGCGATAAAAATTTATCGGAGCGGGCAGGTTCAAATTTAAAAAATATTTACTGCTCATATATAAAATTCCAAGATTTCTACGAGGAGAGCTTATGAAAAAATTTCTACTCGCGCTCATCGCGATATTCGTTTTAGCGGGCTGCGGCAGCGACCCGAAAGGCGTAGCCGAGGACTTCATCAGAGCCCTATACGAGGGCGATTCTAAGACTTTGGTGGATGCTATAGACATACCCGATAAGGACAGATCAGACGACGGCTCTATGCAGATGATAAACGGCAAACTGATGCAAATGGCAGGTGCCGGCAAGGAGGAGGCCTCCAAGCGCGATGGGCTAAAGGGCGTCTCGGGCGAGCTGCAAAATAGCGACGAGAAATCGGCGCTCGTGAAGGTCACCGTGTCTTTTAAAAACGGCACAAACCGCACCGAGAGCGTTAAACTCGTCAAAAAAGACGGCAAATGGAAGGTTGCGCTTTAGCCAAAAAGCTTCTCGTCTGCCTGATCTTCGCTCTAGGCGGGCTCGGCGAGCTTTGGACGCTCACGCGCGCGCCTGTCGCCAGAGAGCCGCTGCGAGTACCGGATGAAATTTTATCAAATCTACGCACGGGCGATCTCGTCTTTCGCCTAGGAGACGTCACCGACAGCCGCATAATCGCAACTGCAACGAATTTTAAATACTCGCACGTAGGCATGATCGTGCGCGAGCGCCCGCTTTTGGTAGTGCACGCCGTAACGGGCGAGGGCGAGCGAGAGGGCGTCGCGGCCGTTTCGATGCGGGAGTTTTTGGCGCATGCACGAGACTTCGGCGCGGCGCGGATGAAATTTTTAAACGAGGGACAAAAGGCGCGCCTAGCCGCCTCTTTACTTAAGCGCGTCGGCGAGGGCTTTGCGCTAAGACCTCGCGGCGAAGCGAACCTATACTGCACGACGCTACTTGAGCAGGAAATCTCTAAAATCACAGAATTCTCGCCGCAGTATTTTAAGCTAAGCTTAGCCGTCCTGGGCGGCGAATACCTCGCGCCGAAGGCATTTTGGCACTACGGCGGCGTTGAAATTTTATACGAGCGGTAGGCACGACCTAGCTTGGGCTGGAATTTTGCGCGCTGTGTAAATTTAAATATAGCATCAATTCAAATCCGCGCATGAATAAAATTTAAGCTTAGAATTCTGCGCCGTAAAATTTCGGTCAAATTTCGCCTTTACGCTAAATTTTAAAATTCCGAAACGGCGTAAAATTCTACGTAATATAGAATTTCGTCGAGTATTAAATTACAAAATTCTATTAATTACTAAATTTGCAAAATTTGGTAGACGTGGAATTTTATAGAGCGCGTAACTTGCAAAATTTTAAAAAGCGAAGTGCGCTTCGTCTCTATAGCTCGCCGAAAAGCGCTTCGAGATTTTTAAGGCCTTCCTCCGTGGAGACCTTTTTCTCGCTTGCCAAACCGGTTTCGATAAGCTCGATCTCGCAGCTGCACAGCATCGAAGCTAGGCGGATATTTAGGCCGTTTTTGCCGATCGCTTTACTTTTTTGATCGGGGTTTACATAGACGATCGCCTTGCCGTCCTGCGCTATTTTGACCGAGTTTACGATCGCGGGCGCCATCGCACGAGTGATCAAAATTTCGGGACTTGCGGAGTATTCAAACGCGTCGATGCTCTCGCCGCCGCTTCCGTCTTGCAAATTTTTGCTTAAAAATCTACTCACCGCGTCGATGCGAGCGCCTCCTTTGCCGACTGTAGCGCCCACTGGATCGACGTTTGGCGAGACGGCGCTAAGCGCGATCTTGGCTCGCCTGCCCGGAATCCTCGCGCAAGCCTGGATGATGACGCTGCCGTCTTTGATCTCTGGGACTTCGGCGGCGAGCAGGGCTTCTAGGAATTTCGGGCTGGTGCGCGAAAGTTCTAGTCTGATACCGTGGGATTTGTCGATGGCTACGTTTTTGATGACGGCTTGCAGCACGTCGCCCACTTTGAAATTTTCGCCCTTGATGCGGTTTTTAAGAGGCATGAAAGCCTTCGTATCCTCGATCTCTACGTAGGTCGTGCCGTCGTGATCGATCTTGGTGACCGTGCCGTGGGTAAGAGTGCCTACCTTACTTTTATAGTTTTCAAAAATTTTCTCTTCAAGCAGCCTTTGGATGTGAAAATTTAGCTCTCTGGCCAGTACGCCGGAAGCCGTGCGGCCGAGGTTTTCGATATTTATTTCGTAGCTTAGCTCATCACCGATCTCCGCGTTTTCGCCTATTTTTTTGGCTTCGCTTAGCGCGATGAAGTTGTGATCGCCGAGCCGCTCATCATCATCCGCGACGACGTGGACCTTTTGGTAGAGCTTAACGCGTTTAGTCTGCGGATCGACTTCGCTGTCGTAGAGATACTCCTCGCCGAAAAGTCTTTTTGCGGTCTGGATGAACGCCGTTTTGACGCGCTCTTTAACGTCCGCGGGCTCAAGCCCCTTTTCGTTTGCAATCGACTCGATGATGTCGGTGATTTTTTCCATAAATTTTCCTTAAGATTTGATTTCGTGCTACTAAATTTGGATTTTAAATTTTGAAGTGCGGTATTATATGGAATTTTGACTTTATTTTTATTTAAACGAATTATTATCTAAATTTCGCTAAACTCGCGGGTTTAAAACATAAATGAAAGGATAGATCATGCAGCTAAAACTTGCCAGAACGGAGCTTGCCTCTAAGCCAAAAAGCGTTAAGATCGAGGATTTGCAAGCCCAAGTAGAAAAGAGCGGACAAAAAATATTTTATCTGGATAGAGAAAATTCTCAAAAAGATTTAGCCGCTTTGGTGGATTTTTTCGACACTAAGGGTTTTAGCGTGTATCAGCGCATAGTGCGATACGGGCTGAACGAAAACGAGTATATGTACGAGGTGCATATCCTTTGAGCAAACTCCTCTTCATCCAGACCCTAGGTTGCGCGATGAACGTGCGCGATAGCGAGCATATTATCGCGCAGCTAAAAGAGCAAGATTACGAGATCACCGACGACGTAAATATTGCGGATCTGATCTTAATAAACACCTGCTCAGTGCGCGAAAAGCCCGTGCATAAGCTTTTTAGCGAAATCGGAGCTTTTGATAAAGCGCGAAAAAAGGGCTCTAAAATCGGCGTTTGCGGCTGCACCGCAAGCCATCTGGGCGGAGAAATTTTTAAGCGCGCACCATTCGTGGATTTCGTACTCGGCGCCAGAAACGTATCTAAAATTTCGCAAGCCGTACGTACGCCAAAATTTATCAGCACGGACATAAACTACGACGAGAGCGAGTTTGCCTTCGGCGATTTTGCGAGCTCGCCATATAAATCCTTCATAAACATAATGATCGGCTGCGACAAAAAGTGCTCCTACTGCATCGTGCCGCAGACTAGAGGCGATGAAATTTCGATCCCCGCTCAAATCATCTTGCGCGAAGCCGAAAGATCCGCAGCTCGCGGCGCCAAAGAGATATTTTTGCTCGGACAAAACGTCAATAATTATGGCAAGCGCTTTTCTAACGCGCACGAAAAAATCGACTTCAGCGACCTGCTCGTGCGCCTTAGCGAGATAGAGGGCATCGAGCGCATCCGCTTTACTAGCCCGCATCCGCTGCATATGGACGATAAATTTTTGGACGTTTTTTGCAATAATCCTAAAATTTGCAAATCGATGCATATGCCGCTGCAAAGCGGCTCCAGCAAGGTTTTACGCGATATGAAGCGCGGATATACCAAGCAGTGGTATCTAGACCGCGCGCTTAAACTGCGCCAAAGCTGCCCGGGCGTGGCGATCAGCACCGACATCATTGTGGGCTATCCGAGCGAGAGCGAGGGGGATTTTGCCGAGACGATGGAGGTGTTAGAAGCGGTGAGATTCGAGCAGGTTTTTTCCTTTAAATTTAGCCCGCGACCGCTCACGCCGGCAGCAAATTTAAAGCCGCTGGATGATGAAATTTCAAGCGAAAGGCTAAGCAGGCTACAAAGCGCTCATGCTAAAATTTTAGACGAGATCGCAGGAGCGCAAAAAGATAAAATTTTCGACGTGTATTTCGAGGAGCTGCGAGAGGGCGGCACTGCGTGCGGCAGAAGCTTTTCAAATTTTCTAATCTGCGCGCAAGGCGATGAGGAGCTGTTAGGCAAGACGCGCAGAGTACGTGTCGAAAAGACCGCCAGAATGGCGCTTTATGGACAAGTTATCGCTTAAAAAGCGGCTGTTTTTCCGAGTCGCCGAATATCTCATTTTTATCCTGATTTGGTGCATTTTTTTAACATGCAGGGTTAAATTTACCTCTACGAAGTTGCCCGAAAAGCCCTGCGTCGTCGTGTTTTGGCACGGAAGATTAGCGATGATGAGCTTTGCCTATAGACGCTGGTGGTTGCGGGATTTCGGCAGCAAAAGGCGCGCCAAGGTCATCATCTCGGATCACAAAGACGGCGAGATAATCACGCGCGTGATCTCGCATTTCGGTATCGGCGCGATCCGCGGCAGTAGCTTCAAGGGCGGTGCACGCGCGCTTATGGGCGCGATCAAAGAGATAAAAAACGGTACCGACGTCATCATCACTCCCGACGGTCCGCGCGGCCCCCTTCACAGCGTCGCCGACGGAGCCGTGATCCTTGCGCAGCGATTGAACTTAGGCATTTACGCGCTAAATTACGAAGCGAACAGTTTTTGGAAATTTCGTAGCTGGGACGAGATGGTCTTGCCAAAGCCCTTTTCGCGTATAAATTACAGCCTCAGCGCGCCGTTAAATTTAACAGGGCTTAGCCTCGATGCGGGCAGAGAGGCGATCAGGCAACTGCTTTTTGCAAGCGCTGAGCAGGACATTAAATTTTAGTTTGAAATAATAGTGTTTCGATATAATTGCAATTTTAGGAGAAAAAATGGCACTATTTAAAGCAAAATCATTCCTCGGCGTCGCTAAAAGTGCCGACGCATGCGAGTTTTTTTATAGAAAATTGGGCTTTGGTAAAAGAATTTTGGATGAGAAATCCGATCGCTTTCCTATAGCACAAGAAAACGATCTGGCTACCTCGCTGGCGGGCTTTGCGGATCTGAGTGATAAAAATTTAATCTCTTGCGTGCTGATAGACGACGAAAATCAAAGAGTGTATTTTAACGAGGATTATATGATTAAAGAAAATAGCATTTATCAAAAAGTCGATGATAGCTTCATCGTGGAATTTCCTCGCGCAAGTGCACAGGCGGCGAATGAGACTTTTGGAATAGAATTTAGCTCGCGCGCTAGTTTATTTAAAATTTTATACTTCTTGCTAAAAAATCAAAGCGATTTTGAAAACATGGCGATGTTCGCACTGAAATTTAATAACCGCGCGTGTTTTGTCGTCGCCAATCAAGAGCGCGTGCTCTACGCCGATATAATGCGTATCGACGAGGAGATGCAGGCGGCGATGAACGACGCGGACGAGCTTTTTTACGAGCTTTTAAATTTTCAGATCGAGACCTTCTACAAATCCGAAAATAGCGAGTTTCTCACCAACGTTTTCATCTACTCAGACGGCACGCTTAGCAACGAGATTGGTTATGTGATTTTCACGCGCATCTTCATCAAAACAAATTTGATAAATCTAAATTTCGCCGATTACATCAACAAAATCGCGATGCTGGAAGCCCGCTAGATCAAATTTTTTGCTCCGCACCTAGGCAGAATTTTAAAATTTTATCTTTGCAGTATTGCACTTGCTCGATACGATTTGGTTGCTCGTTCGCGGCTACGTTTTGTTAAATTTATCTCGCGTTGCATAATGGAATTTTGACTAGATAAAATCATCCGTATTTAACGGCTCGCTTTTAAATTTAAGCTCATTTGCCGCAAAGATCCGTCTTGCGCCGTGAATTTTATCTTTTTCACGAATCCCGATTAATTTTGCGTAAAAAATTTTCTATCAAAACCCGCCTTTGTTCCACGTCGTCGCTATCGCTAATGCCTTCTAGCTCGCTTGCGTGATGCGCTTTGGGCGGGATATCTTTCAGATACGACCACACCTCGTCCTCACTTAAAATTTTGCCGTGCAGATCAAAACCTACGTTTAGCGCTCTGCCCGAAACCTCAGCGATATCTGCGTGCAGGTGACCATAGAGCATCAGCGCGCCATAATGGCAGTTTGCCCACTCGATCATCGGGTAGTGAGATAGAGCCGCTCTCTTATGCGATAGGCGCACAAAGGCATATCCCACGATCTGCTCAAATATAAAATTACCGTCCGCCTTGCGCTGGCTTAATAGCTCGTTTTTCATCGCAGCGATGCGCCCATCGTGGTTACCGAGCACCAAAAAATGTCGCCCGTTTAGTCTGCGAAGTAACTCGCAAGTGTGCGCAAAATCCTTGTGAAAGGAGATGTCGCCGAGATTATAGACAAGATCCTCGGGCGTTACGAGCGCATTCCAAGCGGCGATGAGATTTTCATCCATCTCGGCTACGTTCGCGCCTTTTCTAAAATTTGGATATTTTTTAAGTACCAGCTCGTGGCCGAAGTGTAGATCGGAGGTAAAATAAACGCTCATAAAAGCTCCTCAAATAGCGCAAGATCCACGCCCGAAGCAAACAAAAATCCGCGGTTTATCGGCGGGATGGCGAGCCGTCTGCACGCTTCTTTAAATTTCTTGTCCATCGTCGCTTTGATATATGGTGTTACAAAGATAAATTTTACGCCCGCGCCGACGGCTACCCTGCCGCCTAGCACGCAGCCCGTGCCATTTTCTATACAGCGCGCGCATTCGTTTCGCTGCGCCGAGCTTAGTACGAGCCCCAGTCTCTTGCACGCCTGGTCCACGCCACGAATCTCGTTTGCACCGCGTTTTATGAGGTAAATTTTAGGTGCGGGATTGGAAATTTCGGGAGTTAAGCTTAACGCGTCGGCCGCCAAAAACTCAAAGCTCTTTTTCGCGCCGCTAAAGTATTCGTTTAAAAACGGCTCGCTAAATTTCGCGCGAATAAATCCGCGTTTAAACCGGTCCGTTAAATTCGTCTCGTCGGTGAAGTATTTTAGGTTTCGCTCACGCAAAAACCGCTCCAGCTCGCACTTTCGCACGCCCAAAAGCGGACGAGCGATCACGTAGTCCTCGCGGGCTTCGATCTCCTGTATACCTAGCAGCTCGCTAAGCCCCGCGCCGCAGCCAAGCTGCATCAAAAACCACTCGAATTTATCGTCAAACTGATGCGCCAAGATCAAATTTTCATATCCGCGCTCGCGGCAAATCTCGGCGAAAAAATCATATCTGGCTGCGCGCGCCTCGTGCTCGAAATTCGACTCGCCAAGACGCACGCTTTTTACATAGATTTGTTTGTTAAATTTAGCCGCCAGATCTCGCGCCGAGGCGATTTCGTCCTTGCTCTGCGCGCGGATGTTATAGTCCACGATCGCAAGGTCAAATTTCACGCCCGCCTCGTCCAGAAGGTAAAAAAGCGCCGTACTATCGACGCCGTGCGAAAATGCAAGCAGATTTTTGCCAGCCCGCAGCAAGGCTAGAATTTTGCTTGGAATTTCGGGCGAGTTTTTCATTGTCCTTGCGAGCTTTTTAGCACTCGCGCAAGCAGTCTATCGCCCGCAAATTCCGTGATTTCGCACTCGTATAGACCGCCTACTTTTAGATTTTGCACGTAGCTTTCGTTGATTAAAATTTCGCCGTCGATGTCCTTGTCCCATGCAAGAGGCTTGGCGCCGTAAAAAAACTCGCCCTCGCTGCTGGCGCCTTCGATTATTAGGGGCATCTTTTTGCCTACGAGCGCGCGCATGCTATTATCTATCGCCTCGCGCGTGATTTTCTCGATCTTATTTAAGCGGCGGCTAATTGTCCGCGCAGGGATCTGCGGCATCGCAAAGCTCGCCGTATCCTCCTCCTTGCTGTAAGCAAAAGCTGAAATTCTATCAAATTTAAACTCCTGCAAAAAGTCGCAAAGCTCGTCAAATTCCGCGTCAGTCTCGCCTGGGTGTCCGACGATGACGCCCGTGCGCAGAAATGAATTAGGCGCTGCACGCATTAAGCTTAAAAGCTCTTTGATCCGTGCCGCGCTCGCGCCGCGCTTCATCAGGCTTAGCATTTTGTCGTTTATGTGCTGAATCGGCATGTCGAAGTAGTTTGCGAAAACGGGTGAGCCCACGATTGTGCGGATGAGTCGCTCGTCGGTGCTGGTAGGGTATAAATACAGCACGCGCGCGACCTTGACGCCCTTTATTTTTTCGATGCGTTTTATCAGCGCGACTAGGTCAGCGCCCCACTCATCAGCTATTTCATCGCTCGCGTTCTCCTCGCTAGAGCCCTTGCCGCGGGTGAGCCTGCCTTGAGCGGAAATTTTATCTGCCGCGCCGCCGTTTGAGTCATCGGAATTCTGCCCGTCGCGAAAGCCTGCAAAATTTAACTCATCGCGGTAGTCTTTAAAATTTGATCCGCCTTTTTTGCCGCGTCTTAGATCGCGACCGTAGCTGCTAGAATCCTGCGCTATAAAGCTAAAATCGTAAAATCCGCGCGCTACCAAACTGCGTACCTCCGCTTCGATGTCCTCGATACTGCGGCTTTTTAGGCGACCTTTAAAGCTCGGAATAGCGCAGAAAGAGCACTTTTGATTACAGCCTTCCGAAATTTTAACGTAAGCGTGGTAGTTTGAGCCCGTTATCACGCGTGAAGAGGTAAGCGCGGGACTTTGCAGATAGGTTTGCGGGCTGAATAAATTTTGCTTTTTTAAGATCATTTCGTCGATCTTGTCGTAGTCGCCGACGCCGCTGAAAATATCGACCTCGGGCAGCTCGCGCATGAGCTCATCCTTGTAGCGCTGCATCAGACAGCCCGTGACGACCAGCAGCGCGCCGCTTTTTTTCTGCTCGCTAAGCTTCAAAATCGTGCGGATACTCTCCTGTTTGGCGCTTGCTATGAAGCCGCAGGTATTTACGATCATCACGTCCGCGCTAGTAGGCTCATCCGTGAGCTCGTAGTTTTGCAGGCGCCCGAGCATGATCTCGGAGTCGACTAAATTCTTATTGCAGCCTAGAGAAACGAGATGGAGTTTTGCCATTTTACAGCCAGATATTATCGATCAGACGGGTTGTGCCGACCTTTGCGGCAAGCAGGATTATCGTATCGCCTTGCTTAATCTGCGAAATTTCATTAAATTTATAATCCACGAACGCTATGTAATCGACTGCCAGCGGCTCAAGCACGCTAAGCATCTTTTCGCGGATTATATTTAGGCTGATCTCGCCTTTTTTAATAAGCGAGCTGGCATTTAGCAAGGATCGTGAAAGCTTAAGCGCCATAAGCTTTCCCTCCTCGTCCAAATAGGCATTGCGCGAGCTAAGCGCGAGTCCATCGCTTTCGCGCACGATCTCACAAGGGATGATACTTATAGGCATAAAAAAGCTCTTTACCATCTTCTGTACGATGAAAAGCTGCTGGGTGTCCTTTTTACCCATATAAACGTTGCTAGGACGAGTTAGATTAAAAAGCTTATTTAGCACTTTAAGTACGCCGTCGAAGTGCCCGGGGCGCGTTTTACCTTCTAAAATTTCACTTATCGGCTTAGGCGCTATGATCGCTGGCTCCTCTGTGCTGTAAATTTCATCCGCGATCGGGATAAAAAGCGCGTTCACATCGAGGCTTTCGCAAATTTTAATATCGCCCGCTTCGTTTTTTGGGTAGCTATTTAGATCCTCGCCGGGCAAAAACTGCGCCGGATTGAGGAATGCGGAGACGATTACGATGTCGTTTTCGTTCCGTGCTCTTTTTATGAGACTCGCATGCCCCGCGTGCAAAGCTCCCATCGTAGGTACGAAGCCCACGCTGCCGCTTGCTGATGCCCTGAAGCTTTTTAGCTCCTCTACACTTCTAATGATCTGCATTGTTCTCTCTTTTCAATATAAAATATTAGGCTGGCAATTATATCAAAAAATATTAAAGGTATAAATTAAGCGCAAAAGGGCGGTCTATTTAGCGAGCGTTAATCAATAAGTACTAAAATCTACCACGAGCTTTAGCTCTAAAATAAACTTCAAAAGGAGCGAAAATGGCTACTCAAGAGACAAATTTAGATTCTTTGAAAAAAGATATCGACTCTTTAAAAGCGGATTTTAAAGAGATTATGAAGTCTATCAAAAACATAGGCGCAGAGCGTGCGGAGTCTGCTAAAGATAAAATTCTAGATCAGCTAAATAGCAATGAGATCAAAAAATATATAGATGATCTAAGGCTCAAAGGCAAAGACGGCATAGAAAGCGTAAATGACACGATAAAACAAGACCCGATAAAAAGCGTCGCTATCGCTGCGGGCGTCGGATTTTTGCTCGCCTGGCTGCTGAAAAAATAATGGCTGGCATATCTGAATTTATAGTTTCGGTAGTAGAGCTCGTAGACGCTCAAGCTAGCGATATCAGGCGCTCTTTTTTAAAGAGCGCCAATTCGGTTTTACTAAATATAATTACGGGCGTAATTTGCATTATAGGCTTGGTATTCTTTTTGCTAGGGCTGCACGCGCTTCTTGAAAAAACTATCGGAGAAATTTGGGCGTATTTCGCCTGCTCTATCGCAGCTTTTTTATGTTCCATTATCGTGTATAAGGTACTTTCGTGCAAAGCAAAATGACAAAAGAAAAGCTAAGACTAGTGGTGTCTATGCTTGAAGACAAAAAAGCCGATTGTAAAAAGTTGAAGCTAGAAGAAGCAAAGCTAAAACTGCTACTGAACGACCCTTTGCCCGATCTCTCGACGGAGCTTAAACTAATTAATCGCGGAAATATCAAGCAGGTTTTGATATCCCTAATAGACAAATGCTTCATAATGCCCGCCTTAAATAAAATTTTATAAACAACCTTAATCCAAAATATGTTATAATCACGCCAAAAGCATAAAAAAGGTCTTAAATTTTGGATAATTACGAATACACGGAACTTTTAAAAACCCTAAATACTAAAGTCGAAAATATCGCTGGCGTCGTAAAACCGGAGAATATTAAAGCGCGCCTAAAAGAGATCGAGGAGCTTGAAAACGATCAAAATCTCTGGCAGGACGTCGCAAAAGCAGGCGCCATCGGCAAGGAAAAAACTAAAATTTCAAATATCTTAAATAAATTTCTAAACGCCAAGAATGCCGTAGACGACGCAAAAGCTCTATATGAGCTGGCAAACTCGGAAAACGACGAAGAGACGATAAACTCGCTTTTTGCCGAAGCGGACGAGCTAGAGGACAAGATCATAAATTTAGAAATTTCTATGATGCTTAGCGGCGAAAACGACGATAAAAACGCTATTGTCAGCATTCATCCGGGCGCGGGCGGTACGGAGAGCAATGACTGGGCGAGTATGTTATACCGCATGTATCTGCGCTTTTGCGAGCGAGAGGGCTTTAAGATCGAGGTTTTGGACTTTCAAGAGGGCGAGGAAGCGGGTCTTAAGGACGTTAGCTTCATCGTGCGCGGCGAGAACGCCTACGGATATCTGAAAGCCGAAAACGGTATCCATCGCCTGGTGCGCGTAAGCCCATTCGATAGTGCAGGGCGCAGACATACGAGCTTTTCGAGCGTGATGGTAAGCCCCGAGCTAAATGATGATATCGAGATAAATATCGAAGAGAAGGATATTCGTGTCGATGTGTTTCGCGCAAGCGGCGCAGGCGGGCAGCATATCAATAAAACTGAAAGCGCCGTGCGTATCACGCACATCCCAACGGGTATCGTAGTAAACTGCCAAAATGATAGAAGCCAGCACAAAAACAAAGAAACGGCGATGAAGGTGCTAAAGTCGCGCCTTTACGAGCTTGAGCTGATGAAACAGCGCGAAAAGGACGAAAACGTGCCTAAAAGCGAGATAGGCTGGGGGCATCAGATCCGTTCCTACGTACTTTTCCCGTATCAGCAGGTCAAGGACAACCGCAGCGGCGAGGCGTATAGCCAGACCGACGCGATCTTAGACGGCGATATAAAAAGCATAATCGAAGGCGTTTTGATTTCACAAGCGAACAAATAAATTTTTTTCGAAAGGATGAGAATGAGTGAAGATGGAATTTTGCTAGCGCTAGGATATAGCGTAAACGACGCGACGGTCGCACAGCTGCGAGGAATTTTATCGAAGTGCGATTTTGAGGATAACGAGCTTGATCGCATTGTAGGGCTGAATGATAAGCTTAAAATTTACGGTGCGCACGTGGCGATGTCGAATTCAAACCCGTATTTTAAGATCAAAAATGACGCTACGAATGAAGAGCGTAAGACCGCTGTGGAGCAGATCATCAGCGCTTGGTCGGAAAAATTTAAGCTCAAGCTACAAAAGGTCGCGGGCAAAGAGACCTATTACGTTTTGGGTCGCCAAATTTCAAAAAATTAAGGAGCAAAATATGAAAAAAATTCTAGCTTTGATCGCCGTCGGGGTGTTTTTGGCAGGCTGCGTTAGCAACGCGCCAAAGAGCGCAGTCGATGCGCCAAAGAGCGGCAAATATTCCTTTGCCGACATTCAAGACGGTATCCGTGCGATGAACCTACAAGGCGGCGTCGTACAAAGTGATGCGTGCAAAAACGGCAATGGCGCAATGTGCTTAAATTTCGCAGATTCTATGTATTCCAAGCACGACTATGCTTCCGCCGCCAATGCCTACAACGCTGCGTGCACGCTCTCCCAAAACTTCCCTGCTTGCCAGAAGCTCGCAGCGATGTTTGAAAAAGGCGAGGGCGTGGAGCAGAATAAATTCAACGCCATTGACCTATACCGCATCTCGTGCTATTACGGCTACAAGGATGCGTGCGCAAATATGCGCCGCTTAGGCTACAACGGCTAAGTCTTTGGGATTTAAATTTTAAAATTCTATTTTAGATTTACTCGCTACGAATTAGTTGCTTTCAAATTCCATTCCGCCGTATCACGGGATGGAATTTGTTGCATTAAAAATTCTGCATCATACATTTTGATAAAATTTTGTGTCACTTATAGCTAGAGATAAATTTTATCTACATCGTTGATATTTATATTATGTCTAGTTAAGAAATATTCTTTCAATTCAAAATATATAGAATTTCTAAATATTGGTATTAAATAATATCTGGAGCAAGCAAATAAGCCGATAAACTCTTAATGCGGGTAAAAGCGAAAATCTCCTATCGCCGCTCTTTCCCAAAACAAGACAAAAGATAAATTTTACTAATATATTGCCTACAAATTGAAACAAAGCAAAGCTCAAAAACCAACGAGCAACTACAAGATCAATCGTCATGAAAACCAAGCATAGCAACACTGCCGCCATAAACATATATAGCAATCCTCTTTTTCCTTTAAAATTTCCTATAAAAAAGG
>NZ_CALIIU010000003.1 GCF_938017775.1 uncultured Campylobacter sp.
GACATTACTTCAGAGATAACGTACAAAAACGGTAAAAAAGATGGGGCATTTAAGTGGTATAGCGTTTTTTTGAAAGATAAAAGTTTTGTTAAAACAATAACTGAGGGAAATTTTAAAGACAATAAACTTGTAGGTTCTGTTAAAACACATAATGAAAATGGAACACTCAGCGAGGAAGATATATATGACGATAAAGGAACGCTTTTAAAAACTATATCTTGGTATGATAACGGACAGAAAAAAAGCGAAGAAAATCACGGCGGTAGTAGAGAATTTTATTATGAAAATGGTCAAATACGTTTTCAAGATGATGGTGCAGGGAATACTAAATCTTGGTATGAAAACGGCGAACAAGAAAAAGAATACAATAGTGATGGAACTATGCGTAGCTGGTATGAAAGCGGCCAACAAAAAAGCGAGCTAGATAGCAATAAGATATTACGTTATTGGTATGAAAATGGTTATATACGAAGAGTATCGAAAACAAATAACGATGGCAAAGAAGAATTTATGGAATGCAATGAGAACGGAATTTTGACTAGCATAAAGCTATTAAGTGATGACAAAACGGAGTATATTAGCCTATATAATAGACGAGATATTCAGGAACTTATAAAAGAGGCTGGAATTAATGAAAATGATTTATGCAAAACGGGTTTTCTCAAATAAGTTGACAAAAATTCCTTATCGGCAGTAGAACTTGTGCAAAGTCCTACTGCCCAACACACCTAAGCGCTTTTGCGTATACGACGGCGTCTTTTTGGTGCAGTCTTGGCCGCGCTAGTCGCTGTAGAGTTTGTCGATACGCTTCCGCCGCTCGCCGCACTTGAAGCATCTATCGCATCATCTTCGGTGAAATTTAAATCAAAATCCTCGTTTCTTAAGGCTAGCGCTTTGGCCTTTCTGTTTTTCAAAAACTCGCTATACGGCGAGCCGTAAAGGCTAGCGTGCCAGATCGCGCTAGCAAGCATCACTAGCCCCGAAATTTTATGCAGCTGCGACATGCGCGAGTTCATATTCAGTGCGGTTAGAGCCGTGATGCCCATACTCACTCCAAGCGCCGTTTTAGCCACTTTACGCTGAAAATTTAGATCCAAAATTTTATCTTCAATGCTCAAATTTTACCCCTTTAATGGAATTTAGTAGAAGGCCTATCGTCGTGCCGTTATGCAGCAGCGCCGTAGCTACGGGGCTTAGCGCGCCAAAGGTCGCCAAAAATAAAATGATCGAATTTATCCCCACGGTGGCGTTGAAATTTCGATTTACGAGCCGCAGCGTGTCATTAGCCAGCGCCTTTACCTGCGCGACGCCCTCGATATCGTTTTTCAAAAGCCCGATCTGCGCGGAAGCCTTGGCGATCTCTGCACCGTTTAGCATGCTGATGCCGATGTCCGCCTTCATCAGGCTCGGCGCGTCGTTTATGCCGTCGCCCACGAAGACTACCTTCCGCCCCTCGGCTTTTAACTGCTCTAAAATTTCGGTCTTTTGCGTCGGCAGCAGCTCACCGTAATAGCGATCTACGCCGAGCTTTTTGGCTACGGCGCGGGCTTTTGATTTCATGTCGCCGCTTAGCATGACGATCTGCTCTGCACCCAGCTCGCGGAGCCTAGCGATGACGGCGCGAGCGTTTGCGCGCACCTCGTCCCTAAGTCCGATGACGCCTAAAAGCCTGCCGTCAAATGCAATGTAAAGCAGCGCGAGCCCCTTTTGCATCGCAAGATCGATGGTCTGCTCATGCGCTGCAAACGAGATCATCTCGTCGTCCTCTAGGAAGTGGCGCGAGCCTATGATAAGCCTTTTGCCCTCGATGCTGGTCTTAACGCCGTGAGCAACGACGAATTCCACCTCGTCATGGTGTTTGTGGATAAAGCCGTGCTTTTTGGCCGCATCCACGATCGCCTCGGCTACGGGATGAAAGTAATGCTCCTCGGCGCTCGCGGTTAAATTTAAAATATCGTTTTTGCTAAAGCGCTCGTCAAACGATATGATCTCGGCGACCTCTAGGTTGCCGTACGTAAGTGTGCCCGTCTTATCGAATACGAAGGTGTCGGCGCTCGCAAGCGACTCAAGAGCCTTGGCGCCTTTGATCAAAATCCCGTTCTTGCCTGCCTTTGAGATGCTCGACTTAAAAGCAACCGGCGTAGGCAGCTTAAGCGCGCACGAGTAATCAGCCTGCAGCACCGAAGCCACGCTCATAAAATTTCGATTTATCAGATAGGACACTCCCGCAAGCCCGAAGGTTACCGGCACGAGCTTATCGGCTAAGTGAGTCGTATGCATGCCGATGCTGGAGCGCTCGTTAAGAGATGTCGTGATGTAGTGCTTGATACGCTGCGTGGAGGTGTTTTCGCCGACGTTTTCCGCCCAGATACGGATCCTGCCCTCCTCCACGATCGTGCCGCTTAGCACGCTATCGCCGCGAGATTTTTTAACCGCGACCGACTCGCCAGTCATATTTGCTTGATTTATCATCGCTTCGCCGCTTACGACGTGCCCGTCCACGGCTATGACGTCGCCTGCGCCCACGACCACGATGTCGCCCACCTTTAGCTTGGAAGTTGCGATTTTGACTTCGGTCTTTTTGCCGTTTTGATCTATCTCTACCCAAGCCTCGGCGATGTCAGGGCGGGCGAGCTCGCGGATTAGATCGTCGCTTTTATAAACGGTGCTTTCCTCCATATATTCGCCAAGAGCAAGCATTGTGTTGGTGCTGTTTGCTGCAAATACATCGCCGCGCGCGAGCGAAATCCCAACAGCGGCAGCCTCCAAGCCCTTTGAAGTAAGCCCGTGAAGAAAGCTTTCTTTGATGCCCTCTTTTAAGATAGGCATGCACGCTACGATGCTAAATGCGCGCGCTAAAGGCGAAGTGCGAAAGATTAAATTTCCCCCCAACGCAAGAAGCGCTAAAATAAATTCGTTTTTGCTCGGTAAATTTTTATGGCTAGCGGGGATAATTGATTTTAGCTCGCTTAAATTCAAAACTTCAAGTTGCCTTAGAATTCCCGCCTTATCTACACCCGCGTCAAGCTTAAGGATCAAAGAGCCAATTTTAGCGTTAAATCTAGCTTCCGTTACGCCTTCAAGCCTCGCAGCGACTCTTTGCAGTGCGCTCGTATCGAGCCCTTTAAAGCCCGCGACCTTTATGCGCAGCCTAGATTTAGTCTCATGTAAAATTTTAAAATTTTGCATCGACTACTCTTGCATCTCTGCCTTGGCGTCTTCGAATCGCTCCTTCATCTCTTCAACGCCCATCTGAAACATCTCGGTACCCTTTGCGATGAGCTTAAAAAGCTTTTTTTGCGCGTTTTCGTCGGTTAGAAAATAGGTCGCTGCGGCCCCTAGAACGATACCCGTGATAAATGAGTTGCTACCAAATAAACCGTTCGCGTTTTGCCTACCACCCAAGGAATTAAAAATTCCACCGAAAGCGGAATTCTGCGAGCTTTGAGTAGAATTTACGTCGCTTGAGCTTTGAGCAGTAGAATCTTTACTATCCGAATTATTGCTGGAAGCAGAGCTATTAAAAGGCGTAGAATTTACCCGCTCGTTTATCCATTTAGCCCAACCGCCGAGCTTTTCGTCACCGGCAAAGCTACCCGCAGAGCCGCTAGCATATTTGTTGTCACCAAAATCGTAATCGTCTAGAATTTCTTTCAAATCTTTTTTTGTGATATACGGATTACTCATTGCCTACCTTAAGAATAAAATTTCTACCCGCAATGAGCGCGCCTACGCATACTGCGACGCCTGCCGCTGCGCGTAGATACTCGCCTTGTACGAGCTTATTTGCGCTGTAAATCGCGCCGCCGCCGATGATACCGCCGCTTAGCGCAATATCCAGCGCATCTCGAATCGCTTTAGATTTGCTTTTGCCTTCTTTTGCTTTAACGAGCTCTACGGCGCAACCGCCGATCGCCCCTGCTATAGCGCCGCTTAAAACGTGATCCAGCGGAGAACGCTGTGTCGTAAGTGATCTATTCATTTAGGCCTCTATTTTTCTGATTTATCGTCTGCGGACGTAAATTTAGCCGAAGGATTATCGTCCATTTTTACGATCTGCGGGATATTAAGCGGAGTAGTAGATGCTGCGGATGTCTCACCTACCGGAGTTGCGCCAGTCTTAGCGCTCGCGGTGGATTTTTTAGTTCTTTTAAATCCAGGTTTTGGTCCCGGCTTTTTTCTGGTTTTTTTTGCAGTGCTAGTTTCAGTGCTAGTACTACTTGTCGCAGCTTTTTTGCTACCAGACTTTCTTTTATTTTTTACCGCCTCGGCGACATCGTCTAAGCCCTCTTTGGCTTCCGCAAAAATTTCTTTTGATTTTTTGCTTAATTTTTCTGCTCCGCCTTTGACGCTATTTTTTAGCTCCTCGACGCTTTTACTGCTAACGATTTTATTCGCACCTTCTTTGATTTTATCTCGATTGTTATAAGCGTAAACCGCCGCGCAACCAAGCGCAAAACCTGCTAGAAATGGGATCGGCATTTCATTCTCCTTGTGTTAAGATTATAAAGTCATTTTATCAACTTTACATAGATTTTGATATTATAGCGACTTTTTTAGATTTTTGCAATCCTAATTTAATTTTTCTGCAAAATTCCTTTAATTAAATTAGAAAATGCGCTATTTAAAATATTTTGCAAATCGTATTTTTGAAATATCCGCTCTAATCCCTGCGGATTTTTTAAAATTTCATTTAATAAATCAGTGAAATTCAAAGAATTTAAATCAGCCTCGTATTTAGAATTTAATTCCTTTAGAATCGGCAAAATTTCATTATACGAAACCGCCTGCGCCTTATACAGCAGCTCTTTAAATTGCGCGTTCTTGCACAAATTAATTAGATCGTCATAAAACATCATAGAGCTTTTTTCTATCAAAAGCGCGGAAGCCAAAAACTCATTCATACCTTTTGTAGCCAGTGCCTCACTGCTATTTTCAGGAGGCGTGGCGCCAAGCCCGCAAGAATTTGCAAAATCTAACACCCGCTCAAGTAATCCAGCTCGTAAAGATAGAATTTCTCCTAGCTTTTTATCTTGAAATTTAACTGCGCCCAGCGAATAAAACTGCAAAATTTGTGCCTCTTTTTCGAGCAAAAGAGCGATATCTACAATTTTCGCCTCATTTAAATTCCGAGATTTATTAGAAAATTTGCGCGATTTTTTAGTACTACGCAATACTTCTTCGTTCAAGAAATCGCCTCTATATTGGAATTTACAAGCGCTACTAGCTCAGGCGAACTGATGCCGCTTAAAAACTGCTCCCAAAGGTGCATCGGAAAAACGCTTTCATCATAATGAATCGTCAGCGAGCCGATTAGAGAGTTAAATTTATACTCTTTTATCCCGCGAATTGCAGCTATTTTAGCCTTTAGGCTCTCTTCGCTCACACTATCTCGCAACTCCCTAATTTTGGGACTTACGCGGATACGGATACGACCTTTGCTGTGGCTGATTTTGCTAAAATACTTATGAAATTCCAAAATATCGTTGTGATTTATTTTCATATTTTTCCTTAAATTTGCGCCCAAATAATATCATAAATCATTTAATTCCTGCTAAATTTTGCGAATTATTTGCGTTTAGGGCGAAATATTTTTATCTTATTTTCATCCGCTGTTATGTAATTCCCTCCCATTAGATCAATACAATACGGCACGGCAGGAAATACCGGCAGAAGGCACTCTTTAATCGCTTTTGGATTGCCCGGCAAATTTATAATCAGAGATTTTTTGCGGATCGCTGCTATCTGGCGAGATAAAATTGCCGTAGGCACGATCTTTTGGCTCTCTGCGCGCATTAGTTCGCCAAAGCCTGGCATTAATTTCTCACTTACCGCCTCGGTCGCTTCAGGCGTTACATCGCGTGGAGCAGGACCCGTACCGCCCGTAGTTAGCACCAAATCACAATCTGCTTCGTCGCAAAGATAAATCAGCTTATCTTTGATCAGCTCCAGCTCATCTGGAACTATTTCATAAAAATACTGCTTCTCGCAAGTTAGCCAATCATCCATAACGGCAATTATTTCTTTGCCTCCCAAATCTTCGTAAACGCCACCGCTAGCGCGATCACTTATTGTTAAAACACCTATTTTTACCATTTTCCTCTCCTTTATTGGAATTTTAAAATTTAATCGAAATTTAGCGTGCCGTCTTGCGGCTTTTCTCCAGAGCTTTCACTATCTTTTTCCGGCTTTTGTAAATCTTGCTCTTGCGTAGAGACGCCTTCTTGCTCCACACCATCGGATTCGCAAATCTTTTGAACATCCTCGAAAGTTATGAACTCATAGACGAAAATTTGCTTTGAAATTTGATTTAGCTTATCCTGCATCGTGCGGATTATCTCGCTAACCTCGTCGTAGCAATCTTGCAAAATTTTATTCACGCTCTGCGCGCTAGGGGTAAAACTATCGCCCATCGCGAGCTCAAAAACCATCTTTTGCGCCAGCGCGATAGCCTGCTTTACGTCGCTAGCGGAATTTGAAAAAGCGTCGTTTTTATGAATCTGTAGCGCCGCCATACCGCTTAAAAGCACTTTGATTTGATTTAAAATTTGCGTTTTGGATTCGATCTCGAAATCCTCGTTTAAAAATTTATCGTTTAAAAGTTCTATTTTTTCGAAATCAAACGAATACCAATACGCGCTAAGCGCCTTTGCGCCCTGATAGAACGCCTGGATCTCCTTTTCGTATTCGGTTAGAATTCTACTTTTTTGCACGCCGTAAAAGACCCTCATCCGCACGTTTTCAAAATCGCTAAGCTCAATCGTATCGCTGCCGCGCTTAAGAGCGTTGATCGCGGCTTCATTTACCAGCGTCGCTACTCCCGCGCCGCTAAAGCCCACACAGAGGCGACTTACTTTGTTGATATTCGCGCTGCATCTTTTGCCCTCGAGGTAAATTTTTAAAATTTCGATGCGGTCTTTGTAGTTCGGAAGCCCGATAAAAACGCGCCTATCGAAGCGCCCCGAGCGCAATAGCGCGTCGTCGATCAAATTTATTTTGTTGGTTGCGCCGATTACCATCACGCCGCTGTTTTCCTCAAATCCATCCATCTCAGTCAGCAGCTGATTTAGCGTCGCTTCCCGCTCGTCGTTGCGCCCTATACCGCGCTTGCCGCCGACTGCATCAATCTCGTCGATAAAAATAATCGCGGGTGCACAGGATTTGGCTTTCGCAAACAGCTCGCGAACCCGCCTAGCGCCGACGCCCACAAAGACCTCGGCGAAACTTGCGCCGCTTTGGTAAAAAAACGGCACGTCCGCCTCGCCCGCTACGGCTTTTGCAATTAGCGTTTTACCGACGCCGGGCTCGCCGATCATTAAAATTCCTTTCGGCAGCTTGATGCCGAAATTGCGATATTTTGCGGGATTTTTTAAAAAATCCACAATCTCTATGAGTTCGTCTTTAACCTCGCTGATGCCCGCGACGTCGCTAAATCTCACGTCGCTAACGCTTGGCGAAAGATCGCCGAGCTCGCCGCTTGCGCTAGCGCTCTGACGCGCGGCGCCGTCCATCCTGCGGCGTCTAGCCAAAACGGTTTCAAAATAATATACAAAGAGAAAAAATGCGAACGTAAAAATCACCAAAATCGCGCTGATACCGCCGCTTCCGCTATCCTCTTCCTTTGTAATCAAAGCGTGGTTGGAGAGCTCTTTTAAATTAACGATATCGGTTAAAATTTTATAGCGTTTGCCGTCGTAAACAAAGCTTAACGTACCGTCCTCGATATGCGCGCGCTTGATCTGATCTGCGCGGACTAGCTCGCTAAATTCGCGCTCGGTGATGTATCGCGAATCGTCTTTAAAATAAACGATCAAGAGCAAAACGATAAGCAGCACTAAAAAAATCAGAATTATATTTAGCTTGCTCTTTTTGATTTTATGCAAAATTTCCATCAAATTTAACCTCATAATCTCTTATCTCCATCCATTTTTTCGACAAATCCTCATCGCTTTTGATCCAAATTTTATCATAAAATTGATCATATCCTTCATAAAACTCTCCGTTTTTCCGCTCGATCAGCACATTTAACGGCACCTTGTGCGAAAGGCGAAATTTATAATTATTCAGCGCCGTTATGTTTTGCAGCATCTTCAGCCGCGCCTTAGCCGTTTTGCCGTCTATGCGGCCTTTTAGCGACGCCGAAGCGGTCCCTTGCCGCGGCGAAAAGATAAAGGCGTGCAGATGCGTGAGCGGAAATTTTTTGAAATTTTCTACCGCTTCGAGCCAAATTTCTTCGCTCTCGCCCGGGTGAGCTACGATAAAGTCCGTCCCCAGCGCAAACCCACGCTCCGCAAGCTCGCAAAAAAGCTCCAAATCCCTTAGCGCGGAATTTCGGCGGCGCATTATGCTAAGCATCTTTTGCGAAGTGTGCTGAAGCGCGATATGCAGATGCCGCTCCAGCCACGGCTCGGATAGAATTTCGCGAAAGCTCTCATCGATCTGCGAGGGCTCGATGCTGCCTAAGCGGATACGGCGAATTCCGCGGATCGCGCCCAGCTTTTGAAGCAGCGCGCCGAGGCTCGTGCCTGCGGCTTTGCCGTAGCTTCCGATATTGGTGCCGGTTAGCACGATCTCGCTAAAGCCGTTTGCGGCAAGGCTTTCCGCCTCTTTTAAGATCGCGTCTTCAGAGCTGCTGCGCGAGCGGCCGCGCACCGAGGGGATTATGCAGTAGCTGCAGTTAAAATCGCACCCCTCCTGAATTTTAATAAAGGCCTTGGTGTGATCCTCGTAGTCGCTTACCAGGTTTTTTTCGACGCCGTCAAGACCTCCGATATCGTAAAATTTTGACTCCGAGCCCAAAAACTCGTCGATCTTTTCCTTTTGCGACATCCCAAACACGCCGAAGACCGCGCCGTTTTTATACAGCTCCTCACCGCGCGAAACCGCGCCGCAGCCGGTTAGCAATATCTTTTTACCGAGGCGGTTCATCTTATTGACGTAGTTCCGCACGTCTGCGTCGGCGCCGTTCGTAACGGTGCAGGAGTTTATCACGACGACATCCGCGCCCTGCTCGTCGTGCGTGATCTCGCCCGATTTGAGGTTGCTTTTGATAAGCTGCGTGTCGTATATATTTGTGCGACACCCGAACGTTTTAAAATAAATTTTCAAATTTCGCTCCCGGATCCGCTTCCTGTGGCAAAGCCCGCACCCTGCGCCGCTGCGTTTAAATTTTGTGAGCCTTGCTGCTCGGAGCCGAGATCTTGCGCCGCAAAATTTCCGCCCGCAGCCGCATAATTTTTACCGTTAAAAAGCGTGTAAGCAGGATAGGCGATCTTGATATCGGGCTCGCTTCTTAGCGCATCTAAAATTTCAGCCGAGATGTTGCTGCGAAGCCCGAGCGTCGCGTAAGAGTTCGTCATATACCAAACCGAAATTTCAATGCCGTATGGCTCAAAAAAGCTGAAAATTCTAGGCTCGACGTTTGGATTTTTAATGCTGTATTGCGAGCGAAGCTTGCCCATCTGCTTTTTGGCGATGTCGGTGTAGCCCTTGGAATACTTCCGCACGATGTTTTTTATAAGATACATCGCCTTTTTATGGTTGCTATCAAATGTTAAAAGTATGCTGATGCCGTCCCAGACCGTCTTAAGCCCGCTGTGGGTGTAGTTTGAGATAAGATCGGTAAAAATATAATTATTCGGTATGAAAATTACCCTGCCCGCGCGTTTATTTTCTCTCCACGTAGTCATAGTAACGTCCTCAAAAATAGTCATCCTAAGCACCGAAATATCGATGATATCGCCTACGTAGGTCTCGCCGTTTTTATGCACCCTGATGCGATCACCCACGCGAAAGCTGCCGCCAAGCACGATCGTAAGCCAGCCTAAGGAGCTCATAAACATATCTTTCATCGCGATCGCAAGACCTGCCGAGGCAAAGCCCAGAACCGTCACGAAATGCGTCATATTCTCGATGTAAGAAAAGAGCAGTATCAGCGCAATCAGCGTGAAATTTAAAACATTGATAGCTTTATTTACGATGTAGAAATTCTCGTCGTTTTTGATATATTTTTTCGCCACTACCTTGCAGAAAAGCGACAGCGCGATGACTACGAGTATCCATACGGCGATGTTTCCCGCACGCTTGATCTGCGCTTTTATATCGGCGGTCTGCACGGCGATTTGAGAGTTGATCTTTTTTTCGTAAACGTCGTACGTAGTCTGCGCGATCTCGTACGCGGAGCTAAACTCGCTAAGCTCGTAATCTAAGCTTTTAAGCTCCGCCACAGCGCTTGCGTCCGCATCGATCTGCATCAAACGCTCATATAGCGCCCTTTTTGCTTCAAGTTTATCGATTAAAGCTTTGATATTTTCGATAGCATTTTTCTGCTCCATCTTTTGAGCTTGCAAATTTCTAATCGTAGAAAAACCGGAAATTATCGAAAAAGGATTTGTAATGCGCGCAGGCTCGGGAGTTTCAGGCATCGCGATGATATCTAAAAACGGGGATTTTTCATACTCTTTTAGCAGTATGAGCTGCTCTTTTACGGCGCGAAGTCTTTTTTGAATCTCTGCGATCTTATCGGTGCCGGCGTTCTTTTTTAGCTCCGCTTCGAGCTGGCTGGATTGCTTTTGTAAATTTTGATAGCCGATGAAATTTGAAAAGCGCGAGATCCAGATATTATTTTTGATCTCATCGTCAATAACACGGATCTGATCTTTTAGCGACGCGGATAGCTTGGAATTTTCATCTTTCTTCTCACTAGCGGCAGAGCTAGCGTTAGATTCTAAGCGCGTATGCGCGGCGGAGAGCGTAGAATTTGCCTCGCAAAATGCAAGATTAAAAATCAAAAAAATAGCCGCAAGCGCTCTCATTCAAACTCTTTCAGCGCTGCGATTACTTCATCTTTTGCGATCTCTTTGGAAGTGTAGAATTTACCGATGCCGTCGGGCAGGATAAATTTTATCTTGCCGTTTTCACTCTTTTTATCGAGAAAAAACAGCTCGTAGAATTCTGCCGCATCCTCTACGTGAAATTTTATCGGAAGCGCGAATTTTTGAAGCACTTTACGGATCTGCTCCTCCTGTTCGCCGCTTAGTTTACCGAGACGCCGCGCCAAAGCGTTTGCCATCGCCATACCGACCGCTACAGCCTCGCCGTGCAAAAATTTTTTATAATCAGTAATTTTTTCGATAGCGTGAGCGAAGGTGTGCCCGTAGTTTAACACCGCACGCACGCCGCTTTCGCGCTCGTCTCGCTCTACGACGTTTGCTTTAATCTCCACGCAACGAGCGATTACGTGCGAAATTTCACCGGCGTTTTTCAGATCGTGCGTCTCGAAAAATTTAAATAGCTCAGCATCAAAGCATACCGCCATCTTTACGGCCTCTGCTACGCCTGCGGCAAACTCTCGCGCAGGAAGAGTAGATAAAAATTTGCTCTCGCAATAAACCGCGCGCGGCTGATAAAAGGAGCCGATTAAATTTTTGCCGAAGCGATTATTCACGCCCGTCTTGCCGCCGACGCTTGCATCCACTTGCGCTAGCAAGGTCGTCGGAATATTGATAAAATCGATGCCACGCTCATAAATGCTCGCGCAAAAGCCCGTTATATCGCTAATGACACCACCGCCAAGGGCGATGAGCGTGCTTTTGCGATCAAGCTTGGAACTAAAAAGCTGCTCTAAAATTTGCTCCACGCTCGCGGTATTTTTATACTCCTCGCCGTCTGGGATCGTGATGATAAATTTTTGCTCGCATTTCAACCGCTGCAATAAAAAATCAAGCCACAGCCCGCCTACTTTGGGATTTGTGATGATCGCTACCTTGCCTTTGAGCTTGATCTCTTGCAATTCGTCGATAAAAACGCTGTATTTTTTACCTAAATTAAGATCGATTTTCATACGCTAGCCTTTGATTTTTGGGTAATTGTAACATAAATTTCGATTACTTTTCATACCCGTAATCGCCGGGGATAAAAATTTGATGATTTTTGCCGAGCTTAAAATACATCTGATCCAAATCCTGATTGAAAATAGATGTGAGCTTGCGCGCCAAAATTCTATCATTAAATGGCACGAACTGCAGCAGATCTCGCTCGCTGCCTAGCGCTAAAATCGGATTTTGTCGCTCGCAAGGAATCACGAATAAACTTTGCTTAAAAAGCTTCGATAAGCTCACGTAGCTTTGCGCAAACTCGCCTTTTTCACTCTCGCCGAAAAGATACAAATACACGTCTAGCCCTAGCTGCGAGCTTATGTCAAAGACGATACTTGATTCCTCGCGAAGCCGCTCGCCGGCACTTAGCACGACACTTTTACGCACATCTTTTAGCTCGCCCTCTCCAAGGCTTAGCACGGGGATTTCAAGCGCTTTAAGTGCTGCTTTTTTCGCCTCGAAAACTCCGCTTGAGCAAACTACCAAGCCTGCTTTATTTTCGCTCACGTCGCGCTTTAAATTTAGCTCGCCCGAGTAATCGATGAGAATTTCAAATTTATCCCGCTCACACAGCGCTTTAAGCTCGCTAAAAGTGTCGTTTAGCAAAGGATTTAAAATTCGCAGATAAATTTTATGATTTCTAATATGCAAATCCAAAAACTCAAGCGCTCTAACCGTCCTAGCTATCTCGTCGTCGCTCATTTTTTTCATATCAATTAGCGCGAAAATATTTAGCCCAAATGGCGATGGAAATTGCCCGCTTTGCTTTTTTACTTCAGCAAACACCGCTCGCAGCGCACTAGGCTCACCCACGACTAAGATCGTATCATTCGGATATATCCGCGAGCCGGGTGTCGTTACGATGTAATTGTTGTGGCGGTAGATCATCGGAATTTGATATTTGGCATTAGAAAGCGTACTGATTTTTTTATACGCAAACGAGCTTCCTACGGGCACTTTTACCTCCATTATCTCTCCGCGTCCAAGCCCGATGTTATCAGCAAAAACGGGGCTATCGGGCAAGAAGCCAATGAAACGCGAGGAATTTAGCGCGAGGGTATTTACGATTTTTACGTGAGCTTCATTTTTATTCTCGCGCAAAAGTCCCCAAAAATCGGCCACGTAAAGCTCTAAATCCGGAGCGAGCGTCTTTAAATTTTCAAGCGTTACTTTAGTGTCAAATTCATCATCCATTATCATTATGCAGCGATCAAATTCCTTTTCTGCTAGCACCACGCGCAACCGCTCAATGCTCGTAGGATCGAAAATTTCGACCGAAAAATTTGACTCGTTTTCAAGCTCTGAGGGCACGGCATCCATATTTTTAGCTATGACGCGATACGATCTGATGACATCTTTGATTTTACAAACTTTGGATAAAAAATGGCGTGCAAACTTTCCGCTTGCGATGATTAAAACTTGTTTCATTGCTCTCCGTTTCGTGGTTTTGCAAAGATTATAACCAAAAACGGCTAAATTTTAAACCGCGCGTAGATAAATTTTGTGAGCAAGCTAAGGCGCGGCGACTTAAAAATTTAAAGATCGAAATTTTAAAATCAATGTTTAAAATTCCAAAATCCGAGGCTTAAATTTTAAAATGAATTAAAACAAGCCTCGTTCAATTTAATCTCGCCGCTTAGAGCGATAAAATTTCATAAATTTAAAAGCGGCGCCATAATCATTCGCGCCGCTTAAGCAAAAATTTTAAACTCGCTAGATTTTAAAATTTTATCTCCGCAGAGAGCATGAAGCTTCTGCTCTCGCCGAGCGTCACGCCGTTTGCCGAGCCTAGCACGCTAGTTACGTTAAGACCGCCCGCACCGTCGGCGCTCGCAGGATACATTCCCGCCCAGTATTTTTTGTTAAATACGTTATTTACGTTGAAGCGCAGCGTAGTCTTATCGCCCAAAAGACGCTCGCTCGTATATCTGATACCAAGATCGGTAACGAAAAAGCTAGGAGTGTGCTGAGTGTTTAGATCATCCAGATACATCTTGCTAGTGTAGTGGAAATTCGTACTGATCGCAAGCTTATCGGTGCCCGGGATCACGTAATCAAGCATTAAATTTGCGTTTAGTTTAGGGATGCCGTTTGCGACCTTGCGATTAGCGCCCGCGATGCTTACGTTATGCATCTTAGGATCGATGTAGGTAAAGCCGCCCAGCACGCTTAAATTTTGCGTAATTCGTCCGCCGCTCATAAACTCAAATCCGCGGTTGCGCTGCTCGCCATTTATGCCGTAGATCCCCGTAGAACTATTCAAGTAAGCAATCGGACGACGTATATCAAAATACGCCACGCTAAAATCGATCATATCGGCTACGCGAATCTTAGCGCCGATCTCGTGCTGCTTGGAGCGATACGGCGACGTAGAGGCAACCTCACCGTTATGCGGACCGCTATTATAAACATAGGTAGAGCCCTGCTGCAAGCTATCTGCATAGGTGTAGTAGATGCTAGCGTCCTCTATCGGATGGAAGATCAAGCTGCTCGCCCAACTATAGCCGGAATCGCTATAGGCTTTAACAAGTCTTTGCTGGCGGGCATTGTAGGATTCCTGCCTCATCCACGCCTTAGATGCGCTTAGCATCACGTCAAATTTATCGTTTATCGTGATATCGTCTAACACCGAGACGTTATACATATCCAAAACCGCATAGTGATACAGCCCACTTCCGCGCCTAGCGCCGGTGTAATTTAGAATTTTAGGATCGTAGATATTGCCTATGGTAGGCGAGGTGTAGTTTGTGCTCGCGTTTTTATATCTATCCTGCGTCCAGTGATAGCCGTTAGTCTGCACGCTGAAATCGTGCTCGATATCGCCCGTGTTAAACTGCGTATTAGCCTTGAGATAGCCGCTTGGCAGATCGAATCTATATGCCGCCGTAGCACCGCCGCTGTGTCTGGTTTGATAATCGCCCGGCTTTGTATATTGCGGATGTGTGCTAGGCAAGATATAATTTACAACTCCATGAGTATCACGATCGGCGCGCTGAAACTGAAAGCCGCCCTCTAAATACCATTTATCGGTAGGCGTAAATTTAAATTTTGCGCTTGCGGTAGTGGTTTTTAGATGCATACCTCCAAAGCTCTGACCAAGACCGCGTTTTGAAGAATCCACCGCCTTTGGAAGCTCCATGCCGTCTACGATCTTGCCGTCTCGCACGCCAAGAGCAAACTGCCCCGCAAAGCCCTTGGTATTGTGCTCATAATAGCTAGCCGCGGTTTCAAAAGTAAGATCGCCCGTCGGATAAAATTCCATCGTGACGCTGGCTAGGCGGCGCTGCAAATTTGAGCCCTTCGGTTGTCTGTCGCCGTTTGATCCGTAAAACACCGTGCGGTAGCCGAATTTTTCAAATTTATCGGATAGATCAAGACCAAGCCCCAGATTGCTTCGCGACATATAATCACTCCAGATGATGTATTGATCTTTTACCGGGCGCTTGCGCGTGTAGCTGAAAATGCCCACTGGATTTTGCGCGCCGTAGAGCGAGCCTGCGACGCCGTTTTGTACCTGAAAACTCTCAAACATCGCCATCGGAATCGCCGTCGTCGAAATCGTATAAAAGCCGTCCCAGAAGCTGTTGCCTACGACGCTGCCCTCAAAGCCGCGCGTCTGCGGGCGTCCGACCGTAGCGCCGCCGCGCATCTGAATCTGCGCGGACGGGAAATATTTGACCGCCTCCTCGTAGCCGGTGACGCCTTGGTGGTTCATGATCTCCTTGCTGATCGTGTTGATCTGATAGGGAAGATCTAAAGCGCGCTTGCCAGCAAGCATGCCTTGCTGCACGTTTTTGCTCAAAAAGCCCTCGTCGATGCCGCTCTCGCTGATATTATCGCCGACGGAATTTACCTCGATTACGCCCATATTCTGCGACTTTTCAGGCGCAGAATTACTGCCGCTTTGTGCTGCAGCCAAACTGCTGCATAGCAGACACATACATGCCGCTAATGAAATTTTAAATTTCATCGTTTTCCTTCGTTCCATTATTTTCCCTTCGTTATGGATATATTTAATATTATTTTTTAGCATATTAGAAAAACTTTCCTAAATTTAGACTAAATTCGAGATGTAAATTTATATATTTGTAGTCGCATTTTTTAGCTTTAAATTTTATAGACGATATACCACGATACAAAAGAAAAATTGCGCAAATTTATATGAAATTCTAAAATTTTAATGTAAAATCGCCCGTATGAAAAAACTAATACCCGCGCTTATGCAAGTGCAAAACCGACTTAAAAATTTTTTCCGCCTCTACGATACCGAGCTCATGCACCATGCATCAAGCCTTAGCTTTCACACGATTCTGGCGCTACTGCCGGTGCTGATGGTCTCGCTTAGCGTCTTTATGCAGCTACCAAGCTTTAAAGGCTACTACGATAAGATTATGGGCTTTATCTTTTCAAACTTCCTGCCTGCAAATCAAGCGAGCATGGCGCACTATATCGAGGAATTTATGGCAAACGGGCTAAGCCTTGGCGTAACGGGCTTTTGCGCAGTGTTAGTTACGTCGGTGTTGTTTTTCGGAGACTTTGAAGCGATTATCGCGCGCATTTCGCATTCACCCGAGCGAAGCTTTTTTAAGAGCCTAAGCACCTACTGGACGCTGATGACGCTCGCTCCTGTGGGGCTTGGAGCATCGTTTTATATCAGCGGCGAGCTTCAGGAGCTACTAAATAAAACCGAGTTTACGAGCTGGATAAATTTGCTTAAAATTCTACCCTACTTAATCGTTTGGGGGATCTTTGCGATTACTTATGCTACGGCGATCAACCGCGAGATCCGCGCAAAAGCGGTGCTTGCCTCATCGCTCGTAGCATCGATTTTATGGTGGCTTTCAAGACTGGTTTTTGCGCAATACGTCTTTTATAACAAAACCTATCTTAGCATCTACGGCTCGTTTTCGGTCGCGCTATTTTTCTTTCTGTGGATCTACATAAGCTGGATTTTCTACTTATACGGCGTGAAATTCTGCGTATTTTTGGACGCTAAATTTAAAAGAGGTGACGAGCGACAAAGCGCTTGAATTTCTGTGCAAGGCTGCGTTTTTCTATGCTTTTTGGATTAAAGCGCGTTTTCTGCATGGGCTAGAAATTTAAATCAAAATTTTAAAATTCTATCGAAAACGGGCGGGAAGTTTGTCTTTGAATAATAGACATATGCATAGAAATATAATTTTAAAAATTTAATGAGGTGCGGCAAGGCTAAAATTTTAATCCCTCGCAAAGCGCCGTTAAGGTAAAATCATGCGCGATTTTAAAACAGGGAGATATTATGAAAGACTTCGAGAAAGAGCTGATAATCATAGAAAACGACTACTTTTTTAGGCTTACTATATCAAATAAAATAATGTGCGTGCTTATATTCTTGTCTTTTGTCTTGCTAAATTTAACGCCGGAGCTGGATCCGCATAAAGAAATGATGAGAAGAGCGTCATTAACGCTAGGGATTTTCGGAATTTTATTTTGCACATTTTGGGAGATAAAAATAGCCTATCAAGAATTTTGTAATAAGTTTTTTACAAAATTTTATGATGATAAAATTTCATTCGACCATATAGACGAACATATGAAATTTAAAACCGAAATTTTGCAAAAAGACGATCTCGTATCGGTAACTTGGGCGTTGATACCATACAATGAGCAAGACGTAAATATATGGATCAAAGATATAAAAAATAGGAGAAAGAGAATGGTTAGGTATTTGGCAAGTCCAATATTCTTTTTAATCACCATGCTACATCATTTCATTTTCTTGGCGCTCAATGGATTTAAATTTAAAAAGTATATATTGTATAGGTTTAAATCGGGCATTATTGCAGTGCCGAATAATAAATTGTTGAGCGACAAAGACATTAAATTTGAGCTCTCGTCTTTGTTTGGTCTATATACAAGCGATTTAATTTAAATTATAGAATTTCTCAAGGAGGGCTAGATGGCGTTTGTAGCGGAATATATTTCTAAAGAGGATATTAAGAAATATGATATTATAAATCGTGTAGATCAGTGCTTGGCAAAATATCATTATGATCCACAGGGGCCTGATGAAATAAAGTGGTTAGACTGGGTAATCGACAGGCAAAGAGATATTTGGCTTATCTTTGTTTGTAGCCCGCATCTACCTGATCCAAGAGACGGATATACTGGAGAGGAGATTTGGCTGCTTTATTATAAAGGTAGAGAAATCGAGCTTGATATAAGGCGAATTTATGATGAGACAACGAGTAAATATTTCACGGAAAATCCATTTAAGGTCAAATATAAATTCCAAAGCGTAAATTCTGACA
>NZ_CALIIU010000004.1 GCF_938017775.1 uncultured Campylobacter sp.
TTTCCGCCGTAATTTAAAGTTTCATCCGCAGCGCTAAATTTTAATCCGCCTTTTATTTTTAAATTTAAAACCTACTAGACGATGAATAAATATAAAATTTTAATTAAATCTAACGAAATTTAAGGTGCATAAATTCTAAATTTTGATAGAATGCCATTTAAAAATATCCTAAATTTCAGGAGGACATTATGGTTGATTTGGCTCAAATTTCGGCTAGACTTGATGCCGTTGAGCGTTTGCCGCGAATAAAAGCGGAGGAAAGCATACAAGAAAGGCTTAAAAGCAAGGGCTTTTCGCGCCGCGATTTTATGAAATGGAGCGGAGCGATGACCGCGATGCTAGGGCTTCCAGCAGCATTTGCACCGAGTGTGGCACGAGCTGCGGAGCTTGCGGATCGCCTGCCGGTGATCTGGCTTCATATGGCGGAGTGCACGGGCTGTAGCGAGAGCTTGCTACGCACCGAGACGCCTAGCATCGACAGCCTCATATTCGATTACATCAGCCTAGAATACCACGAGACGATAATGGCTGCCGCAGGCTGGCAAGCCGAGGAAAATTTAGAGGGCGCGATCGAAAAATACAAGGGGCGCTATATCTTGATGGTAGAGGGCGGAATTCCAAGCGGCGAGAATGAATTTTTCCTAACCGTGGGTCCTGAGGGCAAGAGCGGAGCTCAGCACTGCAAAGACGCTGCCGAGGGCGCTGCGGCGATATTTGCGATCGGCACCTGTTCGAGCTTCGGCGGTATCCAAGCCGCAGCTCCGAATCCGACCGGCGCCGTAGGTTTGGACAAAATCATAAACAAACCCGTCATCAACGTCCCGGGCTGTCCGCCTAGCGAAAAAAATATCGTCGGCAACGTGCTAAATTTCATCCTTTTCGGCACGCTTCCAAGCCTTGACGTTTATAACCGACCGAAATGGGCTTACGGGCTACGAATACATGATCTATGCGAGCGCCGCGGACATTTCGACGCGGGCGAGTTTGTAGAAAGCTTCGGCGATGCGGGCGCGAAGGATGGATATTGCCTTTATAAAGTAGGCTGCAAGGGTCCTTATACATTTAACAACTGCTCGCGCGAGCGCTTCAACTCCCACACTAGCTGGCCGGTACAGGCTGGTCACGGCTGCATAGGCTGCTCGGAGCCTGATTTTTGGGATCATATGGGACCTTTTGAGGAGCCTTTGGCAGATCGCCTTTACGAAAGCGTTTTCGGCGGGCTCGGTGCTGATGCTACCGCTGATAAGATAGGTGTCGGGATTTTAGCGATCACGGGTGTTGCGGTAGCGGCACACGCGGCGATTGCGTCATTTAAGAAAGATAAAGGGGAATAATCATGTCGCAAAGAATCGTAATCGATCCGATAACCAGAATAGAGGGACATTTAAGAATAGAGGTCGTAGTGGATGATGAAAACGTCGTACGTGAAGCCTATAGTAGCTCGACGCTATGGCGCGGGCTTGAGACCATAGTAAAAAACAGAGATCCTCGCGACGCGGGATTTTTTATGCAAAGAATTTGCGGCGTCTGCACCTTCTCGCATTACAAAGCGGGCATCGTCGCGGTAGAAAACGCCCTTGGTATCACTCCGCCGCTAAATGCCTTGCTGACGCGCACGCTGATGGCTAATGCGCTATTTTTACACGATCACCCGGTGCATTTTTATCAACTCCACGGGCTTGATTTCGTAGATGTAGTAAGCGCTCTTAGCGCCGATCCTAAAAAAGCGAGCGAGGAGGCGTTTAAATACTGCGATACCCCTTATGCGTGCGGTGCGGATAAACTAAAAGAGGTGCAAGATCGCGTGGGCGCTTTCGTGAAAAAAGGCGCGCTCGGGCCGTTTGCAAACGCGTATTTCGGCCACCCAACATATAAGCTTAGCCCGGAGCAAAATTTGATCGCTCTTTCGCACTATCTTGAGTGTTTGCGCATTCAGCGCGCGGCGGCTCAGATGATGGCGATATTCGGTGCGAAACAGCCTCATCCGCAAAGCCTCACCGTAGGCGGCGTCACCTGCGTAATGGATATCCTAAGTCCTGCGAGACTTGGCGAATATATGTCTAAATTTAAAGAGGTCGCAGACTTCGTAAATCGCGCCTACTATCCTGATCTCGTAATGGCTGCTAAGGCTTACGGCAACGAGCCTAGCGTGCTAAACGATATCGGCGTGGCAAATTTATGGACTCACCAAGAATTTCAGCTTTCAAAGAACGAATGGCTATTTCAAAGCGGCA
This sequence comes from uncultured Campylobacter sp., assembly GCF_938017775.1. Classification (GTDB taxonomy): domain Bacteria; phylum Campylobacterota; class Campylobacteria; order Campylobacterales; family Campylobacteraceae; genus Campylobacter_B. The sequence goes on from NZ_CALIIU010000004.1 coordinate 2,235, forward strand.
TGATTATGAACGGCGATATTAGCAAGGTTTTGGAGCTTGATGAAAACAAGATCACCGAGGAGGCAACGCATGCGTGGTATAAAAACGATGCGGCGCTTCATCCTTACGACGGCGAGCAAGAGCCGAATTATACGGGCCTTAAGGATGGACAGAGCATTGACGCGCACGGCAAAGAAGCGCATACGAAGGTGCTCGATACCCAGGGCAAATACACCTGGATCAAGGCTCCGCGATACGACGGCAAACCGCTTCAGGTAGGGCCTCTTGCCAATATCGTAGTAAATTACGCCAAGAAAAATGAGCGCGTAGTAAAGGTCGTGGATCAATTCCTAAAAGACGCCGGCTTGCCGCTTGAGGCGGTATTTTCGACGCTTGGACGAACGGCATGCCGTATGATCGAGGCTAAAGTCGTAGCCGACAACGGACTGATTGCGCTAGAAAATTTAATTGCAAATATCAAAAGCGGCGATACGCAGACCTGCGCAAAATATGTAATCGATAACTCCAAAGAGTACAAAGGTCGCTATATCGGTCATGTGCCGCGCGGCGCACTTAGCCACTGGTGCAGGATCGAAAAGGGCGTCATCAAAAACTGGCAGGCGGTCGTGCCGTCTACTTGGAATGCCACGCCAAAGGATAAAGACGGCGCTATGGGCGCTTACGAATCCTGCTTGATCGGGCTGAAACTCGCCGATCTTTCCAAGCCGCTAGAGATCATCCGCCGCATCCACTCTTTCGATCCTTGCATCGCTTGCGCCGTGCACGTAATGGACGCCAAAGGAGCGGAACTTGGCTGCTATAGGGTAGATCCCAGCAAAGGATAAACGATGAAAAAAAGATTTGCGGAATACGAGTTCTCCATCGGTCTTAGGCTCACGCACTGGCTGCGCGCGCTTTGCATTACGATTTTGGTGATCACCGGATATTACATCGCCTTTGTTTTCACCGCGCCCGAGGTAAGCCCAGAGCCGGTACTTTTCATGCAGGCTAAATTTAGATTCGTGCATCTGATCTTCGGCTTTGCGATGATCGGCGCAGCAATCTTTAAAACTTATCTTTTCTTCTTCGACAAAAAGAGCAGAAAAGAGCTTTTAAGCATCAAGGATTTTTTTAGCCCGCGCGTCTGGATCGCCCAGATCAAATACTATATCTTTTTGGGCGAGCACCCGCATCTTCGCGGCGTTTATAACCCATTGCAGTTTATATCATATCTGGGCTTTTATCTAGTGCTGTTCGTAATCTGTCTAACGGGAATGATTCTATACATTCACGTCTATCACGAGGGGTTGGGCGGCGCGCTATACGGGCTCTTACGCCCGCTGGAAGCTGCGATGGGCGGTCTAAGCGAAGTGCGAATGATACATCATCTTTGCATGAATATCATCATAATCTTCGTGCCGATCCACGTCTATATGGCGGTCTTTAACGCCGTCAAGGGCAGGGACGGCGCGATGGATGCGATCGTAAGCGGCTATAAATTTAAAAAGGAAGAGCACGCTTGAGAGTGCTGGTACTGGGTATCGGCAACGTCATCTACGCGGACGAGGGCATAGGCGTGCACTTCGTCCGCGCGCTCGCGCAGAACTATAAATTTTATCCTAAAGCTACCGCGCGAAATTCTATGGCGGGCGATAATTTCGCGGCGCGGAATTTTGAAATTTTAAAATTCCGCCTCACACGCGGCGAGTGAAATTTT
>NZ_CALIIU010000005.1 GCF_938017775.1 uncultured Campylobacter sp.
AACTTCCTCTCACTATACCGTCACTGCAAATACCAAAGTAGATCCTAACTCCGAGCTTGCCAAATATGTAACGCAAAAGGAGATAAACGCAGTTGGCTATAGATATTGGGATATAGACGAAGAGGAGGTTAGAGATAACCCCACGATGGAACTTTTGCGCAGGAGTTTAAAATCACAAGATACGGATAAAATTTTAAAATTTATGCAGGATAATAATATAAGCGCAGATACCCCTCTTCATTTCGGCGTTACCCCTTTGATGTATGCTAGCTTTTACGATGATGAAAAAACCGCAAAAAAGCTGATAGAGATGGGAGCCGATCCTCATAAGAAAGATAATTACGAGCTATCTCCTATGGCATACGCTATGGAAAATAACGCCACTAAGTCGGTCAAGCTTTTGCTGGATAGCGGAGTTAAGTTTGACGAAGTAGAGATCGTGCAGGAAACCTACGGCATTATGGATGTCGAAAACTGGATAGATTCTGTAAGCTTTGACGAAAACGCTACGCCGATCATACATTACCGCACGAAAGAGGTTCTTTTTAGCGGCGGAGGCGAGCCATATTATTTTATCACCCACCTAGTTAGAAACAATATGTACGATATAATGAAAATGGTGCTAGAGAGCGGTTATAGACCGTATACCTACTCCACTTTCAATATGGGAGAGGTCTCCGTTTCAAATAAACTAGAGGAGATATCCGGCTATAAAAATATAAAAAATACTAACAAGGAGTATGGGGTAGAGGAGTTTAGACTTTATATGTCGGTATATGGCGATCTACTGGACGTGCCCGAACCCGGAGCTATGATAGATCTGCTTTTGCAATATGATATAGGCGGAATCCCGAATGATGAATTTTTAAAAAGAATGTATGATGATAAGTGCTATGAAGCATATAGGTATGATATAGCCGTAGGATACTATAAAATGGGAAGTATGTTTGACTCAGCATTTTTGCAAAAACATTGTTCCGACAAGAATGCTACCTTTAAAAATATTAAAGAGTATATACTATTTGCGGTAGGGCAAAAAAAAATTGATAAAATAGAATTTGCAGCAAATAGAAAGCATATAAAAAATCCCAACTTCCATATATCTAAAGAGGAAGTCGAGAGGCTAACTAAAGACTATAAAGAATATAAAAGAAATTTATTTAGTAAAGAAGCGGAAGATCAAAAATAATAGGCGGCTAGGCAACTTGCTGCGAAATAATTAATTTAAAGCTCTTTCTAATTGCTTAAAAATGAAATTTTGCCGATTTTATCGGCATTATATTAGGCTTGCAAACTCCGCAAAAGTATAAAAACTCGAATAGAAAAGTTAAATTTAATTCCTAAATTTAC
>NZ_CALIIU010000006.1 GCF_938017775.1 uncultured Campylobacter sp.
ATAATAGACCCAATATTAAGATCAATCCCGCCGTTATAGATCCTTGGGAATACCCTGATAGTGGCGTGATCAATAGTAGTGATCCGCATTGGTATTGGTATTCAAGCGGTGAATGTGGAGATGGCGCCGGTCATAATCATTGTGGAACATGGAATTTTAGTGGTATTCGAGATTGGAAAAATCAAACCCCTGTAGTTAGATTTGGCGGTCCCGGTACCTATGTATTTGGAGACTATGCCGTAGCCGGAAATACAGTGCTTAGTTTTGATTGGGACGGAGTTACAAAAGGAGTGGATAAAAACTTTATAGCTGGCGCAAACGGTCATTATTTAAAAGAGGATCCAGATACTTCGGCGGGCGCCTTTTATCTAAATAGCTCCAAATCGACTCTAAAACTACCTAAGGGTATTACTAAAGATGATATCGTTTTTGCAGCTTTGTATTGGCAAGGTAACGTAAGAGAGGCAAGAGAGCTTATCAATGAGGGATGGGATAAATACGTAGGAAATGGCGACGGAGTTAAGTTTGCGAAATGGTATAAATGGGCTAAGCTTAGAATGAAAAGCTCAAAAAGTGCAACAAGTACTGCTCCTATAGATATCCCGAGGGATAGATGTAACGGCGTAGCCGGCTGGAATTATAGGGAGAATGCTAGCTATAGAAATCTTCCTAACCCTCGGAAGGTAGAGATGCGTTTGGAATACGGCTGCTTTGCAGATATTACGGATAAAGTGAAGGCAAACTTTGTTGATTACTCTGATAGTATAGATTTTACCGTAGGAAACATAGTAGCTAGTGATGGTAGGGATAATGCCGGTGCAGCCCTTATTAATGGTGAGTTAAAAAATATTAGACTTGGTATGTGGGGTGGCTGGGGTGTAATCATAGTATATGATAAGACCTTGGACTCTAGAAATAAGCTAATGGCAGATTTACAAAGCCCTGCTAATCCTGTAGGTGTAGCGAAACCGTTTACTTACGCAGAGGCTGCAAAATTTAAAAACGATTATTACAAGCCTAAAAACGTAACCGTATATGGTGACTTTATAGCTATTACACCTTGGGCGGGCGCAAATGAATCTATAAACGTAAAAGCCGAGTTAAAAGGCTTTTACACTCCTAGGAGCGGTCGCGTTAATGCTAAGCTTAGTTTTTTAGGTTTTGGTGGCGAGGCGAAACTTGGACCTGAAATGAGCGGCAATGATAAGACGAAGGAATTTTTTAGAGTAGAGAATAAAAAAGCGGGCGGTAAAATGGATACTTTATATACTCCTAATGCCGCTTGGTCTAATGGAATAAACGCATTGGCTCAAATCGGAAGCGAATGGTATTCTAATATATTCGGCGGTACCATTATGAGGCTAAGAAGCGAAAATGGTGGATATGCTGCGATACCGGAAATCCTAAGAGGTAAGCATTACGAGGGAGCGGATCAGGCAGCCGCCGTGGATTTAGATGAATTTGATATAAGCGATAAAATGGGCTACGGGCAATCAAGTATAAAGTTGGAACTGGGTGGTACGTATAACTCAACAAACAACCAATCCGATCAAAACTTTATAAGTATGATAGCAATATCAGTAGATCTGTATGTTCCTCAACTATGCTATCAGTATGAGGTATATAATGCCGCTAACTGGGTAAAATTCTTTAGAACTAAAGATGAAGATCCGCAGAATGGCAAAGTTATCGGTAGCAGATATAGTAAGACTGAGATTGACGACAATAAGCCAGAGCAGATCAAAAATCCAGTAGTTGCGGGCGAGCATATCTACTATAGAATGAAATTCGAAAACAGACTAAATGGTGGTAATAGCGAGGATGCTGTAGGTGCAGTAGTGTCAATCGATTTTGCTCAGGCAGGCGCTGCCTATACCAAAGATAGTTCTACTATAAATAATGAACTAGCCATAAACGATCCTATCACTACCACTACAAATACCATACCTGCAGCGGCCGCAGAGAAGCTGGTCTATCTACGCGATGGTCAAAAGGGCGCATATAAGACGATGAAAGATGTCATAAATGGCGGCACTCCAAATGTCACGGACCCTATCTATAATGATAGGCAATTTACGACGCTAGATAATAATGTCTTAAAATTCTATATCGGTGAGGGCGCAGGCGAGATAAAAGCCGGCACGACTACTCCGGTGGGCGGTCTAATGAGACCAGGTAAAGCGGCGTATGGTGAGTTTAACGCTACCGTTAATACCGGTGCAAAAATTCTTCAAGCTCCTGCCGTGACATTAAGCTACAAGATGAGTCTAGATATCGGCGGCGGTCAGCGAGTCGTCCTAGATATGGATAGTGCCTCTGAACTTGAGCTATGCGATGCAACGAAGGTTTCTAAAAGTGTTGATATCCAGCCGCTAAGTGGTTTGCAAGTAGTAAATAAGAATTTTAGTAATAGCGACGACGATGATAGGCTATATACTCAAATCTCCGATAAGCCTTTTGATGCAAAACTCATCTTTAGACCAGATTACGAGAGCCAATATTGTAAGGCTTATGACGATAAAACCGGTAAATGTACAGATTATATCGGTGCGGCTGCGAATTCTCCTTACTTTAAAAAAGATCCTAATACAGGTAAGCTCGTATATATCGGTAGCAAGGATAGAAAGCTTGAGAAATTTGGCTTGGGAGGAAAATTATATTTGTCCGTCATCAGGGCAAAAAATGCTGCTACTACGTCAGACAAAGTCAGTGAGGATGATAAGAAAAATAGCGTAGTTTATGCATGCCGATCAGTAACTGATACCTTAAAAATTCCGTTTAAGCTAAATGGCGATTCCTATTCTGTAGATAAGGAATTAGATTTTAAAAACAAGAGCATTTTAACTCTAAATAATATAGAGATAGGTGATGCGTATCAAGGTCTTACATTTATGCTTAGTTATCGTCCTGACGAGCAAGCTACCTCGAGATCCGATTTAGATAAGTATATAAAAGATAAGGACTTAAACAGTGAGGATCCTAAGGCTTACTATTTAGAGCTTAAAAAATGGGAGCTTAAGAAGCAATACGGGTATTGTGAAGCCAATGAAGATTTTGATTGGTGCAATAAAAGTCTGACTGCGGAACAAAAGAAGGATATCTGGGATAATATTATACAAAAGAAGCTGGATGAGCTTAAAAATAGTATAGATACGGCTAGCAATGAGTTCGGAATTAAAATGTCAAAAGACGGCTCGTTCCATATATGCGGTAGCGATAACTTCGTACTCCGCCCTGCGTATTTCAAAGTAGATACCGATGCGCTAAATAATTCCGGTAAATATAGCAAGATCGTAGATACTACCGCTAGTGGCGATATAACTAAAAAAGGCGTTAGTACCGATGTTTATAATCCTACCGAACTTCGCGTGGGTGGTGACTATGAGCAGAACGCAGATATTTTAGCGCACGTAATATCAGCTAGAAGTTACAGCGATAACGGCGTACCTAACTATACTGCAAGAATTGGCGGCGACCTAGGTAATCAGCGCTATCATCTACGTAAAAGCTATGGTACGGATTCCGACGATACTCAAGATATATCAACTAAGATCCGTGGCATCCAGACTTACTTGCGCCCATTCATATCTAATGAATGTGTGGCTAATGTAGATACCCAGTCTTATTATGTCGATAGAAAAACAGCCACTACTACATTAAAACGCGGTGTAAAGCAAGACGGCTGCTACGGCGGTACTGCAGTAGAGTATTCCGGTGCTAAATACAATGCCGAGACAGGCAAATACGAGATCGATCCATCGGCTATCAAAAAGGGCTCTTTTGGCAAGAGCGATGATGTTTCGTGCGTATTAAATGGTACAAGCTCAAAATTCGACGCATCGTATAGAAGAGTATGGGATAAAAATGCCGTAAGCTTATGGGCGGATTTTAATGCTAGAGATATCGTAGAGACTGGAGGTGTAGCGAAATTTAGCGGCAAAGGCAATTCTCAAGGCGCATATTTGATGACTCAGTCTAGAAAAGCTTCTGTGGATAAAGATAAAGAAAATGCCGTTATTTATACTGAAGGATTAGGTGCAAATGCCGATAAAATTTTTAACTACTATAATGTCGGTGATGTACTGGTAAGCGTCTATGATAACTCATGGACGGATGCCTACTCCGATCAGACATACTCTAAGAAGTGGAATAGCGCTAAATGTATTATTAATTCATCTAGCAATACTCCTAATGCTAAAGGTATGATAGGCTGCGACGTAGGTATGAGGCTTGCTGCTAACAAAGATAAAGCGATAAACGATAATATTGTATTGCGCTACAAGCCGGATCGTATCAGAGTGTCGCTCGTAAGCCTTGATAATGGTATAACAACCGGCGTAGGCGATAATAATATCACCGGTGGAACATCTGCATATACATATTTTAATGATCCGTATATTGAGAATAATGTCGTAGTATATCCAGGTGAAAATCCCGCACAGAATTTAGCTGTAACGCGTCAGATAAGCCAACTTGCCAAACTTAAAGTCAATGCCGTAGCGTATCTATCTGACAAAGTTTATAAGGATGTCATCGCTACGCTTTATGACGGATATAAGCAAGATGTTGGTGGTACTCCTCAAGCCGTGTGCGGATTTTCGAGTGATCTTGATTTTGCGCTAAATTTTGGATTTGATTGTCAAAGCAATAGTGCCGACGGACGTTGCTCCACAGCTATCGCTAGAAGGACCGGCGGAGATACAAATTACGTGCCGTATCCTAATAGACCTACCGTTGTCTACAATATCCCTGGTGGTACACAGTTTTTCGCTAGGAATTCTAACGATTGCCTAGGCCCTACGGGATATGATAGCAGATGCTATACATATAACGCAAGGACCTTAAGCTCAACTGTTACCGGAGGTTGGGAGGAAGCTGCTTCTGCTGCCGATACGGGTTACGGCTTGCCTATACCGCTTAGAACGGCGCTTAATTATTATTCTGATGCTTCATTAATAGGCGGACTTATTAATAGACCAAGAGGCGGCACAGGAATTAATTACGATTCTAAGTCAACGGATTTCAGGATTTTAGCACAAGGATTTAGAGAGGGGCAGACCCCTGGTTCAACTGTGTATTTTAATTTCGCTAGGATGCATAAAACTCCTAGCACTCCAGTGCTCATCTACGCTAGTGACTTTGATATCAGAAATGGCACGGTTAGTATCGCCGAAAATTTTTGGCCGTCAAAATTTGATAAATCATACAATGCTATCTCGGATACAACTTCGGAGCAATATAAGAAAGATGATATAAAGTTGTCCCAAGAGAACTTTAATGCTTTCATCACTAGAAAGGTTAGCGAGACCAAAGCTGCAAGTAAGGCTGCCTATATAGCCGCTGCTAATTCCAATAGTAAAACCTATGCAACAGGTAAAACCGTTATAGACTATAGTGACAACGTAGGCACTTATGCGCTATTCGTCTATGGTACGTCATATGACAAGAGCCTAGGATCCAGGGTGTATCAGGCTACTACCAGAACCGGGGTAACCGTACCTATTTATACGCAGATCTATTGCGGTAGAACCGATAGGTGCGCGAATATGCCTGCTCCTAGCGCAGAACTTGCTTATGAAGCCCCTGGCTCGAATATATTTACCGTGCTAGCGGCTCAAGATCATAGCCTAACTGATTTTACGAAGTTCGTAGTAAATACTAGAGCTACTTTAAATAATATAGGAGCAGAATTTGTAAGCGCTTATACTAGCTTTACACCTACTGGCGTAACTGTTCGCAGGGGTAATGTAGTAAGCGGCGGCAAGGAAGATATAGCTATCCAGGCTACTGTACCAGGTCAGGCTAGGATACGTATTGAAACTAACCCATGGCTTATCCATACGCCTGCTGAAAATCAGAGAACTATGTTTACCGTACCTCCTACTACTGGAGCTTACTCTAGCAGGTTCCCTGGTGTGCCACAGTATTTCAATCCTCTTACTGTAAATGTAAGAGCTGTTAGACCTACAGTCTGGGGTGGAGAGGGTCAAGTCAAGTCCGGTACAGTAGATGACGTGGGATCATTCGCTGGTGGTAGCACAGCGGATAATAGCACTAGCGACACTTCGACTAGCAAGCTAGGTACAGGAGACATTCGCGATATTTACAATCAAAAGACCGATTGGTAGTATCTGCGTAAGCTCGTAGCATAAAGGCTAGCCTCCTGGCTAGCCTTTTTTTATTAGCGAAATTTTGGTTTTCTTGGCGACAGATTTTTTAAAATTATGCTTTGTAAATTTTGCTTGAAAATTCTGTGAGATAGAATTTTGTGAAATTTTAAATTGCGGAATTTTGCTGCGAAACTTGGCGGTAAATTTTACTTACTAAGATTTGCGCATCGTAATGATATATAATTTTACGCACTAATTTCAATTGGTAGAATTCAAAGCAAAATCTCGTATGAGGAGATCCCTTATTGCTTATTAAAATTCTCAGCCGTTAGCATAGTTGGCTTTGCAAAGTGCGATCATATAAAATTTGCCATAAAATTTCACCACTCAGAATTTTTCTACCCCCAAACATAGCTGCAGAATTCTGTTTCGTAAAATTCCGCATTCCAATCCTCATCCTAAAATTCTATCGCGGTAAAACGCATCGCCGATAAAATTTAAAATTTTATTGCTCAAAGCCGTCCGCATTTTCTCTTATCCTTTAAAATTTCGTTTTGTAAAATTCCAATCTGACTAGATCTGCCGTATAAAACCGCTTTATAAATTCCACCTGCTCATTTACCCGTTTTTAAATGAAATTTCGGCACAATGCGGCTTAAAATTTCATCAGGAAAGCCACTTGAAAACAAAAAATATCAGAAATTTCAGCATCATCGCGCATATCGACCACGGCAAATCCACGCTCGCAGACCGCCTGATCAGCGAGTGCAACGCCGTCGAGGCGCGCCAGATGAGCAGCCAGATTATGGATACGATGGATATCGAAAAGGAGCGCGGCATCACGATCAAGGCGCAGTCCGTGCGGCTCGAGTACGAGCTTGGCGGCGAGAAATACGTTTTAAATTTGATCGACACCCCGGGCCACGTGGATTTCAGCTACGAGGTCTCGCGCTCGCTGGCTAGCTGCGAGGGGGCGATCCTCGTCGTGGACGCGAGCCAGGGCGTACAGGCGCAAACCATCGCAAACGTCTATATCGCGCTGCAGCACAACCTCGAGATCATCTCCGTGCTCAACAAAATCGATCTGCCCGCCGCCGATCCGCAGCGCGTAAAAGATGAGATCGAGCACGTCATCGGGCTTGATTGCAGCAGCGCGATCGAGGTTAGCGCCAAAACGGGCGTGGGCATCAAGGAGCTTTTAGAGGCGATAATCACTCGCATCCCCGCGCCCAAAACGGACGACGACGCGCCGCTTAAGGCGCTCATCTACGACAGCTGGTTTGATAACTACCTAGGCGCGCTCGCGCTCGCGAGGCTCTACGACGGCGTGCTGAAAAAGGGCGACGAAGTCTATATCATGGGTAGCGAGAACCGCCACGAGGTGCTCGATCTGATGTATCCCAACCCGCTCGCGCCCGCCAAAGCCCGCGAGCTTAGCAGCGGCGAAGTGGGCATCGTAGTAATGGGGCTAAAAAATGTCGCCGACGTGCAGGTGGGCGATACGATCACGCTTTTTAAAAAACGTGCCACCGAGCCCGTGGGCGGCTTTGAGAAGGCCAAGCCCTTCGTGTTTGCGGGCATCTATCCCGTGCAGACCGATAAATTTGAAGATCTGCGCGACGCTTTGGATAAGCTCAGCCTAAACGACAGCTCGCTTAGCTATGAGCCCGAGACGTCGCTGGCGCTAGGATTCGGCTTTCGCGTCGGGTTTTTGGGACTACTGCATATGGAGGTCGTGAAGGAGCGGCTCGAGCGCGAGTTTGATCTCGATCTCATCGCCACGGCGCCGACCGTCACATACGCCGTGTATCTCACGGACGGCTCGTGCGTGCGGATACACAGCCCCAGCGAGCTTCCCGCGCCAAATTTCATCGAGCGCATCGAGGAGCCCTACGTCAGGGCGACCATCATCACTCCGAGCGAGTTTTTGGGCAATCTCATTAGCCTTTTAAATTTGCGCCGCGGCATCCAAACTAAGATGGATTACATCACGCCGGAGCGCGTCCTGCTCGAATACGACGTGCCGACAAACGAGATCATAATGGACTTTTACGACAAGCTCAAGTCCTGCACCAAGGGATATGCGAGCTTCGACTACGAGCCGATCGATTACAGGCGCGGCGATCTAGTCAAGCTCGACATCCACGTCGCGGGCGAAGCGGTCGATGCGCTCTCTATCATCGTGCCCGCTTCAAAGGCCGAATCCAAGGGGCGCGACCTCGTCAAAGCGATGAAGGAGATCGTGCCGCGGCAGCTTTTTGAGGTCGCGATCCAAGCAAGCATCGGCAACAAGATCATCGCTCGCGAAAACGTCCGCGCCATGGGCAAAAACGTGACCGCCAAATGCTACGGTGGCGACATCACGCGCAAGCGCAAGCTGCTCGAAAAGCAAAAAGAGGGCAAGAAGCGCATGAAGGCGATCGGCAAGGTAAATCTGCCGAGCGAGGCGTTTTTGAGCGTGCTAAAGATCGATTAAATTTTATGCTTGAGCGGATGGTCTAAATTTTATCTTTTGCCGCGCGGTTGTAAAATTTGCTTTTAAATTTTAACGATCATTCAGGCGGTTTAAATTTAGCGGCTCGTCGTTTGGCATGAAATTTCGTCTTTAAATTTCACGATCTTAAGAGACGATTTAAATTTTATGACTGCACGGCGCTTAAACTCTATCGCTTGCCGTCCGAGCTGATACATTCGCTTCTACGTGCCCATTTTGCGCCGCTTTAGGCTCTAGCGTTCACTGCTCGGTCGTAGAATTCTGCCGCTTGCCGTTAGGCTAAAATTTCATCTTTCAAATTTAACATCCCGCGAGCGGTTTAAATTTTTACTGTCCGTCAATCATTGCGGTCGCGCCCGTCATATCCTGCAGTTGTACTCGCCGCGCCCGTCGCCTTCTGCAAAATTCTATCCGGGCGGCTCCCGCTATGAAATTTTATCCGCTGCGACTTTATAAAATTTGATTAAATTTTGCCCGTCTTGCCGCATGAAATTTCCATAGCGCGAGTGTTTTATAGCAAAACGGCGTGCACGGCGCATAATAGGGCGTGCCGATAAGTCCAGCAAAAGCGCTAAATTTATCGGCGTAAAAAAAGGAGAAAAATGGAATTTTAGACCGCTTAGGCGTGGATAGGAGCAGCTTTACTGATCTATTTTCGGCATGTTTAGGCTGCGGCGCAAGGGTGCAAGAGATGGGCTCGAAGCTGATCACAAAGGGCAGGCGCCGGTCTGTGGATTTTGAGCGCGGTGAGATCAGTTTCGGCGATGATGCGCCGCGCGCCATTTGGTATATCGGTAGCGAAGCGAGCAGCAGCCGCACGTGGCTGTGGGGGTACGAGAACATAAATCGCCTCGATGAGCGGCTGCTTGTCCTTGCGCGAGATGTGCGCGACTTCGGCTTGCGGCACGGGCTAGAGGAGCTTAGCACGCCTAAGCTTGCACTAAGTGAAGAGATAAACGCGCGCGTTCTAAGCGCGATTGCGTGCGGATTATCGCAGGAGCCGTTATATTACTACCGCTGCCCGCACGCCGGCGGAGCGGTGTTTGTAGCTTTTGCGTCAGGCGAGTGCGTGACGCCAGATGGTACGATCAAGCCCGGTATGGACGCAAGCGAGCTTATCTCTTTGGCGCGGGATTACATAGGCGCATTTCAGTTAAATCACGCCGTTTTATCGGGGGCACTTTTGATGAGAAACGGCACGAAATTTAGCGAAGCGGCGGGCAAGATCGTAGCAAATTTTAAAAATGACGCACTCTTTTCGTGATAATTTGGGGCGGCTAAGCGAGGTGGAGTTCGCCGTATAAGGCTGCAAATATCGCGCCGTGCATTTATGGCTTTGAAATTTACGCCGCGAAATTCTGCTTCGTAAATTTTATATCTTAAAATTTTCAGCCTTAGAATTTTGCTCGGTAAAATTTAGATCGCAAAATTCCGCCGTGCGAAATCCTCTTAAAATTTTACGTTGCAAAATTCTGCCGCTAAATTTACGCCAAATCTCTAAATTTAAATCAAAATTAGCCGCCGTCGATGTCGAAATCAAGATGCTCTTTGAGGTAGGCGCGCAACCTGCGGCGGTCGTTGCGACCGGGCGTGATCGCAAACCACAGCACGCGGTCGTTCAGATCTTTGCCGCGGATCAGCACGGTGTCGCGCAGCAAGATATCGTGAAAGTCGCCGTTTAGCCGCCACGACGAGAGTGCCTTGGCGAAGAAAAATATCACGACGCCCGCCGCCAGCATCTCATATGCCATAGTTAGCTGCTCGCTCATGGCGATACCGACTAGCCATAGCACGATGATCGATCCGATCCCAAATTTAAAGAGTTGCTCGTTTTTTACGTAGCGGGAGTGCTTAAGTGCCGTGTAGCTCGTGCAGGTGCGTAAAAAGCCGGGCGTAAGCTTAATGTAGTCGATATTAGAGAGCAGGATTTCTCTATTATGCGCGCCCGAGACGAAGGTGATCGCATAGTCGTTAAATTTATACAGCCCATCGCCGTCACTTCCTTTATACCAAGCTATACCGGCGATTATAAGTCCCAATAGCCCATTACTGTAACGCCCTCCTCCACGACTTTCTGCGAAAAAGAGCTTATCTAAATCAAGCCCGGTTAAAACGCCGTAAAAAAATATAAAAGCCATCATCGTAACGGAGAAGATCACGATGAAGGAATTGTCGTTTTTGACGCTAAATCCGCCTGTGCTCGTGGTTCGTGCGCCGCGGCTGCGAAGGGCGGCTTTGTAGTCTTTGGTAGTAAAAGTAGGCATTAGCTTCCTTTATTTCAGGGTTTCAAAACAGCTTGCGCGCACTTTTAAAGCCCGTTTAAAACGGCGTAATTTTATAAAATTTCAGATCAAATTCGGATTAAATTTTAAATTTGAAGAGGCTTTGCAAGCGAAGCTACTCCGTTAAGAGCTGCGAACGCTTGATAAGCGCGGCATTTTGAGTCTTACAATACTCTAAAGTATAAAGAATTTCGGCACTAAATTTAAACGCGATCGGCGGGTGCATTCTTGCTGGTGCGTGCTGCGGATTTCGCGGCGAAATTTAAAAACGCGGTTTGTAAGATTTAGAGGATGCGAGTTTTGTAGAAGCGCAGCTGCATGTACAGACGCGAATGTGCGGCAAATTATCATAAATTTAAAGCGTAGCGGCGCTGTGCGATCTCATCAAATATGCAGAAAATTTTACGGCAAATTTAAAACGCAGTCTCGCGGATTTAATACGGCGGATTAAAATGTGGCTTGCAGCGGTTAGTGCGGCAAATTTGCTCTGTGGCTGCAGTTAAAATTTCCGCCGTGCGGAGTAAATACCGTGCAGAGGTTAAATTTGCCGCATAGAAGCTAAATTTTGCGTCGCAGTTAAATCGACAATAGTCAAATCACAGCGAGCTAAAACGCTATAAATTTAGAGCTCGCCGCCGTAAACGCTTGACTTACGGCTGAGCCGCGATCCCTTACGATAAGATGCCTATTGTTCGCATTCCTGCGGCTGTATAAAACAAACGGCGCCGCGTTTTAAATTTTAAAATTTTATTTGAATAAGCTATTTACGCTCTCATCGTGATATACGCGTCTGATGACCTCGCCGAAGAGCGGAGCGACGCTGATTACCTTGATGCGGTCGCTTTCCTGTTTTAGCGGGATCGTGTCGGTCACGACTAGGCCGTCCAGCGCGCCGCTTTCGATGCGCTCATATGCCGGGCCGCTTAGTACGGCGTGCGTGCAAAACGCACTGACGCTCTTTGCGCCCTGTTCCTTAAACGCGCCCGCGGCCTTGACGATGGTTCCCGCGGTATCGATCATATCGTCGATTAGGATCACGTCCTTGCCTGCGACGTCGCCGATGATGTTCATCACCTCGCTTTTGTTCGCCTCCTCGCGGCGCTTATCGACGATGACGAGATCGAGCGAGAGCTTTTTGGCGAAGCTTCTGGCACGCGCGACGCCGCCCACGTCGGGGCTAGCAATGATCGGATTTTTTAAATTTTTCTCTTTTAGGTAGTCCAAAAATATCAGCGAGCCGTAGAGGTTATCGACGGGCACGTCGAAAAAGCCCTGTATCTGCCCCGCGTGCAGATCCATCGTGACGACGCGGTCGATGCCTGCCGTTTGCATCATATTCGCCACGAGTTTCGCGCTGATCGGCACTCGCGGGGCCGCCTTGCGGTCTTGGCGGGCGTAGCCGAAGTAAGGCACGACCGCCGTGATCGAGTTCGCGCTGGAGCGCTTCAGCGCGTCTGTTAGGATCAAAAGCTCCATTAGATTGGAGTTTGCGGGCGCGCATGTGGGCTGGATGACGAAGACGTCCTTACCGCGCACGCTCTCGCCGATCTGGACGCTGATTTCGCCGTCGCTGAAGGTTTTGATCGCGCATTCGCTAAGCGGTAGCGAGAGATATTTGGAGATTTTTTTGGCAAATTCGGGATTTGCGGTGCCGGAGAAAATTTTATATCCGCGCATTTTGATGACCTTTGGATTGAAATTTGCTCGAATTCTACACCAAAAGCGCTAAATTTTAGCTAATTCGCCCGCCGCGCTCGCGTAAAATTCATAAGCGAGTATTGCGAACCGCCGCCCGTTTGCGAGATAAATTTTTAAAATTTCAGGGCGGCTCGGTTCGCCGCGGCTTTACCCCGGTGAAATTTTGGCTGTGGGTTGCAGCGTCCGCGAGTGATCGTAGCCTGCGTTTTTGTACGAGCAGTCGCGCAGATTGCGGGCAAAACCGTATCGCAAAGCTTGATGAAAGTCTGAGAGAGCGCATCAGGCGAGGGCGCGGTACGGCTAAAATCGTATTGCGTAGGCGTCGATGAGCGCGGAATTTTACATTCGCTATGCAAAGACGCAAAATTTTATCTTTAGAGCTGCGGAGAGTGCGTTTAAATTTTGAGCTCGCACGGGACAGACTGCGCGGATACTTGCGGCGCGCTAAATTTAGGTTGCCGCGGCGTATAAATTTTAGATCGCCAGCGCGGTCAAATTTAAAGCCTGCTTTGTTTTGGTGAAAATTTAAAGCTCACTTTGACGATCAAATTTAAATCTTGCTGTTTAGAGCTCGATCGCGCGCCGCGAAATTTAAAATTTATCGTGCGAGCTTCATTCGTCGCGTAAATTTAGATTACTGCCTTTGCCATTTAAATTTTAAAAACCGAAAAGCTATGAGTACGAATTGAGAGGCAGGTCGTTACATAGATTCTAGTGCGGATTATGACATAAATCTCGTCAAGGGTCACGGCATAAACCCAAGCATGAATTATTACGACATACGCCTCGGAGCGTATCAAGACATAAATTCTGACAGGTATCGCGCCGTGAATTTTAAAATTTCAAACGCAAATTTAAAAACGAATTTAGCAGTTTTAAAAGTAGATTTAAGGACGGATTTTAAATGATTAAATTTTCAAATTTAAAAGTTGCCGCCGCCGTGTTCGCGCTGCTGCTCGCAGGCTGCGACGGATGGAAGCACCATCTAAGCAGCGACGGCGCCTCACTCGCCTCCAAGTTCGACCCCTCCGAGCGCACGCTAAAGATCGAGGGCAACGACAAGCCGCTCGTGCTGTTTTTCTACGCAAGTAGCCGAATTTAGAAATTTTAAAATTTAGATAAAATTCTACGATTTGGAATTTTGATAAAATTTCTGTGGCTACCAGCTTCCACTAGCACCGCCTCCGCCGAAGCTTCCGCCGCCCCCACTGAAACCACCTCCGCTAAAACCGCCACTTCCTTTAAATCCGCCAAAATCCCCAGATGGGCTGCCTCTCATGCGCGATGAGCGCGCGATTTCGCTTATGATGTCTGCACTCGAGATTATATCCTCGTCGCTTCTTCTGAGGCGCGTCACGCGGCGGCTTAGTATCGCGAAAAGCAAGACTGCAAAAAGCACCATAAAGATCGCAAAGTCCTTGTTACTCGGATCCTGCTGCGCGTTGGCGTTAAGGGGATCAAATTTTATATCGCCGCCTTCGATCGTGCTGATGATCGCCGAAATCCCGCTAATGACGCCACTTTCATAATCTCCCTGCCTAAAATAGGGCAGAATTTTATTGCTGATGATACGCTTGGCGCGCATATCGGTTAGCACGCCCTCTAGCCCGTATCCGACCTCGATACGCACTTTATGCTCGTGCGGAGCGACGAGCAGCAGTACACCGTTGTCGCGCCCTTTTTGCCCGATACCAAGAGCGCGCGCCTGCTCTACGCCTATTTCCTCGATAGAGTAGCCGCCGAGCGATTTTAGGCTTATGAACATGATCTGGTTTGTGGAATTTTTATCGAAAGTCGTTAAAATTTCATTCAGACTCTCTCTCGCGGCTGGGCGTAAAATGCTAGCCTCATCAATTACGGCGGTGCCGTTTGGATGGGCTAGATACTCGCTAGGTGCGGCGACGCTTATTACAAATAGCGCCATTAGGGCAAAAGCAAATCTACAAGCCACTCTCATCGCAGCTCCACCAAGGTCTCTTCTATCTCGTTATTTTCGCTATTTTTAGGCACTTGCATGGCTAGCTTGCACAGCGCGTCCATCGCCTTTAAAACAGCAGGCTCAAGGCCTTGCGCGCTAGGTTTAAATTCCGTCGTGATACGTTCAAACTCGCCCTTAGAGATAAACTCCGCCGCTTGCGCGCCGCAGATGATATGAGCGCAGCGTTCGCGGACGCAGACGCAAAACATTATAGCTTCTTTTACACTACCGTAGCGCTCGTAAAATTTTAGCATCGCAAACTCGCCTGAGAGCCGAAGCCTACGAGATCTAGGCGTGATTAGAGTTAAAAGCGCAGGGCATTTAGCTAGCAGAGCTTTAATCGCAATGAAGCTGAGCGCTACGATCTGCAGTAGCTCAGCTTTGCTTATTTGCGGCACGAAGCACATAACGATGCCGATCGCAAACGCCGTCACTGCTGCCGCGCCATAGCTAGATTCGCAGTCCTCGCTTGCTTCGCGCGCGACTACGCAGACGATCTGCGCACCACTTGCGGCTTCGGCTTTCGTGATTAGCTCGTGGATTTCTTGCTTGCACTGCTCGCTTAGCATTTGCCACCTTTAGCGTTATTTGAACGAGACGCTAGGGGCTTTTTGGCTTGAGCTATCAGCGCTAAAGCTAGGTTTGGCACCGCCTAGTCCTACGATGCGCGCGATGATGTTCGTAGGAAAGGTTCTAATTAGCTTGTTGTATTCCTGCACCGAGGCGATGTAGTCCTTGCGCGCTACGGCGATGCGGTTTTCCGTGCCTTCGAGCTGATTTTGCAGATCGGCGAAATTCTGATTTGCCTTAAGATCCGGGTAGCGCTCGACTACCAGCATCAAGCGCGATAGAGCCGAGCTAAGCTCGCCTTGAGCGCCGTTAAATTTCGCAAACGCTTCCGGATCTTGCGCTAAACTTTCTGCATTGATATTGACAGCAGTTGCCTTAGCTCGGGCATTTATAACGCCTTCTAAGGTATCTTTTTCATGGCTTGCGTAGCCCTTGACGGTTTCTACGAAATTTGGAATCAAGTCGGCGCGGCGCTGATATTGGTTTTGTACCTGGCTCCACGCGGCTTTAACTTCTTCGTCTTTGCTTACGAGCTTGTTGTAAACCGGCACTGCAAATATCGCAAATGCAATCGCTGCAATCACTAAGACGATTAGGGCTTTGATTAAGATATGAAGCCCTCCTTTTTGGCGCGGATACTCTTCTCCGCCAAAGCTCCCGCCTCGCGCAGATAAGCCTTTATCGTCGCAACCTATACGCTCGTTATTTTCTCCTTGCAGCTCTTTCATTGAAATCTCCTTGGGATGTTGGAATTTAATTTGACTAAAATTTCATATTCGATCGTGCTGAAGCGCTTTGCCCAAATCTGCGCGTCGTCCAGCACGCAAACTCGCTCTCCGCCGAATTCTGCACAGAAGCTATCCATCGACATTTTTCCGAGCATTTTTTGCCCGCTTGCAAGCGCTAGCTCGCCCTCGCCGTCGTAGCGAAATAGCCCGTCTGCGTAGCCCAGATCGTATGTGCCGATCCTCATATCGTGCGGCGCTTCAAATTTTGCGCCGTAGCCCACGCGCTCGCCTTTTTTCAGCACGCGCGAGCTGATCAGATCGGCATAGAGCTTTAGCACAGGGCGTAAATTTAGGCTCTCGTCAAATTGCGGATAGCCGAACTGCGCCATGCCTACGCGCACGTATTCGTCCTCAAAGCCCGCACTTCGCTCGATAGCTGCGGAGTTGCTCGAATGAAATTTTAAATTTCCAAAGCCCGCGGCGGCGGCTTTGTGTCCCGCGATACGCTTAAATTCTATGAAATTTTGCCTTTGTGCGAAAAAATCTCCACTTAGCTCGTCGCTTGCGCGAAAGTGTGTGAAAAAGCCACGTAGCTTAAATCCGCCCTCCCTGCACAGCCTAAGCGCCTCATCTAGCTCGCTCGCTCCGATGCCGTTGCGGTGCATAGCAGTATCTGCAGCGATATAAATTTTAAGCCCTCGTTTAAGACGCGCGAAGTAGCTCAGATCATTTACCGCGTAGCAAAACCGCTTGTCCTCGTCCCCGTGCGGAATGTGCGAGAGCACTAAAATTTCATCAAATAAATCCGCTATCTGCGCAGCTTCCGTAGCACTTCGCGTTACGGCGCGTACGAAGCCTAGCTTTGCCGCTTCCTCGCAGCAAAGCCTGCAGCCATGGCCGTATGAATTATCCTTGGCTACTAAAAATACTCGCTCCGCTCCACCTACTTTGGCGGCGATTTGCGCTAGATTGTGCGCATAAGCGTCGCGATCTAAGATGATCTCAGACATCGAAATTTAGTCCGTAAGTGCGGTATAAATATGGTAGCAGCTTGCGCGCAGCGTAGTCGTAGCCGTAGAATTTCGCATAAACTTCTTTCAAGCTAGCCGCGCCTGCGCGCTCGAAATCAAACACGTCGGTACCCGCGATTTTTGGCACGCGCTCATCTAAGAATTTAAAAAATTCCGCTCTCGCAGCCAAAAGCTCTTTTATATTTTTTTCAACCTCTTGCTTTTCAGATTCGTTCATCTCTGGTCCTTTAAATTTTCTAGTTTATCTAAAAATACGCGCTGCATCTCGTCGCGAAACTCGGGGCTGCTGGCCTCGAAGCGAGTTACGATCACGGGCGTGGTATTGCTTGCCCGTACGAGTGCCCAGCCGTTATCAAACCTCACTCTGATGCCATCTATTTCGATAATATCGCGGATGGGCGGCAGCTCCGCAATACCTGCGTGGATTTGAGCTTTAAGAGCCTCGATGATCTTAAATTTCGCCTCCTCGCTCGTATTAAATTTTATCTCGTCGGTGCTAAAAACTCGCGGCAGCTTGTCTAGCTCGGCGTCTAAATCATATCCTTTAGCTACGAGCTCAAGCACGCGCATCATCGCATATACGCCGTCATCAAAGCCGAAATATCGCTCTTTAAAATAAATATGCCCGCTAACCTCGGCGGCAAGATCGATGCCAAGCTCCTTCATCGCCTTTTTGATATTGCTATGGCCCGTTTTACCCATGAAGCTTTTGCCGATCTTATCGATGGTGTCATACATCGCTTGAGAGCATTTGACTTCGCCTAGGATGCGCGGATGGTGCATGTTTAGAGCAAGCAGGCAGGCTAGCTCGTCGCCTTTGATGTTGCGGCGCGGCGTAAGCACGGCGATCCTATCGGCATCCCCGTCGAAACCGAAGCCCAAGCTCACGCCATCTTGCTTCATCGCAGCTTTAAGATCTGCTAAATTTTTCTCCTCGCTTGGGTCTGGGTGGTGGTTTGGGAAGTTGCCGTCTGGCTGTGGGAATAAAACTTTAGCGTTTAGCTCTAGCCTTCCTATGATTTTAGTAACGGTAACGCCTGCGGCGCCGTTTGCGCAGTCAATTATAAAAGGCGCGGCAAAGCCCTTAAGAGCTGCGAATTCCTTCTCAAAATATGCTAGATACTCGCTTAAAATGTCGTACCTCTGGGTGCTTGTATCGGTTGGAATTTCAAAATGTGAACTCATCAGCTCTCGCACCTGCGCACCGAGGCGCTTCAAATCCTTGCCGAAGAAGCTATCCGTGCCGATCGTTATTTTAAAGCCGTTGTAATTTTTGGGATTGTGCGAGCCGGTGATCATTACGTTTGCGTCAAATTTATGCGCAAATACGCTAAAATAGCCCACCGGCGTCGGCAGCAAGCCGATATTATAAACTCGCAATCCGGCGAAATTTAGTCCGCTTACGAAATAGCCGAAAAGCTCGTCCGCGCTAAGACGGGCGTCGTATCCCACGCTAACGCGCTCAAGCCCTAAATTTGCGATATGTTTGCCAAGAGCAAAGCCGATCGCTTTTACGCTGCGCTCGTTTAGTTCCTCGCCCACGATACCGCGAATATCGTATTCTCTAAAGATATCTTCGATCATAAAATTCCTTTAAATTTAAATCGCGGTATTTTATAAAAACTTGCTTAATATTTATATTATAAATGATAAAATCGCTGCTAAAATTCCAAAGGATGATTATGAAAAAATTTATTCTAGCAGCGATTTTAGCGGCTTTTGCTTGCGCGAGCGATTACGAGCTCGTAGGTAGCGTAAATACTTCGTTTAGAATTTTTGGCAAAGACGATCGCATCGAAGTTATCGCGGTTAAAGATCCTAAGATCGACGGCGTGACCTGCTACGTTTCTTACGCCAAAAAAGGCGGTGCCAAAGAGATCATCGGCGTGGAAGAGGACCGCTCCGAGGCCTCTGTTTCGTGCGTGCAGACAGCGCCTAAAATCATCATCAAAGAGGAGCTGAAAAAAGAGGATATTTTTGAAAAACGCAGCTCGTTAATTTTCAAAAAGACCCACGTAGTTAGGCTTTATGACGCGGTGCAGGGCTCACTAATCTATTTGGTTTATTCAGATAAAGTGATCGACGGCTCGCCTAATAACTCGATCTCGGCGATCCCGTGCCACCAAGCCGTGGGCGACGTGTGCGAGCTCGCATATACCCAAGGCAAAAAATAATAATAAGGAATTCCGCAAAGATAAAATTTTATCGCAGCGGAATTCTAAATTAGAAATTACGCGATGAGATGACGCACGAAATTTAATAGAATTCGCTAAATTTCGCAGCATTTTATAAAATTTCATCCGCGCCGTTAAATTTCTGCGCGAATGCCTAAGAGGAGAATTTTACCGCTTTATCAAAGCATCTTAACGCATATTTGCGCTACGCTAGTAGGCGTGCGCTTGCAGGTCGTAAAATGAAAAATTAAGCAATTTTTGCTAAAATCTCGCGATTTTGAAAACCCTCGTAAATCTAAAGGAAATCAATGAAGACATTTTTTAGTATGGAGTGCGCGTCAGTGATGCTACTGATTTTGGCGCTAGCCTGTGCGATCGCCACTTTCGTAGAGACCGCTTACGGCACGGAAGTAGCTTGGGCGATGGTTTATTCTACTGCGTGGTTTGGCGCGCTGATGGTTCTTTTGGGAATAAATTTAACCTACAATATCTATCGCTACCGCATGATTAAGCTTCGCACGCTGCCTGCGCTAATCTTTCACGCAAGCTTTTTGTTTATGCTTGTTGGAGCGATTTTGACGAGATATTTCGGCTTTGAGGGAAATATCCATATAAGAGAGGGCGGCGAGAGCTCGATCGTAACGACTAAAGACGAGGTCGTTCAACTTCTTACTTTAGGCAGCGACGGCGAGTTTATATCTGCTGACGAGAGCAAATTTTTAAACGGCGCAGGACGGATGAACTTCGATCTCAATCTAGACGTAGAGGGCAGGATCGCAAATTTAAAATTTAAAGAGCTAATAGAACACGGCGAGCTAAAATGGGTGCAAGATCCGACCGGGCAGGCTCCTGCGCGCGTGGAACTATTATTTTCAAACAATGTCGGCAGCCAAAATGTCTCCTTGCAATCAGGCGAAAGCATGGATATAGGCGAGCTTAGTATCACTTTTAACGCAGAGCCTAAGAGTAAGAATTTCATCTACATAAAATCCAAAGACGGCAAATTCTATCTAAACTCAAGTCTTGATATAAACGCCACTAAAATGGCTGATATGAGCACTGCGCCGCTTAAGAAAAACGAGGATAATCCTCTAGGCAATCTCTTGCTTTACAGCTTCGACGGGATAAATTTCGCTCCCGTTAGCCTACTTAGCTCCGCGGTCGAGAAATTCGTCCCGGTCGATGCGAATTTACCGGGTGAGCCCGGCGTAGTAGCTACGCTAAGCTTTGCGGGGCAGAGTCGCGAAATCTACGTGCCTAGGGATTCGCATGGTGCTAGCTACAAGGTGGGCGATAAGAATTTCATCGTAGCCTTGGCGCCAAAGATGCTTCATCTGCCTTTTAAAATCGCGCTTCGCGACTTTGTGATGGATCGCTATCCAGGCACCAATTCGCCCTCCGGATATAAAAGTGAAATCATGCTAAAAGACGGCAATTCGAGCTTTGATTATGATATTTTTATGAATCACGTGCTCGATTACGGCGGATACCGATTTTTCCAAAGCTCATACGACACGGATGAGCGTGGCACCGTGCTTTCGGTCAATAAAGACCCTGGCAAAGTTCCAACTTACATCGGCTATTTTTTGCTTTGCGTGGGGATGTTTTTTAACTTTTTCAACCGGGGCTCGCGCTTTTTCAAGCTCTCGCGCTTAATCAGCGAAAATACGCATCTTGCTCGAGAAAAAGATGTAAATTCTAAAAATTCCGCGTCTAGCTCGGTGCCCGTAAGCTCTGCAGAAAGCTCTGCATCAAAACGCACCAAAAAATCGCGACGCGGTACTAAAGGCGCAGCATTGGCATTAGTAGGCGCGTTGGCTTTGAGTTTGGCTGCATTGTATCCTAGCGCAGCAAATGCCGAACAAAACTCTACGATTCAAAATTCTACTTCGCAAAGTTCCGCCTCAAATACAGCTGTAGAAAATCCAGCGTCGCAAAGCCCGGCTAGCGTGCAAAATTCTACTTCGCAAAATTCCGCGCAGAATTCCGCCGCTGAAAATTCCAAACAAAGCTCCGTTTCGCAAGAATCTGCAGCGGAGCAAGACTCCGCCCCGCCGCATAATTTTTCTACTATGGGAGGCGAACTAGCCGTGCCGAAATTCGATCCTAAATTTAGCGAAGATCTAGCAAGCCTCGTAATTCAGGGATTTGATGGGCGAATGGAGCCTTTCGATACCGTTTCTAGGGAGCTTTTAAATAAAATTTACCGCGCCGACGACTACAAGGCGCCAAATGGCGAAATTTTAAACCATAACGCCGCCGCGCTTTCTTTTATGCTAAATCAAAGCTACTGGAGGCGTGCGCCGATTATCAAGGTTAGCGAGCCGGAGCTTAAGAAAATTCTAGGTATGGATGAGAAGCAAAGCCACGCCAGTATGATGGATTTTTTTGAATTTAAAGGCGGCGAGAGCTACTACAAGCTCGATAAAATGGTCGAGGAGATCAACCGCAAGCCTTTGGGCAATCGCGGTGTGCTAGATAAAGAGATCATCAAGGTAAACGAGCGCGTGAACGTCTTTTACTCGGCGTTTATGGGGGATTATTTTAGAATTATTCCGGTTAAGAACGCTAAAAATAACGAGTGGCTTTCGCCGCTATATCTAGGCGATGCGCTGGATCAAAACGAATCAACTGAAGTTAAAAAGATGATGGGGATATTCGTTTCGTCCGTGGTCTATGCCCAAGAAAGCGGGGATTGGAGCGGCGCAGAAAAGATGCTAAGCTACGTCAAAAAATACCAAGCGCAAAACGGCGCAAATTTAATGCCTAGCGAGAGCGCAATAAAATATGAAATTTTATTTAATAAGGCTAAAATTTTTTCTCGCCTCTTTCCGATCTACACTATCTCGGGATTTTTGCTTCTGATCTTTATCTTTTTGCGAATGATGAAGCCTACTCTTCGCTTAGGCGGCGCGTTTAAGCTTGTTTATATCGTAAATATCATCGCTTTTATCGCGCATACTGCAGGTCTTGCGCTGCGCGGCTACGTCTCGGGGCACGCGCCGTGGAGCAACTCCTACGAATCGCTCATCTACATCGCATGGGCGCTGTCGCTAAGCGGCATTTTTTTCTCGCGCAAATCCGCTATCTCGTTGGCGCTAACGTCGATAATGGCGGGCATAACGCTGATGGTAGCGCATCTTAGCGACATCGATCCGCAGATCACCAACCTTCAGCCTGTATTGAAGTCGCACTGGCTTACGATCCATGTCTCGGTAATCACAGCAAGCTACGGATTTTTAGGCCTTTGCATGCTGCTTGGAATTTTTACCCTCGTGATGTTTTTGTTCGACAAGAAAAACCCCGAGATCGCGCGCAACATCACAGAGGCGACGCACATCAACGAAATGTCGATGATCCTAGGGCTTTGTTTGCTGACGGTGGGCAACTTCCTAGGCGGCGTGTGGGCGAACGAAAGCTGGGGACGCTACTGGGGCTGGGATCCGAAGGAGACCTGGGCGCTCATTACGATTTTCATCTACGCGGTGGTAGTGCATTTTAGGTTTATGCCTAAGCTCAACAATCAATTCGCCTTTGCCGTAGCCTCAATGTTTGCGTATTTTAGCGTCATAATGACCTATTTTGGCGTAAATTTCTATCTAAGCGGAATGCACTCATACGCTAGCGGCGAGCGCATTCCGGTGCCGGGCTGGGCGTACGTGATGGTTGCCTCGATGATAGCTCTTGCGATTGCGGCGTATTTTCGCTCGGGCAAATCGGCTAGGCTTTAGATAGGTGGGGCCCAAATTTCAGAATAATAATTTTGAAATTTCGCCCGGATTTCGCAGTTTGCCGAGGCTTTATGGATTTATGGAATTTATCTTTAAATTTTGGCTAGGCTTTGAAATCCCGCAGAATTTTATAGAATTTTACGATTCGCGATTACGCTAAATTTTAAAATTTTGCATCGCGACAGGACTTTGATGCTTAAAATTTTTAAGACGTCGTAAAATTTTAATGATTTGGAATTTGCACCGCTATGGGACTTTAATGTTTTAAATTTTACTTCTAGTGGAATTTTTTCATAGGACGGAAGCGCGACGTAATTGAGAATTTTAAAATTTCAGCTAGCGCGCTAGCGTAAAATTCTGTCCTACTGCCGCCATGACCGAGCAGTGAAATTTTAAAATTTGATTTTATAAATTCTATGCTCATTTTTAAATTTAAAATTTAAAATCTCGCGCTTTATGAAATTTTATTTATGATGTCGAAATTTTAAAATTTTGTACGCCATTGTCGCAGCAACTTTTGCGCGACAAAATTTTAAAATTTTAAATTCCGCGCCATGATAGAATATGATAGAATTTGAAAATTTATAAAATTTTAAACTGCGAAAACGCCTCGCTAGGCATTAAAATTATCTTAAAATATAATTTAGCTTGCAAGGTTAAGCTAAATTTCTGCTTATAATCATATTGATTTAATCTTTATTTGGCTAAAATTGACGCTTGTCAATTTCTTAATTTGAAAGGATAAAGATGTCTGATCTAAAACAGGATAGACGAGGCTTTATCGGGCTTACTTTCGGCGCGGTTGCCGCTGTGGGTGGCGTTTTCGCACTCGTGGGGATGAAGAAATCGTGGGATCCGTTACCTAGCGTGCGCGCCGCCGGCGTCACTACGGTAGATTTAAGTCCGATCAAAGAGGGCGAGCTGTATCAAACGCAGTGGCGTAAAAAGCCGATTTTCGTGCTTAAAAAGACTGCCGATATGCCTAAAAACGATGCCCGTGACGTCGTCGTAGGGGATGCTAGATATACGCTTTGCATCGGGCTTTGTACGCATTTGGGCTGTATTCCCAGCTATAAGCCATCGACGCAACAATTCATCTGTGCATGTCACGGCGGGATTTTCGATGCTAACGGCGTAAACGTATTCGGTCCGCCGCCGCGCCCTATGGATATACCGCCCTTTAAAATCGACGGAACGAAACTCGTTTTAGGCGAAGAGGGTCCCGAATACCAGGCCCTAAAGCAGAAAGCATAGGAGGCGCAGATGGCACATATAAGAAAAGCTACGGGAGTTTGGGATTGGTTTGACCAAAGGCTCGCCGTAACGAAATTTTTCAAGGTGATGGTAAGCGAGTATTGGATTCCTAAAAATATCAGCTTCCTTTGGGCGATGGGCGTTATTTTGATGACGCTATTTATAGTTTTGTTCATAAGTGGACTGATGCTCGTGATGTATTATAAGCCAGATGTCAATTTAGCATTTGATAGCGTAAATTTCACGATTATGAAGGAGGTCGAATACGGCTGGCTATGGCGTCATATCCACGCGGTATCGGCGTCGGTTGTATTTTTGATCCTATACATTCATACTTTAGTAGCTATTTATTACCGCTCGTATAAGCAAGGGCGAGAGATGATTTGGGTAAGCGGAATGCTGCTTTTCATTATTTTTTCGGCGGAGGCTTTCAGCGGATATATGCTTCCATGGGGGCAGATGAGCTACTGGGCAGCGATGGTTATTACTAATCTTTTTGGAGGAATTCCAGTAGTTGGCGACGCGATAGTAGAGTGGATTCGCGGCGATTATGCTGTTAGTGATCCGACGCTGACGCGATTTTTTATGCTTCACGTCTGTTTGCTACCTCTCGTGGTGGTTGCGGTGCTGGCGGTGCATTTTTATTCGCTTAGATTTCCGCATGTAAATAACCTAGACGGCGAGGAGATTGACTTTGAGCTCGAGGGCGAGAAGTATTTGGAAGGAAAAACTAGCGAAAGCAAGGTAATTCCGTTTTGGCCGGGCTTTTTAGCGAAGGATTTTTTCTACGTCAGTATCTTTATGATATTTTTCTTTTATCTAGTGGGCTTTCACTTCGATTTTGCGATGGATCCGATAAATTTCGAGCCTGCAAACAGCCTCAAAACCCCAACGCATATCTATCCGGAATGGTATTTCCTTTGGGAGTATGAAATTCTGCGCGGATTTTACTTCGACGTAGGACCGCTTAAGGCCGCCGACATCGGGCTTATCGCCTTTGCATTTGCCGGAGTTTCGCTATTTTTTATCCCGTTATTTGACCGCAGCAGCGTAGTAGCGCCTGCGCACAAAAACAAAGCGTTTTTCATTTGGTTTTGGGTTTTGGTAATCGACATGATCCTGCTTAGCCTTTTCGGCAAGCTCCCTGCAGACGGCGCGGAGCTCGGTATCGAAAACAAATACTGGGGCTTTGCTTTATCAATCATCTATATCGGATTGCTCGTCGTAGTGCTTCCGTTAATTACAATCGCAGAAAGAAAGAGGGTCTAGCCATGAAAGAGATAAGAACCCTAATCTTGGTGCTTTTTTGTGTGGGAATTTTATACTGGTTTATCGAGCCTTATGCTCATACTAAGCTCAGTCCGCACACCGATCCGGTAAATTATGACTTTGCAGCAGGCGATACGGCTTTAGCCGCGCATAACGTAGCCGCAGCAGAAAGCGCTTTGGCCGCAGCTGAAAAAGGCGGGGATGAGACGATGATAAAAAATTCTAAAAAAGCCCTAGCCAGCGCGAAAGAGCAACAAGACAAAACGGTGCTTTTTTGGGATGAGATAAATAAAATAGATCTTAGCAAAGGCGATGCCGTGCGCGGCGCTGAAACCTTTACAAATGCAGGCTGCACCGCATGTCATGGAGTAAAAAGTGCAAATATCCCCGCTCCTATGGACGCAGCAAGCGCTAGTGCCGCATACGGCGTCAATCCTCCGGATCTTAGCAGTGCAGGCTATCTATACACCGATAAATTCTTAGCTGCACTCATCAAAGATCCAATCATGGCTCTTAAGCTAGATCAGAAATTTGGCGACGAAAAGCCTTTTCCGATGCCCGGGTTTTTCGGTGCGGGCGGTGATCTAAATCAAGAGATTGCCGATATCGTAGCTTATCTGAAATCGGTCGCTCCTAGCGAGAATAAGCTAATCGCCTCTGAGGCTGCTGCTAGCGGCATCAAGCAAGGCACCGAACTAGACGAAGCGCAGAAAAAATTCCTTTTAAGCAAGGCGGTTTTTGAGGATGCTTGTCTAAGATGCCACGACGTCAAATATGATAAGTTCTTTGCATCCAGCGACAAGGCTAGCCTGGCTGCGTATATGGGCTCGATGCCTCCTGATCTTTCGATGATGATCCGTTCTAAAGGCGCCAACTATCTGCACGAGTTTATCAATGATACGCAAAAGAAGCTTCCAGGCACTTCGATGCCGCGCGTAGGCTTGAACGAAAACGCTGAAGCCAAGGTCGTGGAGTATCTGGCTGACGTAGGCGACAGCAAAAAAGCTGAGCGTGAAGCTACAACCATAAATATTATGATCTATTTCTTGATCCTTTCTGTTTTTGCAGGTCTTTGGAAAAGCAAAATTTGGTCGAAACTTCATTAAAATTTTAGCAGTCGGAGTAAAATCCGACTGCCATTTAAAATTCCGCCATATCCTAAATTCTATTAAATTCCATCTATCAAAAAGCTCTTGCAATTGAGAATTTAGCCGCTTTCGTGCTTTATGATAACCGCTTTTTTTATTACTTTTTAAGATTTTTCTACATATAATTGCAGCTCGATTTTGAAATTTAATGTATGAATTCAACTCAAGAAGGTTCAGATGAAATTTTTTAAATTTGCGGTTTTAGCTCTAATTTTTCCGCTTGCTATGCTTTTTGCAGATACGGATTATCGCGCCGAAGCAGCGACGATAAAAGAGAAATTTGCTCAAGCGATCAAACTTTATGTCGATGGTAATAATTCTGAGGCTAGAAAGATAACTCAAGAGGCGTATTTTGGGCATTTTGAAAATCTAGAAGCCGGCATCCGCATAAATTTGGGACAGAAAAAATCCTACGATATGGAGAAGCAATTCGGCGATATCCGTAAGGCGATCAAAGCCGAAAAGCCTCTAAATGAGATCCAAGCGATGATCGATAATCTAAATCGCGAGATTGACGAGGTTCTGCCTGTGATTGAATCGGGTCATCGTCTCGTAGCCGAGTATCAAGACGGAGGCGATGGCAGCACTTCTGCGCCAGCCTCAGGCGGAAATTCCGCAGCATCAGGTACAACTTCGCCGTGGATGAGCGTCTATACGGAATTTAAAACTGAGCTGGATAACGCTAAAGCTGCGTTTGATAAAAAAGACACTGTTGCGCTAAAAGCTGCGCTAAATCGCGCGAAATTTGATATCTACCGCAACGAACGCTTAGAAGAGGCGGTACGAAAATATGTCTCGTCTCAGACCGATCAATCAATCCAGCAAATTATAGGAAATCTCTTGCGCGAGGATGCAGATACGGACAAATCAAAATTTGACGAAGCGATAAACGCCCTAGATAATCTAGCATTAAAAGCTGTAAATGATCTGCCGCAAGAAAGCTACTCCATAGCGCCGCAGACTGCGTTAGCACAAAGCGATACTAGCGAGGATGAGGGCAAGGATTTTACGCCGATTGTGCAAAACATCAAGGATAAGATGGCTAAGGTTTTGGCTCTTTATGAAAGCGGCAAGGTTGATGATGCGATCGACGAGAGCGGCAATATCTACTTCGATGAATACGAAGAGAGCGGCATGGAAAACATCGTCGGCGCTAAAAATACTCAGCTTAAACTAGACACCGAAGCAAGCTTTAATAAAATTTCGGCTCTTATGCGCGCGGGCGCTTCCAAAGAGCAGATCGTAGCGGCGCAAAACAAGCTATTTGATCAGCTCACTCAAAGCCTAGAGTTAACGAAGAAATCAAGCAACTGGGATCTATTCTTATACGCGCTTATCATCATCTTGCGCGAAGGATTCGAGGCGCTCATTATAGTAGCCGCAGTCATCGCCCTACTTATAAAATCCGGCAACTCAAAGCACTTAAATATCGTTTATAGCGCTCTTGGCGTCGCGGTCGTGCTAAGTATCGCTACGGCTTACGGGCTGAATTATATCTTCGGTAGCGAAAATGCAGGACAAACGCGCGAAGTGATGGAGGGCGCGGTGATGCTAATCGCCGTAGTTCTGCTATTTTACGTGGGCTTTTGGCTTCTTTCAAATGCAAGCTCCAAAAAGTGGAGCGCCTATATCCAAGGTCAAATTTCAAACAGCCTAAGTTCGGGCGATAGCAAGATGCTTTGGTGGACGGTGTTTTTAGCGGTTTATCGCGAGGGCGCAGAGACGGTGCTATTTTATCTGGCACTACTTTTCGACGCTAAAAGTCCGGCAGCTACTAGCATGGTAGCAGCAGGCTTTGTCGCGGGTATAGCGGCTCTTATCATAGTTTATATCGTCATCAAAAAATTCTCGCTTAAAATCGCTATCAAGCCGTTTTTCATCGCTACATCGGTCATCATATTTTATATGTCCGTCGTATTTGTGGGCAAGGGCGTGATGGAGTTAGTCGAGGGCAAGGTATTCGTGCCTACCGTAATAGATGGGCTTCCAACGATTACGTGGATCGGATTTTATCCTTACGTGCAGAGCCTCGTGCCGCAAGCGGTGATGATCGTGCTTCTAATCGTAGGAATTTTGATCTTAAAAAACAAGCAAAAGAACAATTCTTAATAAAGGAGAGAAAAGATGAAAAAGATTTTTTCAGGTATGTTGGCACTAAGCCTAGCCTCTGTTATAGCAATGGCAGGAGAACATCCAATCGGCGAGCCGATTGAGCAAAATGGAATGGAGATCGCGGCAGTTTATCTTCAGCCTATCGATATGGAGCCTAAAGGCATCGATCTAGCTCCTAGCAAGGCAGACATCCACCTTGAGGCGGATATCCACGCTATCAAAGGCAACGCAAACGGATTTGGCGAGGGCGAGTGGATCCCTTACCTAAAGATCGCTTACGTGCTTAAAAACCTAGATACCGGCAAGATTCAAAAGGGAAATTTCATGCCGATGGTAGCTAGCGACGGCCCTCACTACGGCGCCAATATCAAGATGGTAAACGGCGTAGGCAACTACGAGTTAACCTACAACATCGAAAATCCAAGCGCCAACGGATTCGGTCGCCACGCAGATAAAGCGACCGGCGTAGGCAAATGGTGGGAGCCGTTCTCGGTTAAATACACCTTCCAATACACAGGCGCTCCTAAAGAGTAAATCGTAGCAGGCTCCGCCGAGTCCGTTTTGGCGGAGCTCTAGCGGTATTGGGTTTAGCCGCACGCTTTAAATTTAAGGCGGTTACTTTAGCCCGTTTAAATTTGCCACTACGCCGCAGCCAAAGCGCATCGTTTTTGCTTTAATGCGTTTAAGCTTACGAATATTTTAGGCGGCGAATGCGGCAAAATTTTAAAAAGCTTGGAATTTTAAAATTTTAAATTTAGCGCAGCGCAAGGACGAGACAGAACCAAAGCAATAACGAGGCGAAATTTCTCTTTGCGGGCGGCTCTTATCGCTGCAGACTTTTTGCGAGCGGGTTTGAAATTTTAAAATTTACAAAATGGCGTAGGTTTTAAAATTTTAAAATTTAGCAATTGTAGGCGATTTACGCGCATTAGGCTCGATGAGGATTTTTGATGACGATATTTTTTTATCACGTTAGCTTGGCTCTATTTCCGCTCGCGTTTTTAAGCGCGTATCTGGGCGGCAGGCGCTTTATTGGCGCATCGTTTTTGCCCGCGCTTTTAGGAGCTGCATTCGGGGCGCTGTGCTTTAGCGCATTTGCGCGCTCGGCAAACGCTGATGCAGGCAAGATCGTATTTGATGCGCTCGCACTTTTAACGCTGCTCGCGCTACTGTTTGCGTTTAGGCTTAAGCGATTCTATCTTACCGCCGCAGTTATTTTTGCTCTTGGCTGCGCGTATGGATTTGAATACCGCTTCATAGGGATGAATTTTAAAATTTTCTCCAGCGAGCTACTGGACAGCTTCAGCCTAACCAACCTCTTTATGGCGGTTTTAGGTGCGCTGGCGCTCATTTTATTCTATTTTATTTATCGCTCAGCTCTAGTGCGCGCGAGCAGAGGCGCAAAGCTAGCGTCATTCGCTCTTGCGTGGGCATTTGCCTTTATTGCTAAAATCGGCTTTTTAGGCCTTGATCTGCGCCAGGCAGACGCGCCCAAAGCACTAGCTGCAAAGGGCTTTGAAGGGCTTTCAAACGCGATCGGCTCGTCAGAGTTTCTAAGCGTCATCGCTAAAATCATCCATTACAATAACTCCTATCTGACGCTAGCTCTTTGCCTTATAGCCGCGCTAATTGCGCTGCTTACGGCATTTCGTGCGCCAAGCCGAGTGCCTCGCGAAGCGGACATTATAAAATTTAGAGAGGTTAAAGCGGGCAGATTCGCCATTTTTAGAGATTTTAGCCTGATCTTGTCGCTTGGGGTTTTAATCAGCTTTTTGGGGCTTTATTATATCTTGGTCGCTTCAAAACCGCCTACGATCGATGAGCCTAAGATCATCGAGCCGCAAGGCGCGGAATTCATAATCGATGCAAACATCGTAAAGGACGGCAAGCTGCACCGCTTTGCCTACGTTACCGACGACGGGCACAAGGTCAGGTTTTTTCTACTAAACCGCTTCACGGACAAATTTGCCCCGGTCGCGGTTTTTGACGCGTGCTCGATCTGCGGCGATATGGGCTATATCAAAAAAGGCGACGAGCTCATCTGTATCGCTTGCAATGTACGGATATTTTTGCCGAGCGTCGGCAAGCTGGGCGGCTGCAATCCGATCCCGCTGGATTATAAATTTGACGGGCAAAATATCGTCATCGCGCTTAAGACGATTGAAGACGGCGCGTCCTATTTCTCGGAGATTGTGGATAAAAAGGTGATCGATCCGGTCAGTAGAAAAGAAATTTTAAACACCTCTAAATTTAGCTATCTTTACTACGGACGCACCTACTTTTTTGAAAGCGAAGCGAATGCAAACGCCTTTACCGCGCATCCCGAGCGCTATGTAGATGAAAACGGCACGCTAAAGGAGCTTAAATAATGTTTTTACGCATCATCAAATCCTCCATTTTAAACTCCAGGGATAGCAAAATTCTAGCGTTTTTGACCATATTTTTATCGGTCTCGCTGATCGCTTGCATGCTAAATATCACGCTAAAAATCGGCGATGAGGTCGCTAAGGAGCTACGCAGCTACGGCTCGAATATCGTCGTGCTACCGCGCTCGCAAAGCCTAAGCATCGAGATCGGCGGGCGCGAATACTCGCCGCTTAAAAACGACGATTTCTTAAAAGAGAGCGAGCTGCATAAGATCAAAGAAATTTTTTGGCGCAACAATATCACCGCCTTTGCACCCTTTTTAACTACCCGCGCGGGAGATTACGACGTCGTGGGGACCTACTTTGAAAAGGACGTGGGCGTTAGCGACGAGCCTGATTTCAGATCGGGCGTGCGCTCGCTCTATCCGTTTTGGAGTGTAGAGGGGCAGTGGGTAAAAGATGACGCCGAGAATGAAGTGCTCGCAGGCGACGCGCTGGGGCTAAAGATCGGCGATACGGTTAAGCTTGGAGATTATGAGGTTAAAGTCGTTGGGATTTTGCACGGCGCGGAGGATGAAGCCAAAAAGCTGATCGCAAATTTATCTCTGGTACAAAAGCTAACGCACAAAGAGGGTCTCATCGCCAAGGCAGAAGTTAGCGCCATGACGATCCCGGAAGACGATCTGTCCGTAAAGGCAAGAAGGAGTCTCGATAATCTAGACGCCACAGAATACGATACTTGGTATTGCTCGGCATACGTAAGCTCCATCGCGTATCAGATCACCGAGGAGTATCCAAACGCAAGCGCCAAGGCGGTGCTTAGCGTCAGCGAAGCTCAAAGCGGCATCACGAAAAAAATTCAAAATTTAATGGGTGTCGTAAGTATTCTATCTCTGCTGATTTCAAGCATCTGCATCACGAGCCTATTAAGCAGCGAAATTTACAAACGTAAAAAGGAGATCGGCTTGCTTAAGGCGCTGGGAGCGAGCAACTTTATGATCTATATCCAGTTCGCCGCCGAAATTTTTGTCATCTGCATAGCAAGCTCACTCGTGGGCGCGGTTGCGGGCTACGCGCTTAGCTGGGCGATCGCGTATCAAATTTTCGGCTCCTTTATCGGCGTCTCGCTGATGGTTTTTCCGCTTAGCATAGTCTTTGGACTTCTTATTTGCATTATCGGCTCGATCTTGCCGCTACGCGGAGTGATCAAGCTACTGCCTGCGGAGGTGCTTTATGGCAGGAAATAACGGCGCGTTTTTCAGAAGCGCGATCTTTAAAAGTATCATCAACAGCGGCATTCGCAGCTTCGTGATTTTTGTCGCGATAATGCTAGGCAGCGCAGTTTGTGCGGCGTTCGTAAATATCTACGCCGACATCGATAGAAAGGTCGCCAGCGAGTTAAACAGCTACGGCGCAAATTTAATCGTAAGCCCCGCAAATTTAGAAAATTCCCATATGGACGAAGCAGCGCTCGATGCGAAATTTGCTAAAATTCCAGCTCTAAAAAGCGCAAATAAATACCTTTTCGGCAGCGCAAATTTAGGCGTCAATTCAGGCATCATCATGGGGGTAAATTTCTCCTCTCTGCGCGATACGATGCCGTTTTTGGATCTCAAAGAGGGTTCGTTTATCGGCGTGGATTTCGACGATAAAAACGCTCTCATCGGGCAGGATCTTGCTAAGCTTTTGGGCGCGAAGCTCGGCGACAGTATCGAGATCACGCCGATCGGCTCAAACGAAACGAGTAAGGTAAAGATAAAAGGCATCGTCTATGACGGGCAGAAAGAGGATGGCATGCTGCTAATCTCGCTGCCGCTGGCGCAAAAAATTTTAAACCAGCCTGCGCAGGTAAATTACGCCGAAGCGATCGTAAGCGGCGATTTTAAGCAGCTAAGCGAAATTTCAAAAAGCCTGAGCGACGCGCAGATGAGCTTCGCGCCAATCGGCAAGGTATCCAAGACTCAGGGCATCATCTTAAATAAAATCAAGCTTTTGATGCTTCTTATCGGCATTACGATCCTTCTAATCACCTCGGTCTGCATCAACACGAGCCTTAGCTCGATCCTGCTTTCGCGGATCAAAGAGTTCGCGCTCATCCGCGCAATCGGCGCGAGCAAACAAAATTTGCTCCACCTAATCCTGAGCGAAATTTTAACCGTCTGCGTCGCAGGCTCGCTAGCTGGAGTATTCGTGGGATACCTGCTCGCGATCTTGCTAGGGCATCTGATATTTTCAAGTAGCGTGGATTTTAGGCTAATCAGCCTCTTTGCGGCGGTCGCGCTGAGCCTGATTTTTGCGCTCGCGGCAAGTTACTATCCGATCAAAAAGGCGCTGAATCCGAATTTAGCGAATCTATTAAGGGAATGACATGGAAATTTTAAAATTTGAAGGCATCTGCAAATACTTCGGCGAGGTCAAGGCACTCGATAATATCAGCTTCGACGTTTTAAGCGGCGAGTGGGTCAGCATAATGGGTCCAAGCGGCAGCGGCAAGAGCACGCTCGTAAATATCTTAAGCCTGATGGACACCCCCACCGCGGGCAGATATATCCTAGGCGGAGCCGACGCGAGCGCGCTAAACGACGAGCAAATTTTAGAATTTCGCCGCAAAAAGATCGGCCTCGTGTTTCAGCAGTTTCACTTAATCCCCTATCTAACGGCCGTCGAAAACGTCATGCTAAATCAATACTACCACAGCTGCGTGGACGAGGACAGCGCCAAAGCAGCGCTTGAGAAAGTAGGGCTCGGGCACCGCATCACGCACCGCCCTAGCGAACTTAGCGGCGGCGAGCAGCAGCGTGTATGCATCGCGCGTGCACTCATCAATGATCCCGACATTATCATCGCGGATGAACCTACAGGCAACCTCGACGAGGCCAACGAGCGCGTGGTTTTGCAGCTCTTTCAGACGCTTCGCAGCGAGGGCAAGACGCTGCTTTTGGTTACGCACAACGAAGAGCTCGGTAAATTTGCCGACAAAGTGGTGCGCCTAAGACACGGCAAGCTCGATCGAATAGAGCTTTTGGATCAAAGCACGATGAAGCATAATCTCGGCTCGCAGGATAAAATTTCAGATCGCGATCCAAACAAAAGCGTTTCACAAAGTTCTAGCGCCGAAGCTGCGAGCGAACAAAATCCCGCCTCGCAAAATTTAGGTGGCGAAGATCGGAGCGCTGAAAATTTAAGCGGCGAAAATCAAGGTGGTAAAAATTCGGGCGCGCAAAATGACGGTGCGTAAAATTTAGCTCGCATGATGAAAAATAAAGCTACGTTAAAATTTAAAAATTTCACCGCCTGCTCGCGCTCTTTTTGGGTTCACACAAAGCTCGCGCGAGCAGGTGCGGCTCTTTGCTGCGCACGTCCCGCCGAAGCCCTTTGCCTCGAAATATCAAGCGCCGTCGCAAAACCGAGCGGAGTGGGTAAAAATTTTAAAAGTCTAAATTTTAAAAACCGAAACGCTACGGGCACAGATTTCGACGCGGATCGCAACATACGCCTAGGCGCGGATCGCGATATAAATTTCCGTCCAGATCGCGCCGTAAATTTTAAAATTTCAAACGCAAATTTAAAGGCTGATTTAGCGCGCCCGAAGGCGGGTTTTAGATGATAAAATTTTTAAATTTAAAAGTTGCTGCCGCCGTGTTCGCGCTGCTGCTCGCAGGCTGCGACGGATGGAAGCACCATCTAAGCAGCGACGGCGCCTCACTCGCCTCCAAGTTCGACCCCTCCGAGCGCACGCTAAAGATCGAGGGCAACGACAAGCCGTTCGTGCTGTTTTTCTACACTAGCAGCTGCGGTGCGTGCAAAGCCCAAGTACCCGTGCTAAATGAGCTACAAGCTAGCGGCGACGCGCTAGTTATCGGCGTTTTAGGCGACGGCAAAGGCCTGGAAGCCGATGCCGCGGTCGCTCGCGAAAAGGGGATAAAATTCCCAAGCGTCAGCGGCGCGAGCTCGGTGAAATACTTTGAAACCATCGTAGGCGGCATTTTCGGCACCCCTACGTCGGTGATCTACGATAAAAACGGCAAAGCGGTTAAAAAGCTCATCGGCCTCTACCCCAAATCCGCCTTCGAAACGCAGCTCAAGCTTATGAATTAACGAGCAGAATTTGATGCAGCTAGCTTTTACGGCGGCGGATCGCAAATGCCCACTAAAATTAACACTTCGAGTTTAAAATTCCTTTCAACTTGCAGATGCCTTTGCGTTTAAATTTCAAAATTTAGGCGCGCAGCGGATTTAAGTATTCGCCGAGTTTTGCTAAAATTAGCTTTGTCACTAAGCTGCTTGAATGGCTAAAAAGCGGCAATATCAAAATATAAAGGATACTTCAATGAGTAAGAAATCCCTTGCTTTAGGCGCTGCTGCGATGCTTTGCGGTGCGCTAAGCCTAAACGCGGAGGTTGCGGCGCAGAGCGCGCAAATAGATCTGAAATTTAACGTCGCAAATTTTACGCAAGAAAGCGTGATCGTAGGCGGCAAAAAGATAAAATTTCGCACCTACAAAAACATAATCTACGTCGCAAAACCAGTAAGCGCGCACTATCAGAGCATGAATATCTTCATCCCGCAGCAGTATTTTGATGACGGCAAGAGCGGCAAATTTGACGCCGCAAGCGCGCCGATATTTTTGCCAAACGGCGTGGGCGGCTACATGCCGGGCGAAGCGGGCGAGGTCAAAATAGACGAAAGCGGCAAGCCAAACGCGATCGCTACGGCGCTTTCGCGCGGTTACGTCGTAGCCGCTCCCGCAGCGCGCGGACGCACGCTAAAAGGCGCAAATGGCGATTATATCGGCAAGGCGCCCGCAGCGATCGTCGATCTAAAGGCGGCCGTGCGGTATCTGAAATTTAACGACGCGGCAATGCCTGGGGACGCAAACAAGATAATCTCAAACGGCACGAGCGCGGGCGGAGCGCTCTCGGCACTTTTGGGCACGAGCGGAGACGAGGCTGCGTACGAACCGTATCTACAAGAGCTGGGCGCTGCGAAGGCTAGCGATAAAATTTACGCGGCGTCCGCATACTGCCCGATCGCAAATCTTAAGCACGCGGACGCGGCGTATGAGTGGATGTTCGGCGCGCAGAGCGAATATGAAAAGATGGATTTTAGCGGCCTTGATGCGGTGGGATTTAACGAGCGCGGCGAAAATTCTAGCGGCGCTGAAAAAAATTCCAAAAAAGGCGCAAATCAAATCGCTGCAAAGCCCGCGCGCAAGGTGCTAAGCGGCAAACTAAGCGCAGCGCAGATTAAAATTTCAGACGAGCTAAAGGCGCAATTCCCGACCTATCTGAACTCGCTAAGCTTAAAGGACGGAGGCGGCCGCGCGCTAAGCCTGGATAAAAATGGCGACGGCAGCTTCAAAGGTTACATAAACGGGCTCATATCGGCATCGTTTGCTAATTTTGCGGCGAAAAATCCGCGTGCGAAGGCACCCCTATACCTCGATGCAAAGATCAAGGATGACGCATCGCAATCGCATATACTCTTTTGGGGCTACGCGACCTCCGAGCCGCGCGCCAAGACCCCGCCCGCATTCGACGGCTTCGCGCTTGAAAATCCCGAAAACGAGCTGTTCGGCGGCGCCAAATTTAACGCGGCGCATTTTACGGATTTTAGCGCGATGAATGACCCCGCCAAAGGGGTGCTAATCGCAAGTGCACAGCTCGTGGAGATGATGGATGCGATGAGCTTCGTGCGCAACGAAAACGGCGCGAAGCATTACCGCATCCGACACGGCGCGAGCGATCGCGATACGGCGCTTGCAATCCCTGCGATTTTGGCGCTTAGCTTGCAAAATGCGGGCAAGAACGTCGATTTTGCGGTGCCTTGGGGACAAGGACACGCCGGCGATTACGATCTGGATGAGCTTTTTGACTGGATCGACAAAGTGGTCGCGCAGTAGGTTTGACGGGCAAAATTTTACTTTGGATTTAGAATTTTGCCCGCAGCTCTGCCTAAAATTTTATCGCCCAAACACTCTCTAGCGAATACGCCAAACGGCGTAAAATTCCACTGCAAAATTCTATCGCGTCAAAATTTTAGCGCCTCCGCAAGAAATACAACGGCTTGAAATTTTGTGGCTAGCATTCAAAAAAAT
Source organism: uncultured Campylobacter sp. (assembly GCF_938017775.1). Taxonomy (GTDB): domain Bacteria; phylum Campylobacterota; class Campylobacteria; order Campylobacterales; family Campylobacteraceae; genus Campylobacter_B. The sequence goes on from NZ_CALIIU010000006.1 coordinate 37,043, forward strand.
TCATAGAATTTTATCGAGGCAAAACGGCTCGAATTAAATTTTATCGGCCGCGATGATTTATGGCGCGAGGCTTTTAGCGCGATCTGCGCTAAAATTTCGGCGCAATCAAATTCTGCGGGCTAAATTTTAAATTTAAAGACCGAAGTATGAGATAAAATTTCACGGTGTTTATGCATTTCCGATCGCAGGTATTTGAGCGCGCAGTATCGCATAATGGGCGCACATTCGGCGTGCGGACGATTAAAGCGCAAAAAAACCCAAACAAGCACGGCAAGCAGGCTAAATTTAAAGGCGTGCATTCGCGATCTCCCGCAGGTCTAAACCCGCTTTTGCCATCCATTAGGCCTGCTTCAATAATCCATCGGTACTAAAAAGCGCCGTTTAGGGTCTGTATCTTTGCGCCGTGTGTATAAATTTCATAATTTAGCGACGCTTTTGAGCGCAGCTTGGCCTATTTAAAGATCAGCACCCCGCGCAGCAGGATCGCTTCCCAAACCTGGTGCGCCGGTATCTTTGCGGCAGCGGCGCAACTCGGCGCTAAATTTAACGCTAGCTAGCATTGCGCTGCCTTTAGCTCGCGTGCGGCAAGCGCTCTATCTATGGCAACGCAACTTCGGCATTAAATTTAAACGCGCTGTCTTTGCGCCGCCTCTCTAGCTTGCGTACGGCGGGCACCGCCTGCGATGACGCCAAAATGCAAGCCGCTTTTTGCCGCGCTGCGCCGCGAAAAAGCTTTTAAAATTTTAACGCCCTAGCCTTTTGCGATCTCGTAAAAACCGTCTCTGAAAACGACCTTGCCTGCATCCACAAGGCGCTTTAAAAGCTGCGCGCTCGCTTCGTCAAACATCGCCTCCACGTCGCTCGTGCGCTGCGGACGGCGCGAAAGAGTGCGCAAAATTTCATCCTCGCTAAAGCTCAGCCGCTCGCTTGCGTATTTGGGCGCAGCGATGATATTTACGTTTTGATTTTCGATGAAAGTGGCTAGGTAGCGCAGCTGTGCCTCGCTCACACCCTGCACGCGATATGCGGGCGGGCGATCGATCGTGCCGAGATCGACGCGATGCGGGTTGATGCGAGCTAAAGCCGCATTCAGCGCCACAAAGTCCTCTTGCGTATCGTTGATGCCGCGCACGACTAGGATTTCGATATCAAGCTCGCCGCGAAACTCGCGCGCAAAATCTGCAATCGCGCTTACGATATCCTCGGCGCCAATGCCTGCGTGCGGGCCGTCCACCTTGCGAAAGCTTTTTGCAAGCACGCTATCTAGCGAAAATTTACAGA
>NZ_CALIIU010000007.1 GCF_938017775.1 uncultured Campylobacter sp.
GATGCGAAACAGAATTGTGATTATACAAGAGTGATGCTTAAAGGGGGCTGAATATGCGTTAAGAATTTTAAAAGCGGCTAGAAAATTTCAAAATTTATTATAAAATTTTAGCGCACAGTGTGTTTCAACGCAAATTTTATTTCCATTCGTCGCAAAAATTTCATAAATTCTCGCAAGCAGTAGTATTCAAAGATTCAAAATTTTACAATATGCAGTCGAATGTAGCCGACGGTGCCGCCCCATTCGCCAAAAAACCTGCTTGCAAAACGCTTAAGCGCACGATTATAAGATTTCGCTATAATCACGTCCGATTTAAAATTTTATCAAAATTTAAAAGGACCTTTATGCGCGCAATTTTTTCTATCTATATCTTCATCATCGCGGCCCTTATCGGCATCGAGCTCTCGCTCGGCGCACTCGTAGCACCCGTGGTATTTTTCCCGCAGCAGATTATCGGAGATGGCGTGTTATCGCACTTTCAAAGTGGCAAGCTGATGAGCGAGATCTTCGTAAAATACGGCGGCATCCTCATCGCAGTCTCGGTCATCTGCCTCGTTTTTGAGATGATAAATTTCAACAACAACAAATCCCAATCTTTTCACTTGCGCCTTTCGACCCTGATGCTGACGCTCGTAAATATCATACTTGCCCTACTTTTCGTGCTTTACTTTACCGACTATGTCATAAGCGCCCAAAAGATCGGCGCAGAAGCGACGATGACGCCGGAATTTGCCCAAATCCACGCGGCTAGCGAATGGTGCATGAAACTCATCATCGTGTTTCAAACGGTGTTGTTTTTCGCAAAAATCCTCCCCACCCTCGCCGCGAAAAAGGCAGCACCAGAGCAAAGCCTAGCCGATGCAGATTAAAATTTACTACGAAGATACCGACGCGCAGGGCATCGTGTATCACGCCAACTACATTAAATTTTGCGAGCGGGCGCGCAGCGAGGCGCTTATGCAGGCCGGGGTGGACTTCGCGCGCGCGGACGCACACTTCGTAGTTAGCGAGCTTTGCGCCAAATTTCTGCGCCCCGCGCGCCTCGGAGACACGCTTGAAATTCGCACGAGCCTAGCCGCGCTCAAAAACGCCAGTGCCCTTTTGCGACAAGAAATTTACAAGATCAAAGATATTAAAAACGCGAATTTTAACGAGCTTTTATACGCGCAGGACGTAAAAATCGCCTTCGTAAAAGACGGCAGACCGATCAAATTTAGCGCCGAAATTTTAGAATTTTTCAAATCTTTGAGATAAATTTATTTCGCGGGTTCAAATTTACCTAGTCGTATACGGCACAAACATATCGCAGACCGACCTTAGGCGTAAAATCTAAGAATGCGCAGAGCTCTTAGGCAAAATAAAATTTGCAGGCTAGATAAAATTTTACGACATAGAATTTCGCTCAGCATTGAGGCTCAAATTTAACGCTACGTCGCGACACAAATCCCTTACGCACCCCGAGATAGCCAGATAGAAAACAAAATTTGAAATATCAGAATTTTGCAATGGCGTTAAATTTTGCCCTACTCCGCCGCTTTATGAAATTTCTCGTCTTTAAATTTAAACCCACGCAGATCGAATCTGTTTTGCCTCGCTAAATCCCGCTAGTCCGTGAAATTTAAGCAGGCTAAATTCGCCCCGTCCGCTCGCCCGCCGTAACAAAAATCACGATGCGTGTGCAAAAAGCTGCGCGCAAAATCAAAATAGCGCGCAAAGAAAGCGCCAAAATGCGCCTCACAGCAGCTCTTTTATCCTTTGCAGATCCTCTTTGAAAAGCTCCGCCTTGCTCGGATTTTGCGCGATGAATGCGGGATCGAAGCTCGGCACGAAGCTGATGCCGCCCTCGTTAAAGACCGAGCCGTGCAGCGCGTCCATGCCCGCTAGATCGCCGTTTCGCAGCACGATTTTACAGCAGAGCTCCCCTAGGCAGAGCACGACTTTGGGTTTTAAAATTTTGATCTCGTCGGTCAGATACGGCGCGCATTTTAAGATCATTTCCGAGTTTACGCGCCTATTTTGCGGCACCGCGCACCTTATCAGAAAGCTAAAATAAATTTCTTCCGGCGCGCAAATTTGATCTAGCGCCGCTTCAATCTCAGCCTCCAAGCCGCCGCCAAAACCCTCGCTAACGCCCGGCGCTAGAGCTACGATCATAAGTTTTATGCTCGTAGGAGTTTTGAAATTTTTGATAGTTTTTAAATTTTTAAAATTTTGCTCGCTAGAGCTCGTGCGCGTTTTGGCAAGCTCGCAGAGATTGCACTCGGCGGTAGCGGATTTCAGCGCGTCCAGCGCCTTAAAAAATCGCGCGCCGCCGCTTAAAATTTCGGCGCCTACGTAGCGGTAGCCGAACGCTTTGTAATAAAGCAGTCTGCGTAGTTGCGAGCTTTGCACGGCGCGCCTACGATCTGTTTAAATTTCGCGCGACGAATCCGCGATCAAACTGCGCCAAATCTTTATAAAATTCCGCTCTAAAGCCCTGCTCGCGCAAAAACGCCGACAAGCTCTGCTTTTGATCGTAGCCCATCTCGCAGGCTAGAAATTTTGCGCGCCGTGCGGCGATCAGTACGATGAGTTTTAAAATTTCATCTCCCCGCTCGCCGCCAAATAGCGCCTGTTTCGGCTCTTGCAGCACGCGCGCGTCCAATGTGTAGGAGTTTGCGACGTATGGGGGATTTGAGACGATAAGATCAAATCCCCCCGCGATCTCATCCGCGTAGGCGCAGTGTACGAACTCGACGTTCGCGCCTAAGCTTGCGGCGTTTGCGCGCGCCACCTCAAGCGCATCCGCGCTGATGTCGCTAGCCGTGATGCGGCAAGCGGGCAGTAGCTTTTTTAAGCAGATAGCGATTATACCGCTGCCCGTGCCGATCTCGCAAATGCGCGGCTCGCCCAAGCTCTGCGCCAAAGTAAGCGCCTTTTTTACTAAAATTTCGGTCTCGCAGCGCGGTATCAGCACCCGCTCGTCGACGTAAAATTTAAAGCCCATAAACTCGCAGCTTTGCGTGATGTATTCAAGCGGGCTACCGTCTTTAAATTCAACGATCTTAGCGCGAAACTCCGCTTCGTGCGCGAGCTCTTCCGAACATCTTAGCACTAGCTGCTCATCGCTAAGTCGCTCGCAAAGCTTTAAAATTTCGCGCGCGACGTATTTTGAGCCGCACTGCCCCAAGCCCCATCTTAGCGCCTCAGCGATCCTCATCAAGCTCTCTTATGCGCTCATACAGGCTTGGGTGCGAATGATACACCGCGGCGTAAATTTTATGAGCGAGCGGAAACGCCTTGTTTTCGCTGCCCAGCTTCTTTAGCGCGCCGATCATGCTCTCTTTATCCTGCATGCTCGCGCCATGTCGGTCCGCGCTAAATTCGTGCATGCGGCTAAGCTTGGAGATCACCGGCTCAAAAAATGCATGCAAGATCGGCGCAAACAAAATCATAAAAACCAGCGTCGCGCCGCCATCTGCGTTAAGTCCTAGCGCGCTAAATACGCCTCCAGGAAGGTTTCCGAATACCGCAAACGTCGCGCCCAAAAGCACGAAGCTAAGCGCTAAATTTTTCAAAATGTCGCCGTGTTTGAAATGCCCGAGCTCGTGCCCTAAAACGGCTAAAATTTCATCCTCGCTCAGCTTTTCTATGAGCGTGTCGAAAAGCACGACCTTTTTCGTCGCGCCGAAGCCGCCGAAATAGGCGTTTAGGCGCTTGTCGCGCTTGCTAGCGTCAATCGTAAAAACGCCGCTACTTTTAAAGCCGCAGCGCTGCAAAAGCTCCTCTATGCGCTCTTTTAGCTCGCCGTGCTCTAGCGGCTGCATCTTATTAAACAGCGGCGCGATAACGGTCGGATATATTAAATTTATCAGTAAAACTACGCCGAAGCTTAGCAAAAAGCCCCAGACCCACCAGTGCGCTCCCAAGCTGTTTACGCAAAAAACGAGCGCAGAGGCTATCGCAAAGCCAAAAATGAGCGTGAGCGCAAGCGATTTTAGCGCATCTTTTACGAAAACGGCGGGCGTTATCGTGGAAAAGCCTAGGCGCCTGTCTTTGATGAAGGTTTTGTAAATCTCAAGCGGAAGCGATATCGCGCCGCCGATGATTAAAAACGCCGTTACAAAGCAGCTCTGCGCAAAAATCCCGTCGTCTGCTAGATCATATATCGCGCGCTGTAACGCGCCCGCGCTCGCAAGTATCCAAATAAGCGCCACCGCAAAAGAAAAGCAGTGCGAAAATATATTAAATTTTAAATTTACCGCGCCGACCTCGCCCGCCTTGCGATAATCCTCCTCGCTAAGCACCACCGCAGGCTCTTTTAGCTTGGCGCGGATGAAGCTTAGCTCAAGCAGATCGAGCGAAATTTTATAAATCGTGTAAAGCGCATATAAAAATATCAAAAACCAAACCATCACGCCTACTTTAGGCTCTCGGCGAGCGAAAGCACTTCGTAATATTCATTTTCCATACTGTTTAACGTTCCTCTTTTTTCTTCAAGTTCTTCAAAAAGCCCCTGCATTCCGAGCTTTTGATAAATTTCAGGCGTCGAGAGAGCGTGATTCAGCTCCTTTATGCGCGCCTCGATAGCCTCGATCTTAGCGGGATATTCTTCTAAAATTTTATTCTGTTTGTAGCTAAGCTTCGCGGCGCTCGTCTTCTCCTTTTTGTTTTCGCGGCCGCTCTCCTCTGCGCTCGCGCCAGCGTCGGCTTCGATCTGATCGATCTCCGCAATCTCGTCTTCAAACTCCAAATACTGCGAATACGGCATTTGAATTTGATCGATCGTGCCATTTTTTTCAAAAACCCAAAGCTTATTCGTGATCTTATCGATGAAATAGCGATCGTGGCTTACGATGATTACCGCGCCTTCGAAACTTAGCAGATAATCCTCCAAAATATTGATCGTTGCGATATCAAGATCGTTCGTCGGCTCATCCAAAATCAAACAATCGTACTGCTCGGTAAAGAGCTTGGCAAGCGCCAGACGGTTCTTTTCGCCGCCGCTAAGAACGCCCACGGGCTTATCCAAAAACTCCTTCGGAAATAAGAAATTTTTCAAATACCCGTATACGTGCATGTAGCTGCCGCGGACGCTTATGTGATCGCCGCCGTTGGGGCAGAAAATTTCGATTATGCTTTTATCGTCCGTGATGCCGCTGCGGGTCTGATCAAAATAGCCGATCCTGATCTCGCCGCGTTTGATCTCGCCCGCATCGATCTTGCTGCGGCCGAGTAAAATTTTAAGCAGAGTGCTTTTGCCCGCGCCGTTGGCGCCTACGATACCGATGCGCTCGCCCTGCAAAACCCGTGCCGAAAAGCCCTTAAAAAGCACCTTGCCGTTTAAAATTTTACCGATATTCGTGCATTCAAAGAGCATCTTTTTGCGATTGTCGCCGCCCGTGCCGTTAAAGCTCCTGCTCGCGCGCTCCAGCTCGAGTCGCACGCGACGGATCGCGCCCGGGTTTTTCTTCGCATCCTGCCTCATCTGCATGATACGCGCCTTGCGCCCTTCGTTGCGCTTTAGGCGCGCCTTCACGCCGCGGTGCAGCCACTCTTCCTCGGCGCGCAGCTGTTTAAGCAGCGTCTCGTGAGACTTTTCGAGTGAAGCAAGCATCTCCTGCTTGCGCCTCAGATAGTTCTCATATCCGCCGTCGAAATTTGAAATTTTACCCTCTTCGATCTCGATACTGCGCGTCGCCAAGCGGTCGATGAAGTAGCGATCGTGGCTGATAAAAACGATCGTCTGCTTCGAGCCGAGCAGCATGTCCTCTAGAAATTTCACCATATAGACGTCGAGGTGGTTCGTGGGCTCGTCCAGCAGCAGCACGTCGGGCTTTTTAAGCACCAGAGCACCCAGCGCCACGCGACGAATTTCGCCGCCGCTAAGCGTGCAGACGGAGCGGTTTTCGTAAATTTTAAGCCCGAAATTTTGCAGCACCTGCTCGATCTTATTGTCAATCTGCCAGCCGTCCTTGGCCTCGATAAATTTAATCAGCTCGTCCTGGCGCGCCAAAAGCTCCTTGTTTTCGGGCTGTGCGGCGATCTTACTCGAGATCGCGTCGTATTCGTCCAAAGCGGCGTAAATTTCAGCTAGCTCCCTTCGCAGCGCGTCTTTGACCGAGAGATTGTCTTCAAATTTCGGCGTTTGAGCGAGCATCTGGATATTTAGCCCGTTTTGAGTGATCACGCGTCCCTCGTCGGTCTCGCACAGACCCGCAATTATCTTCATCAGCGTGGACTTGCCGCCGCCGTTTTTGCCGATCACGGCGACGCGCTCGTTAGCTTCCAGTGCGAAATTTACGCCGTCCAAAACGACGTGAGAGCCGAATTTTTTCGTAACATCGATAAGCTCGATCAAAGCCAATTTTAAGTTCCTCTAGTGTTAAATTTGATGATTTTACACAAAATTCTATTAAATTTTAATAACTTTTAAAGGTTTAGCGATGCAAAGTTTAGAATTTAGTGGCTTGCGCGTAGAAATTTTCACCCCGCACGCGCCGTCTTTTGCGTCAGCCACGCGTGCACAGCCTCTCAGATCCACGCCGGATACCCTGCCCGACACCTCCGCATCCGCTCAGATTGTCTCGTTCGAGCTTGACACGCCTCCCACATTCGCACAGGATGATCCACCCGCCGTTCCGTTCGGTCTGTCTGCACAGACTACTTCATCTGAGCCTCCCGCGTCTGCAGTACCGAATACACCGCTCGTTACGCCCATCGCGCCTACTTCGCCCTCCTCTCTCTCCGCGCCTAAGGCACAAGCCATTCAACCCGCCGCGTCGTCCGTGCTAGATACTAGACCAGAATTTACGGCGGCTATCGACTCGATTTCGTCCGCGTCATCGATGCCGAATACGGTGCCCGCAATGCCCGCACATAAAGCCTCATTCCACTCCTCCGACGCAACGGCTACGCCCGCACAAATCGCCTCGCCCCGCTTGAGTGCCGCACCTATCATCTACCTGCACGCCTTGGAGTTTAGCGCGGCCAGTGTGGGCGAAATTTACGAACTCGTCTCGCGACAAAGCGGCGCGGATTTCGTGCTTGCGGCGATCTATCTAAATGAGGCGCAGTGGGGCGATAAGCTTAGCCCGTGGGCGGCAAAATCGCCGTTTAAGGGGGTGTGCGATTTCGCAGGCGGCGGCGCGGCGCACTTGGAAAAATTTACGAACGAGTTGATCCCGCGTATCGAGCGGCACGTATTCGGCGCGGGAAAGCCTGCGTGGCGAGCGTGCGCAGGATACTCGCTGGCAGGGCTTTTTAGCGCGTATGCGGCGTTTGCAAGCGATAAATTTCAAAAGATCACCTGCGTCTCGGCGTCGTTTTGGTTCGGCGGATTTGACGCCTTCGTCGCCGCACACTCTCCGCAAAGGGGGCTGGCGCACGTCTACGCGTCCTTGGGCGAGGCCGAGATGAACTCGAAAAATCCACGCGGAGCACTCTGCGGCGAGACGGCGCGAAATTTCATCGCCAAATGCCGCAGCGCGGGCGCAAAAGCGGAGTTTGAGCAAAATCCGGGCGGGCATATGCAAGATGAGATCGCAAGAATTTCAAAGGCGCTTTTAAAGCTCGTAAACTCCTAAAATTCGAGCAAATTTTAAAATTTGGCGACAGAATAAAGTGCGGTGAGAGATTGAAAGAAACGAGCCAAGAAGCGGATCAAGCGTAAATTTAAAGCAAGCCGCCGTTATAATTTCTCGCGCAACGGTTTTTTGTGCGATGCAATGAAATTTAAAACAAACTCGCGCTAAATTTTATAGCACAAGAGATGCCACAAAATGGCGCTACGCAATTCGGCGTGAATGGTACAGCGAATCGTCGGTGCTTTAGCGACTTTGATAAGTGCGATATCGTTTTAGCGTAAATCTCATGTGACGCGGTGCAATGCGGATTTCAGGGGGGATGTCGCTAAATTTTTGTAGGTCGTGCTAATGGTTTAAAATTTAAAGCGAGATGTCGTTGTAAAATTTAAAGCAAATCATGTCGCGGCCAGGATTTAGCGTGCCTGCAAGCTAATTTAAACAGCAGCGCGCCGTGTATGATCTCGCCGTTTCATTTAGTGTAACTGCTAGCTAAAATTTAAACCGTTAAAATTTCAAGATTTGCACCGCGCTAAAGAACGCTTTGGTACTACGATACACGCTGCTCGGTTTAAATTTTAAAATTTAGCGTCGGGCGGTTAAACGGCAGGCGCGACAAAGCAGGTGCTGCGAAATATTTTCAACAACCCTAAAATATCCGCAATAACAGCAAAAATTCCTACAAGAATTCCTGCTAAAATTTCATACAAAACCGCTGTAAAATTTACCTGCGTTTGATGCCGTAGCCGTCCTTATCCACGCATATAAAGCCCGTCGTAGCGCCTCCGTCGCGCGCCATCACCACGCCGTCTGCGGCAAATCTATCATCACAGCCGATCTCGTAGTCTTTTTTCGCAACCTCGCTCGCAGGACCCTCGAAAATCTCATAAAATTCCGACACAAACCCGTCTTTGTAATAAATAGCGGTTTTGCCCTCGCCTTCCCAGATGCTTACGCCCTGGGCATTTGCGCTTTTTGCTTTGGCTTTAAGTTCATTAAAAGTCCCAAAATCCCAGCCTAGGATTTTTAAAACAGCGCGCTCGTTCGTCTTTTCGTCTATACTATAAAAACTCGCGCTTTGGTTTTTGTCTTTATTCACGGCTCTCATGCTTGAGACCTCGTCGCCGCCAAAACGGACGTCAAAAGAAACTCTTTCAGGTTTTATCTCGCGTGCAAAATCGCGCAGGGCTAAAATTTGAACGCGATTTTGCGCGTAATTTTCCGCCAAATCCGGCTCAGCAAAGAAAAATTTGTAGATTAAAACCCCCACAGTTAGCACAAGCGCGGCGCTTATAACGAGTTTAAATAACCTAAAAATTTCCGAGAAAAAATATTTTATAAAATTCACGCCCGCTTCCTAAATTTCACCGAATTTTACCGTCTACGCAAAGGGCAGAATTTTTTTGTAGTTGCTCCACAGCTCGCTATCCTCGCCGAAATACGCGAGCAGTCCGCGCGCGTTGCGATCGAAAGGGTTGGGCTCTTTATGCAGCGCGATACGCTGCGACAGGCGCAGATCGTAGGTGTTGTATATCGCAGAATACGGCACCGGAAAGTCCGAAGCGTAAAGCAAGCGCGAGTGCACGTCCGTTTGGCTCACCAGATGGGGCAGAGCCTTAGCGCGCACCGGCGTCATAAGCGCGGAAACGTCGGCGTAGAGGTTTTTGTGCGTGCGCAAAAGCGCCAGAAGCGCGAAATAATCGTGTCCGAAATTTCGCGGACGGCGCGAAAGCGCACGAAAAATATGCGAATACTCATAGTTAATCGCCATGTGTGCGCACACCGTCGTAACGCCCAGCTCAAGCGGCGCATAGATCATCTCCAGCGCCTCGTAGCGGCGAGTGCTCGGCACCGAGCTTTCGTTGCCGACGTGGATCACCAGCGGCAAGCCGAGCTTGGCGAGCTTTTCAAAATACGGCACGTAGCGAGGCAGCCTCGTATCCAGATCCCAATAGTTTTGTAAAAATTTCGCCCCTTTAAATCCGAGCTCGAAGCAGCGATCGATCTCATCTAGCGCGTCCGATCGCTTTGGATTGATACTAAAAAACGGCACGATGAGATCAGGGTTTTTTTGATAAATTTCAAATACGCTGTCGTTGTCCGCACAGACGGTCTTATCGCGATGGATTAGCTCGCCTGCGTCGCTAAATTTAGCATCCACGCCGAAAAGCACCGCCTTTTTAACGTATTTCGAGGCTTTAAGCCCGCCGAGCAGAGCGTCCACATAGGCTTCATATGGCTCTTTGATCGCGCGCGATACGTCTATACCGAAGCGCCTGCCGAAAAGGCGCAGCGCGAGCCTGTCGTAAGGGCGATCGAAGCGCACCTCCTTGCTTAACAGATGGACGTGAAAATCAAGCGTTTGCATCGGGGATCCTTGGGAAAATTTTGCCGAGTTTATATCAAATTGCGGTAAATGGTTAGAATTTTAAATTCGGGTTTAAATTTACGCACCGCGCCCTGCTGCGCCCTTAAATTTTAAAATTTAAACCTCGCCGAAAGAGCCGTTAATTGATATTTAATGCCGTTTTAAAGCTACGGCGATATACTTGCGATTTGAAAAGCTATTTCAATTAAGGAGCGAAGATGGAGTTTGAAATTTTAGAAAATTCCGCCGATTTTAAGCCTAGCGATCTGGATGAGATAATGGTATCGATCGGCTGGGATACGGAGCAAAATGCAGCCTCCGTGCCGCCGCACGAGACATACAGAGTGTGGCGCACCTATGATTACGTGGCGATCGCCAAAACGCAGGGCAAGACCGTGGGGGTGCTGGAGGCGTTTTGCGACCGCGACAACTTCGCTACGAGCTATCTTTACTGCGTGATAGTTCATAAGGATTATCAAAGGCGCGGTATCGGCACGGCGCTCGTGAATGCCTTTAATAAGCGCTTTGCGCACACCACCACCTTTGTCGTGACCCCTCTGCATAAGGCTGAGGGTGCCGGAAAATTCCTACAAAAGTGCGGCTTTAAAGACGCGTCGGAGCACTTTACGGTTCATATGAGGAAGCGAAATTCGATTTAACGGGCATAAATTTTAAAATTTTATCGAGCTTTGGCTCTAAAACGGTTGGAATTTTAAATTTAGCTATGAGCTGCTATAATCGCTAAAATTTAAGGAGCCAAAATGATCACTATGCAGATCCAAAGCGGCGTCGATCGCGATACTCTCGAAACTTTTAAGAAGCTTTTTTTAAAAATCGATCCCTCCGCGCAGATCACTCTAAGCGGCGAGAAAAATTTAGAAACGATTCTGTCGGAGTTTAAATCCGGCGAAAGTTACGACGAGATAAAAAACGGAATGGATGCAGATTTAAAATCATACGCAAACGGCGATCTAAGCGGCTTTGAGGAGCTAGGCAAGGGCTGGAAAAATTGAAAATAATCCAGTCTAAAAGATTTCGCGCGCAGCTTAGCAAGATCGTAGAATTTATCGCAGAGCGCTCAGAGGATGCGGCAGAAAATTTTAAAAACGAGCTTTTTGCGCGAGCAGGCGAACTTGGCTTTATGCCGTATAAATTTCGTAGATCAAAAAGCTTTGACGATGATAGAATTAGAGATTTTGTATTTAAAGGTTTCGTAATCCCGTATCTAATAGATGAACCTAACGATACAATCGTTATCCTAGCGATATTTAAGCAAAATTTATTGAGATAGCTTGACGCCTGTTTAAAAACATCTACGTTTAAATTCCGCGCTCCGTTTATTAAAACCATTCATTCGCCGCCACTACAGCGCCAAAGAAAAAACCACTCGTCCCCGATAAATCACTGTATATTCTCGCACGGCGCCGTAAATTCCAATTTTACGCATGCCGCGCGGCATACAAAAGCAACTCCGCTCGCCCCCTGCGCAAAAGCAAACCTAAAAGAATTTTCGGCTACAATTTCCCCCAAATAAAGGCAAAATATGAAAGAAATCTCGCTATTAAGGCTCTCGCTCGCAATCTACGTCGATATGTTTTTGCGCCTCGTGACCACATTTATCAACACCTACATGATCTCGCGCGTGGACGTCTCGCTAGTAGGCGCGCTGGGGGCGGGCAACGAGATATTTTTGCTCTTCGTCACGGTTTTCGGCTTCCTCGCCGTGGGCTGCTCGGTTCTCGTAGCGCAGGCGCTCGGGGCGAAAAACAAAGTCCTAGCCATGCGCGCGATCCACACGAGCATCGCATTTAACGCGCTCGTGGGACTTTGCAGCGGCGTTTTCGTCTTTAGCTGTGCACCTTTTTTACTCCGCGCGCTGCAAGTGCCCGCCGAGCTTTTGAGCGAAAGCGCGATCTATCTTAAGGTCATCAGCATCGTCTTTGCGATAGACGCCGTCGCGATCGTGCTTAGCGCCATCGTGCGCGTTTACGGATACGCAAATTTCATCATCGCGGTCTCCGTGGCAATGAATCTAGTAACTCTCGCGGGCAACTACGTCGTGCTATTTAGTCCGTTCGGATTGCCGTACTACGGGCTTGAGGGCATCGGCGTGAGCACCATCGCGGGGCGCATGATCGGCGTATGTTTATTCTTCCTCATCATCACGAAGGTGCTAAAGATAAAATTTTACCTTACGATGTTTTTAAAGATCAAGCTCGCCACGCTGCGTAAAATTCTATCCGTAGGGCTTCCGAGCGCGGGCGAAAACATGCTGTGGATCGTGCAGTATCTAGTCGCATTCGCCTTCGTCGCGAGCATGGGCGAGGCGAGCCTTACCGTACAGACGATCTATTTTCAAATTTCATCATTCATCTTCTTCGGCGGAAGCGCGATTAGTATGGCAAACGAAGTGATCGTAGGCCGCCTCGTAGGCGCCGCTAAGCCGCAGGAGGCGTACCGACACACTTTTACCGCGCTGCGCTTCGGGCTCGGGGCGACGGCGCTTTTCGTCGCGATCGTATTTTTAGCGCGCGAGCAGATTATGGAGATGTTGAGCCTAAACGAGGCGCACAAGCAGGTCATGCGGCCGCTTTTTTACCTAACGCTCGGGCTTGAGTTCGGACGGACGCTTAATATCGTGTTCGTAAACGCCCTGCGTGCAAGCGGCGACGCGAGGTTTCCCTTTGCGATGGGCGTGATCTTTATGTGGGGCGTCTCGATCCCCGTGGGCTGGCTTTTGGGCATTCATCTGGGGTATGGAATTTTAGGCGTTTGGATCGGGTTTTTCTGCGACGAGTGGCTGCGCGGCAGCGCGAATACGGCGAGATGGATAAGCAAAAAATGGCAGAGCAAAAAGTTAGTCTAAATTTACTAGGCTTGCCGATTAGCCTGCGTTTTAAGCGGATGAAATACGCGCGTATCCGCATTAGCAAGGACTGCGAAATCAGCGTGAGCGTGCCGCGCTCCTACACCGCGGCGCAAGCAAAAGACTTCATCCTGAAGCACGAAAGCTGGATCCGCCAAACGCTAGCGCGACTGCGAAGCAAGCTACTAGCGAGCGATCAGGTTAGAATTTTAGGCAAAATTTACAAGCTGAAATTTAGCCGCGAGGTCGAGCTCGGTACAAACTGCGGCGCGAATAAAAATTTAGACAATGGCGGCACGCAAGGCTGCGTGAACTGGGCGAATGGCGATGCGAATAGTGACGCGGGCAGCGTAAATTCGGCTCATTTACAAAGCGGCGCGGGTATAAGTGGTAGCGGCGTCGATAGCGGCGATGTGAGCAGTAGCGCAAACAATTCCATGGGCGGCATGAATGACGGTGCGGACGACGGCGCGGGAAGTGAAATTTTAAAATTTCACTCGGGCGAGTGCGCCTCACAAAATGGCGCGGCAAGCGAGGATTTGAAATTTGACCTACCGGACGATGCGGCGCAGGGGCTAGCGCAACAGAGCGAAGTGCGACAAAGCGGCGGACTCGTAAATACCGCGGCGCAAAATGTCCGCGAGCAATCCCGCGGCGAAATTTTAAAATTTCACTCGGGCGGGTGCGCTCCGCAAAGCAGAGATGCAGGTAAATTTAACTCCGCCGCAAGCGGCGAAATTTTAAAATTTGACCCTGCCGCAGGGGATGAAATTTCAAAATTTAAACCTGTCGCGGGCGAAGGAATTTCAAATTTTAAACCCGCTGCAAGCGGAGAAATTTCAAATCTTAGCTTTGTCGTAGGCAAAGAAATTTCGGTCGCTAGCGAAAAAATTTCAAAATCCGCGAGCGAAAACATGCCGCAAAATGTAGCGCAAAGCGCGCAAGCGGCGGAGCGCGACGAGCCCGATTTTACGATCAAAAATTTTATCCAAAGCTCTAAATTTAAAGATAAAATTTTCGTATCGGAGGGCACGATCTTTTGCGAAAACGAGGGCGAGTTTGCGGCGTTTAAAAAGGCTTTTGCGCTTGAGATTTATCTGCGCTATATCGCGAAATTTTCCCCGCGAATAGGCCGCAAGATCGCGCGGGTGCGGGTGCGCAAAATGCAGACGCGCTGGGGCAGCTGCAACCACGCAAAGGGTTATCTCAACTTCTCGCTAAGCCTGATAGAGCGGGATCCGCGCTTCGTCGAATACGTCGTGCTGCACGAGCTCGCGCACCTCATCCACGCAAACCACGGAGCGGATTTTTACGCGCTCATCGCGCAGATCATGCCCGATTTTAGGGCACGCATCAAGCTAGGCAAGGGCTAGTTCGCAAACGGGGCGCCCGTTTAAATTTCACGCCGCTGCGTCGCAGTTCTTGCCGCAGTCGATAAATTTCAACCAATCTTCCGTCACGCCGTAGCAGGCCGCAGCCAGTCCGAACTTGCGCGGCGCAGGCGGCGAAATTTAGCAAATTTTCGCGGATCTAAACGCTAATCTAAAGCCGCAAATTCCACATATTTCTCCATCGCAACCAGCAGGAGCCAGCGCGCAGTAGGGCTGAAAAAATAGTGGTGTTCGGGGACCTGCTCCATTATAAATTTTAAAAAATCGTAAAAATATTCGGGCGCAAATTTAACCTCGGCGCTCGTTAAATTATCACCCAGATAGCAGATTTCACCGCCTAAAATCCTCGCTTTTACCGCAGGATTTGCGTCTATGAAGCTTCTGGCACCGGCAAAGCTCAGGCAGTCTGCGGTCGCATAATCTTTCAAACCCCGCAAGACGGGTTTGGAGCCGATGAAGGCGAAATTTTCCTCTATAAATTTTACTCCGTCCTCGCTCACCTGCCAGCAATCGCCCAAGCTCGATAAAAACGCAAACATCTCATCATCCGCGGATTTGAAATTTGTAGGCTCATTTTTGCGATCCATCTTTGTCCTTTTTAAATTTATAGTTGCTTTTATTTTGAAATTTTTACGATAAAGAACAGAAAATATGTTTGATTTAATCTTTTTAAAATCATTATATTAAATTAGGCTAATCAAGGTTTTCCGAGCTCTTTTTATTTCAAGCGAAATCCTTTACCGTCCTTTAAAATTCAACCAATTCAAATAATCGTTCTTTCTTTATTTTTTTGAACTTTATTTATTTGTTATCATCAGCGAACTGCTCTTTGACAAGATCTTTGATATCGCTTTTAATACTTTTAGTATCAACTATTGAATCCTCACCCAGCTTCTGAAATTTTTCTTTATCTGCCTTCGTATATTCCTGTTCATCATCATATTTTTTTGTGATCAACCGAATCATCTTGCGACGCAAAAACTTCTCATCTCTAATATTTGACCTCTCTTTGATCCACCCAATTAGTAATACCATCAACATTATAAAACCAATATAACCTAGAATTGGATACATAATCGATACTAATTTTTTAAAGCCCATAAAGGATAATATATACCCTACAACTACGGTGCCAATCATAATTGGATAAAAACGTTTTGATTGATTAGATGAAAAACGTTTTGCTAAGGCATAGAATAAACTGAAAGCAGTATTAAAGATCAAGCCGAAGATAACAAGTGCATACACAAACGCAAATGCAGGGTGAATCTGTTTGGCAATAGCCAACATAGGAATATCAACAGTCGTTGCAAGTTTTACATTTGCATATAAGATACAGGTTGTAACTGTGATGATAATACCGATTATAAATCCACCCAAAGTACCACCTTTTTCTGCTACACCAATCCTCATAATGGATCCCCCTAATACAAAAGCCATTGATACACCTGTCATAACGCAGAGCGAAAAATAATTCAGAACAGAAAACCAGATATTTGGCATTGGAGTAGAGATTGTATTTACAATTGTTTCTAATTCTTTAAAATCAAAACGTTGACTTGCAAAGGTATACACTGCCATAATCATAATCATGATAAAAATAATAGGCGTAAATATTCCGATCACATTCGTGATTTTTTCAAAATCAAGAAAGCTAACAAGGATTATCAATACGGCACATAGGAGTGCTCCTGACCAGAATGGCATGCCAAATTGCTGATTAAGATTTGATCCAGCCCCGGCAATCATGACAAAACCTACCACAAAACAGCAAATAATTAAAGAAATATCAAGAATTTTATTAGTGATAGATCCAGCAATTTGTGAAAGAACTTCAAAGTGATCATTGGATCTAAAATAACTACCGAATGTAATAATGATTTTACCAAAGACGACATTGAGGATACCAAGAATAACGGCTCCAAGAATACCCCATTTGCCAAAACTGACGAAATATTGCATCAGATCCTGACCGGACGATAATCCAGCACCGACAATAACCCCAACATATGCTAACGCTACATTTAAAATTTGTTTTAACATCATCCTACCTCTTAATTATAAAAATTTTAATTTGCTTTACTAATATTAAGAATCTTTAAATTTAAATAATATTAAATGCTAATTAAATTTTATCCAAATAATGACACGAAATTTACACCGAAATTACATCCAAACTCTTAGCGAGATTCCAAGCGAAAATCCCGTACTTTGGTGAATAAAACCGCAAGACCACCGCTCAAAACAGATCAAGGCAGATCAAGGCAGTTTACTTGAAAAAATTCTTGATTTTATCGAGTATCCCCTCGTCGTCTCCGCCCTTGCTGCCGAAGCTTTCTTGAAGTTCGCGCAAAAGCGCTTCTTGCTTCTCGTTCAATTTTTTAGGCGTCTGGACGTTTACCTGCACGATCAGATCGCCGTTTTTCTTAGTGCGGATATTCGGCGCGCCCTCGCCGTAGATCGTAAAGCGCTGCTTGTCCTTGGTGCCTACTTTGAGCTTCAGCTCCGCCTTGCCGCGCGGCGTCGGCACCTCGATGCTCTCGCCCAAGATCGCCTGCGTAAAAAACACCGGCACCTCGATATACAGGTCATCTCCGTCGCGCAGGAAGTGGCTGTCCTCCTTCACGCGCACTATCACATACAGATCCCCGATCTCGCCGGTTTTGGAGACGTTGCCTTTGCCGCTTAGGCGCACGCGCTGTCCGTCGTCTATGCCTGCGGGAATGTCAAATTTAAGGCTCACGTCCTCTTCGGTAAAACCCTTACCGCCGCAATCCTTGCACCTATCCTTTACGATCTCGCCCGTACCACCGCATTCGGAACAGCTTTGGATGAAGCTCATATATCCGCGCCTGACCGCGACGCGCCCAGTGCCGCCGCAAGCGGAGCAAGTATGTCTTTTTTTGTCCTTCGAGCCGGTGGCGTCGCAGGCAGGGCACGGCTTTTTGATCTTGTATTTTATCTCCTTGTGAACGCCCTCTAAAGCCTCTTTAAACTCCAGCGTTACGGCCAGTTCGGTATCTATGCCGTATGGATCGCTAGGGTGTGAGCGACCGCCTCCGCCAAATGCCTGCTCAAAAAAATCGCCGAAAATCGAGCTAAAATCAAATCCGCCGCCGCTCGCGCCGCCGTATGCGCCGCTGATGCCCTCTTTGCCGTAGCGATCATACATTCTGCGCTTTTGATCGTCGCTTAAAATTTGATACGCTTCGTTGATCTTTTTAAATTTCTCCTCCGACTCCTTGTCGCCTTGGTTGCGGTCGGGATGGAATTCCAAAGCGAGCTTTCTAAACGCCTTTTTTATCGTTTCGGCGTCGGCATCGCGCGCCACGCCTAAAATTTCATAATAATCTTCTTCCACGAAATTCTCCTTAAGCTATAACAAAAGGGGCAATTTTATCTAAATTTAATAAAACTCAAGTTAAGACTTAACTATTTTTATGTATAATGCAATATTTAAAATTTCAAATCAACGATGTAAAGGATAAAAAATGATAAATGTATTGATGATAGAAGACGACAGCGAGTTCGCACAGCTTCTAACCGAATATCTAGCTAAATTTAACATCCAAGTTACAAACTTCGAAGACCCGTATCTGGGCATTAGCGCTGGGATCAAAAACTACGATCTGCTGATTTTGGATCTTACGCTTCCTGGGATGGACGGACTTGAGGTCTGCAAAGAGATCCGCGAGAAATACGATATTCCGATCATCATCAGCTCGGCTAGAAGCGACGTGAGCGATCGCGTCGTGGGCCTTCAGATCGGCGCGGACGATTATCTACCCAAGCCTTATGATCCAAAAGAGATGCACGCGCGCATCATGAGCTTAATTCGCCGCTATAAAAAAGCTAGCGAGAAGGAGGAAACCGCCACTGATAGCGTATTTCGTATCGATGATAAGCGCCATGAAATTTACTTCGGCGAGGAGTCGCTCGTATTAACGCCTGCGGAGTATGAAATTTTAGAATACCTCATCAAGCAGCATAGCTTTTCGGTATCCCGCGAGCAGCTCGTATACCATTGCAAGAGCCTAAAAGATAAAGATTCAAAGAGCCTAGATGTCATCATCGGACGCCTACGCACCAAAATCGGCGACAGCTCCAAAGCGCCTAAGCATATCTTTTCGGTTCGTGGTATCGGCTACAAGCTCATCGGATGAAGCACTCCTTAATCACCAAAATTTCGGTTTTTTTTGTAATCGCGATCATCTTAGTCTGCGTGCTTTTCATCACGTTCGCACGGATGCAGATGAATAGAGCTCTAGGCAGCATGCAGGCTAATCAAATAAACGCGGTCAATAATCTACTTGAGCTATACAAGCGCAATGCCCCTCCCAGCGATATTGAGCGCTACTTCTCCAGCTACGGCTTGGAGCTTGTAAAAGACAAAAATATCATCCAAAACATCATCACGAGTGGTAAAATTTTTTTCGTCCAAGACACCTCTATCGGCGAGTTTAGTTCGGTTGAGTATAATAATTCACTGTTTTTAAATATCAAAAACAACTCTTTCGTCGTGGTTTTCGAAAGCCTCGGCACGAAGAATTTAAACGATCCGCTTTGGGTCGGGTTTTTGCTTACGATGGCGGTTTTAATCTCGCTTTATTTATCGATCGTGCGAAGTTTTACGCCGCTAAAAAAACTAAGCAAAAATATCAAAAAATTCGCCCAAGGTAATTTGGACGTAAATTTAGCCGCCACGCATAGCGAAGACGAGATCGGACAGGTCGCACAGGAATTTAACAACGCGATTGCCAAAATTCAAGAGCTGATCCGCTCGCGCCAGCTGTTTTTGCGCACCATCATGCACGAGCTCAAAACCCCGATCGGCAAGGGCAGGCTCATCACCGAAATGCTCGATGACGAAACACAAAAAGAGCGGCTCGTCAATGTCTTCGAGCGGCTTGAAATTTTAATCAACGAGTTTGCCAAAATCGAGCAACTGCTCTCAAAAAGCTACTCGCTAAATTATCAGGATTATCATTTCAGCCTCATTTTAGAGCAGGTAAAAGATATGTCGATGCTCGATAACTGGGACGAGCTCATCAGCACGGATATCGAGTGCGACGCGGTGATAAACGTGGATTTCGGGCTATTTGCGCTGGCGATTAAAAATTTAATCGATAACGCCCTAAAATACTCCAGCGATAAAAAAGTCCGCATCATCTGCGATGAAAACAAAGTAAGCGTCGCCAACCGCGGCGCGGCGCTTGCAAAATCATTCGAGCACTACAAGCAGGCTTTTATCAGAAATAAAGACGAGAAAGCCACCGGCATGGGGCTCGGGCTTTACATCATCGATAAAATTTGCGAGCTACATAAATTCCGCTTCGAGTACAATTACAGCGACGGCACGCACTACTTCTCGATCGTCTTTTCGCCGAAGGGCGCTATATGAGCGGCACAGACAGGTTTGAAGAGCTCGTCGCAAGCTTTGAAAAGCTTCCGGGCGTGGGCAAAAAATCCGCCCTGCGCTTTGCGTACTACGTAAGCGTGCAAAACTCCTTTTTGGGGCTAAATTTAGCGCACAATATCGAAGAGGCGGTGCGCGGACTGCACAGATGCCGCATCTGCGGAGCGGTATGCGAGGGCGAGATCTGCGAATACTGCGCCGATGAGGAGCGCGAAAGCGATAAAATTTGCATCGTCGAAAACCCAAAAGATATCTTTATTTTAGAGAGCAATAAAATTTACAACGGTCGCTACTTCGTGCTAGACGCCGCTGACGAAGATAAAATCGCGGCGCTACGCGAGATGGTGAGCCAAAACGGCACGCGCGAGCTGATATTTGCGCTGACGCCGGGCATCAACTCCGACGGCATCATGCTCTACGTCGAGGACAAGTTCGCGGATCTAAGCTTGAAATTTACCAAGCTCGCTCAAGGCGTGCCTACGGGCGTGAGCCTAGATAACGTCGATATGCTCTCGCTAATAAAGGCGATCAACGGGCGCACTGAAATTTAAAATTTCGACGAAATTTTAAATTTAGCGACTAAATTTAAAGCGCAAAGCGGCGAATATGTTTCGCACGGAGCCAAGCGGCGAAATTTTAGGCGTTAAATTTAAATAATGGACGTGCGATGAACGCAATGAAATTTACCGAAATTTACGCGGCTTCGGTGCGCGAAGCGATGCGGCAGGTACGGCGGCGCCCTGCTCGCCGCGAGGCTTTAACGGCGAGTTTGAGCCGTAAAATTTTAAGCGCTTCCGTTTCAAAGCGGAGTTTTGAGCGCGGAATTTAGAGCGCTCAAATTTTAAAAGGCGAAATTCTAAAGGCAAATTTAGATCGCTAAATTTTAAAAGCGCTTTCGAAAGTAGCGAGACGGGGCTGCGCGACGCTGCAAGCTCGTAAAATTTAAAGACGAATTTCAAGGCGCCGAATGGTTTAAATTTTTAAATTTCGCCGGAGCGGGATTTAAAAATTTAAACGTAGTTTTCTATTATAATATTTAAGGACAAAGGTGAAAAAGGTTCATTTTATCGGCATCGGCGGCATAGGCATCTCCGCATTAGCAAGATTTTTACACGAGAAAAATTTTATCATTTCAGGCTCTGATATCAAAGAGAGCGAGACGACCTACAAGCTAAGAGCGGACGGCATGGAGATCATCACGCCGCACGACGCTTCGGCGATCAAGGATCAGGAGATCGTCATCTACTCCGCCGCGATCAAAGAGGACAACGTCGAGCTGCAAGCCGCGCGCAAAAAGGGGATCGTCTGCCTCTCGCGCAAGGAGGCCCTGCCCTTCGTGCTAAAAGACAAGCGCGTCTTCGCAGTCGCCGGCGCGCACGGCAAAAGCACCACGAGCGCGATAACCTCGGCGCTGATAAACGGCTCGGTCATCATCGGCGCGATCTCCAAGCAGTTCGGCTCGAATATGAAATATGAAAATAGCGAAAACATCATCTTCGAAGCCGACGAGAGCGATTCGAGCTTTTTAAATTCCAACCCCTACGTCGCGGTCGTGACCAACGCCGAACCCGAGCATATGGATCATTACGACAACGATTTGGATAAATTTCACGCGGCGTATCGCGGCTTTTTGGAGCGCGCTAAGATCCGCGTGATAAACGCCGAGGATGAGTTTTTAAGCTCCATTAAGCTTAGCTGTATCAAGCTCTTTCCTTCGCGCGACATAACGGATCTAAAGGTGCTGCTGCGCGATCATCAGCCGTTTATGAGTTTTAATCTTAAAGAGCTCGGACGCTTCGAGGTTTACGGGCTAGGAAGGCACATCGCAATCGATGCGTCGCTAGCGATCCTAGCCGCGGCATGCGAGACGGGGCTAGAGCAGATCCGCAAAAATTTACTGAATTACCAAGGGATCAAAAAGCGCTTCGACATCCTGTGCGCCACCCCAAACTTCGTGCTCATCGACGACTACGGCCACCATCCTACCGAGATCAGAGCGACGCTGCAAAGCGCGCGCGAATACGCTAGCCTGCTAGGTCTTAGCAAGATCACGGCGATCTTTCAGCCGCACCGCTTCAGCAGACTTAAGGCGAATTTAAACGCCTTTAAAGAGTGCTTTGCGGGCGTGGAAGAGTTAGTCGTACTGCCCGTTTACGCTGCGGGCGAGCCTAGTAACGGCATCGATCTGAAAGAGGAATTTAAGGGGATCGGAGCGCTATTTACTGAGCGGGTCTTTAGAAACGGCGAGCGGATAGAATTTAGCGATATTTTCGGCGTCCGCCACATCATAAACGACGGGCTCGTGATCGGATTTGGCGCAGGCGACATCACCTATCAGCTGCGCGGAGAATTTTAAGCTTGAAAACTCTCGCCGAATTTATGAAACGAACTCCGCAGCGGGCGGGCAAGGATAAAATTTGAGATTTTTGGTGTTTATTTTCGCATTTTTATTTATCGCGGCGATCTTTTTCGTGCGGGACGAAATTTTAAGCAAAAGGGCTAAAATCATCGCCACGGCGCTGATCGTGCTGCTGTGCGCGGGGGCGTATCTTTACGAAAGCGCGAGCGAGCGATCCGCCAAGCTTGAGGAGGAGATGGTTTTTAAATTTAACGCAGGCGCCAGATTAAGATGCGGCGGCGCGATAAATTCCGCTTCTGAAACGCGCGGCTCGGATGCGAAAAATTTAAGCTCGCAAGCGGATGAAGCAAATTTAAAAGAGCAGAACAAGACCGCTTCTGCCGCGCAAAGCTCTGCTGCGCAAACGAACGAACAAGCTTCAGCCGCGCAAATGAACGGCGCCGTCTCGGACGGGCAAAATTCCGCACAAAGCCCTACTTCGCAAAATTCTACGCAGCAAAACCGCACACGGCAAAATTCCGCACCCCAAAGCGAGAGCCTCGCGCCGCAAAATTCCGCGAATCAAGGAGATACGCGAAGCCCTGCCTCACAAAATTCTACGCAAAATTCCGCGCAACGAGGCGACACACAAACCTCCGATCCGCAAGGCTCCGCTCAAAATTCTAAAACTACGCAAAATTTCGCTGCAGACAAAGAGCAAGGCTCCGCGCAGATCGTAACGCGAGAAAATTTCACCTACTCCTTTTCGATGGGCGCTTTCATCGCCAAAAAGAGCGCGGGCGCGGAGTTTAAGGGTAAAACTTATAAAATCAAAGAGTGCGTTTATGATCAGTGACGAACTTTTTACGCGCCTCGATCTGGGCGAGTATCTAGCCAAATTTAAAAGCTTTTTAGCGCGCGAAAAGCCGCTGTTTTTAAGCGGCGATAGCAAGCTAAATTTTGAAAAAATTTCAGAGCTTACGAAATTTGATCTGGCGCAGTGCGAGAGCGTCGCGAACCTAGACGACGCGCTGATGCGCATCTCAAAGCATGGCGTGCTTCATATCAGCGAAATTTACGAGTTTAGCAAGATCGTCCGATATTTTTTGTATCTCAAAAAGCAGCCTTTTGAGGGCAAACTCGCCGCTTGGCTTGCAAAGATCGAGATCCCGCAGCCCATCGCGCAACTAAAAGATTATTTCGACGATCAGGGCGGCTTTCGCGACGCGATAGACGAGCGCTTCGGCGCGCTAAACGAGGCGTTTAAGATAAAAAAAGGCGAGATCGAGCAGACGCTAAAAAGGCTGATCTATTCCAAAGCCCTTTCGCCCTATCTCGCCGACACGCAGATCCACTACATAAGCGACACCGAGGCTCTGCTGGTGCGCGGCGGCTTTAATCACGTGTTAAAAGGCAGCGTCGTAGCGCGCTCAAGCGGAGGCTATTTTTACGTGCTTCCAGACGCGATCGCGGCTCTGAAGTCCGCTCAAAGCGCGATTTTGGATAAAAAAGAGCAGATCGTATTCGAGCACTGCAAGCAGATCAGCGCGGTTTTTAATAAGAATTTAGCTTTTCTGAAATTTATAAACGCCGCTTTCGACGCGATTGACGCGCTGATTGCGCGCGCGGCGATGGCAAGAGCGAGCGATTATGAGTTCGTCCTGCCTGAGCCCTCGCGCGACATTGTCCTAGACAGCTTCGCCCACCCCGCGCTTAAAAATCCAAAGCGCGTGAGCGTGGAATTTAGCGGTAAAATTCTGCTCATCACAGGCGTGAATGCGGGCGGAAAATCGATGCTTTTAAAAAGCATTCTAAGCGCGGCGCTGCTAGCTAAGTACCTCCTTCCGATGCCTATTCGCGCAAGCCTCAGCCGCATCGGCACCTTTAAAGAATTCGAGCTCATAATGGAGGATCCGCAAAACTCCAAAAACGACATCTCGACCTTTGCGGGCAGGATGGTTGCCTTTAGCAAGCTGTTCGGGCGCAAAGAAATTCTAATCGGCGTCGATGAGATCGAGCTTGGTACCGATTTTGAGGAGGCTGCGAGCCTATACGGCGCGATGATCGAGCAGCTAATAAGCGGCGACGTGAAGATGATCATCACCACGCATCACAAGCGCCTAGCGATGCTGCTCGCAAAGGATCCGCGCGTGGAGCTGCTGGCGGCGCTTTACGACGAGAAAAACAGCGCGCCGAAATATGAGTTTTTAAAGGGCACGATCGGCAAATCCTACGCCTTTGAAACCGCGCTGCGCTACGGCATAGCGCAAAATTTGATCGCCGCAGCGCGCAAAAACTACGGCGAGAACAAAGAGAACTTAAACGAAGCGATCTCAAAAGCGATAAATTTGGAGCTTGAGCTAAAACAAAAGCTGGCACAGACGCAGCAAAAAGAGGAGAAGTTGGATGCGCTGAGCGAAGCGCTAAAAGATCAGCGCGAGCGCGCGCAAAGCGAGCTGAAGGCAGAGCTTTCAAGGCTGCAAAACGAATACTACCGCGCGATTTCAGAGGCCAAACGCAGCGTGAGCCTAAGCGACGTGCGCGAAAAGCAGCGCGCCATAAACCGCGCAAACGAGCTCACACGGGCCGTGCAGCAGCCCGAACTCAGCACGCCTGAGCCGCAAAGCTTCAAGGTGGGCGATCGCGTAAAATACGGCAAGATCAAGGGCGAAATTTTATCGCTCAGCAAAACCCAGGCGCTGATGCTAAGCGACGGCATCAGGCTGCGCGTGCCGCTTAGCGAGCTAAAGCGCAGCGGTGCGGCGGCGCCCGCGCCCGCAAAAAATATCAGTATCAAGGTGCAAAAGCCCTCCTCCGCGTCGCTGAGCCTCGATCTGCACGGCTTGCGCGCCGAGGAAGCGATCAGCAGGCTTGATAAATTCATCAGCCAAAGCCTCGTGATGGGCTTTGATGAGATCATCGTCAAGCACGGCATCGGCACGGGCAAGCTCGCGTTCGCGGTAAAGGAGTTTTTAAAAACGCATCCAAGCGTCAAGGGCTTTCGCGACGGCACGCCCGCAGAAGGGGGCTTCGGCTCAAAGGTCGTCTCGCTTTAGGCTTTGACTAAAAGAGCTTTTCGCTTCATACGCCAGCGCGAATGATGTGGAATCCGCTCATTTCATCTATACCTTCGCCGAGGTTTTTTAAGCGCGGGTGCTTTTAACGTAGAATTTCGCCGTGGAATTTTGAAATTTGTCCTCAGCTTTAAATTTTAAATTTAGTCCACGTTTTAAATTTGAAATATGGAGGGCTCGGATTGAAATTCTAAAATTTTATGCGGCGCAAGCCGCAATAAAAAGAATTTAACGCGAGCTGAAAGCTCGCCCCTTATAAAGCGTCGTCGGGGGATGGGTGGGGTTTGTGGGCGAGCAGAACAATGCGGCGCTGCGGGGCAGCGCCGCCTCTGCGAGGAATGTGACCTCGCAATCGGGGCCCCTTCCCGCCCCAAGAGAAATAAAAATCACGGTATAAATTCTGCAAGCCGTGGATTTAGTGATAAAATTTTATTTTGTAAATTTCTATGAAATTTTATGTATAGCTTGGCGTCTGCGTGTTTTATGCGTGATGTTATTGTAAGGGGGCGGCGCTCAGAGTTGCGAGGCGCGCCCGCCCCCTTACCGACCCCCGCCCGCGCGACGCTAGCGGTGCGGACTGCGTCCGCGTTAAATTTGAATTGCGACTGCGTCGCATAAAATCTCACCAATAATAAAATTCTTTCGTGCTTAAAATTTTAAAATTCCAAGCGCAAAAGAATTTTGAAATTCCAAATACGATAAAATTTAAATGGCGGCGGAATTTTAGAATTCCTATTAGTAGCAAAATTTCAGAATTCTGATCGGCAACAGAATTTCAAAATTCCGTAAATTTGAGCGAAATTCTGAAATTCCGCAAATTTAAAACGATTGAATAAGGAGGTCTCATTGAACCCGATTACCGAAAAGCGCAGCGTTTCGGGCTACTACTACGCCGAGGATCGCGAGTATGTGTACTTCGTGACGGACGCGCCACGCGAGCAAAACTACCGCTTTATTTTCGACGCAGGCGCGATCTATTTGCAGGAGGGTACCGCCGAGGTGCGGCTTAGCAGCGAGGCGGAGTTTTTCGCGGTCGTTAAAAAGATCCTCGCGCAGTACCGCGATAAAATTTTAGAGCACTCCGCAGAGCTTGAGAATTACGAAAAAATCTACACGCGTCGCGGTGATTTTTCAAAATTTATGAAAAGGCACTCTATCCTAAAATACGAAATCCGCAAATTTCAAAACAAAATTTCGCATTTTTACGAGGCGCTTCTCATCTGCGCAAACGAGCAGCCGGCGCTTAAAAAGCGGTTGAAAAACTACGCCTACGAAGCGGGCGTTTTTAAAGGCGTAATGAGCGAATATGCCGTCAGGATCGAGGATATCTATCAATTCATCCAGGGGCTCAAAAACGACAAAATTAGCCGCAACATCTACATTCTCACGATCATCTCGTCGCTGCTGATGCCGCTAAATTTCATCACGAGCTTTTTTGGGATGAACACGACGGGGCTGTTTTTAAGCGGCTCGACGCATGGCACGCTCATCGTGACGCTTGCGATGTGCGTGATCTTCGCGGCGATGGTCGGCTTTCTTATGCTCTACGCCAAAAAACGAAACTAAAGCGGAGGAGTTAAATTTTAAACAAAAACGAGCTTAAAAATATCCTAGGCGGATACCTCGGCAGGGAGATTGCGGGCGATTTTAGAGTGCTGAAAGAGCACGAGATCGCGCTCTGCAACGACGTGGCGAAATTTCCTTTTGAGGGCGATAGCGAGCTGCTGCGCGAGTTTTGTATCTTCGCAGACAGCGGCAGCGGCGATCTTTGGCTGCTAAGCTCTAGCGGCGAGATCGCGTTTTACGACCATGATTTGGAGTTTTTATCCAAGGCAAATTTGAAAAAATTCGATCTAAATCTTGCGGGCTGGCTAAAGATCGCCGAGCTTTTTTGCAAATTTGAAGCTATTAGCAACCCGAGCGCCGCGCAAAAGGCGGAGTTTAAGCAAAGCGTAGCTAAAATTTGCCCGCAAATTTTAGAAATTTGGGAAATTTAGGCGCTACTTGGGGCGCCTAAATTTAATCGCAAAATAGGAGGAGCGATGAAATTTATCGCATATTACGACTCGCCGCTTGGCAAAATCACACTCGCGGGCGATGAGGCGGGGCTTTGCGGGCTGTGGTTCGAGGGCGAAAAATACTACGCGCACGCTCTCGCGACGAGCGGTGCGGACGGCAAATTCTGCACGCGCGATATTGCGGCAAAAAACAGATGCCGCTGCGAGAGAGGGTTGCTAAGAGAAAGGTCATGCGCTAAAGGCGAAAAGCGGTGCGGATAAAAAGCGTATCGCGTCCGATCTGCTCGCAAAAGAGCAGCACGCCGCGAGCGAAACAAAGCGCGATTTTGCGGCGCTGAAAAAGAGTGAAAAGAGCGATTTTGCGGCAAAAGCGGCGAACGGTGCGGATAAAAAGTACAATGCGCGCGATTTTGCAGTTAAAGACACGGGCGAAAAATCTCGCGCGACCAATCTTTCGGCGCAAGGTGGGAGCGGAAAATTCTGCGCGAACGAGCAAAACGAGCAAAGCTGGTACTTCGAGGAGAAAAACCTAGCCGTTTGCGATCAAACTAGGCGCTGGCTCGATCTGTATTTTAGCGAACGCCGGGTTTTACGCCCGCTCTAAATCCCGTGGGCTCGGCGTTTAGACGCGCCGTGTGGGAAATTTTGCTTAAAATTCCATATGGCAAAACCACGACCTACGGGCAGATCGCGCGCGAAATCGCCGCAGCACGCGGGCTAGCGAAGATGTCCGCGCAAGCCGTGGGCGGCGCCGTAGGGCACAACGAAATCTCAATCATCATCCCATGCCACCGCGTCATAGGCACGCACGGCAGCCTCACGGGCTATGCAGGCGGCATCGATAGAAAAATAAAGCTGCTGAAGCTCGAAGGCGTCGATATGCAGGGGCTTTTCACGCCCGCCAAAGGCACCGCCCTATGAGGTAGCGCGGCAAAATTTGAAAGATCGCAAAAGATTTTAATACTCGCGCGCAAAAGTGTGATAAAATTTGAATACTTAAATTTAGACGCTGCACAGCGCATCGCTTGCAAATCGAAGGCGAGCGGCGATTTTAAACGATTACACCGCGCGCAGGACGGCGATCATTAAATTTAAAGCCGAAGCGGGCACGCTTTGAAATTTTAAATTTTTCCGCCGCGTAAAAATTAAAATTTTATGCCGAGATGCCGACCTTAGCGGCGTAAAATTTACAGCGACTCCAAAAATGTCCTAGCCGCCAGTTTGCCGAGGTTATTGGCTGCTAGCGGACTATCGCCCGAGAGCAGGTTGCGGTCTTTGTGCACGGCGCCGTTGATACCTTCGTTTAGGATTTTCATCCCAAGTTTTGCTAGCCGCGAGCCCATATACCAGCGCAGATGGCCCGGCATGTAGCCTATATATCGGGCGAGGTGCGGTCAATGACGTCGGGCAGCAGCACGAGCTCGTAGCCCTCGAACAAAACTTATCCTCGTCAAGCGCCGCGGCTAGCAGCCCGGCTGGGCCGTGGCAGATCGTGATGATGTATTTACCCTGCTCATGAAACCATTTTAGCGCGGCCTTTACGTCGCGACTCTCGTCAAGCCCGATCAGCGCGCCGTGACCGCCCGGGATGTAGAGCGCAAAATACTCGTCAAATCCCTTCTTTACGATATCAGCGAGCTTTTTAGCTCTTTAAATTTAGTCGCGTAGCTCTCAAAAAAAGCCCTTGAGCCGCTCGTCCTTCGCAGGCATCGCCCAAAACTCGAATTTTACGGGATTTCCAGAGAGCGTCGCGATCTCGAAGTCCCAGCCCGCCTGCGCCAGATGATACATCGGCACGAGCGTCTCTACGGGGTGGTTGCCCGTGGAGAAAAACGTCCCGTTGTCCATCAGCAAATACCGCTCGTCGGCCGCGATGATGAGGATTTTTTTATCGCCGTCGTATTTTTTCTCGTAATTAAAATCCGCCAGATCGCTCACGGGCGCCGTAAACTGTGACAGCGAAAACGGCGACGGGAAAAACGCGCCGTGCTCGGCGATATCGGGAGTCGGGAGTTTTGCCTTTCAAATGAAATTTTACCGATTATATAGGCTTTCGTTTAATCTGAAATAAATTTTAAAATTTCGCCGCTTTTTCTCCGTCTTCCGCAGAAGCCGCATCGATTTAAAATTTTTAACGCGCCGAGGGCGGATAGGTCGGCCGCCAGTTCGGCCGCTACAAAATTTGCGATAACCAAAATCTACAAGCGGCGCCGAAACGGGCGCGACAAGAAAACCAATAGGCGGCGTCGCGCCTGCTTCGTAAAACTGCGGCGGACTGATGCCGAGGAGCCGCTTAGTGCAGCATTTAAGCCGCCACGCAAAAAAGATGAATTTTATCTTTTCACGCATGATGATTTGCGCCGCATCTACAAACAAATGAAGCTCGCAGGCTCTTAGCGGTCGGCAGCGCTGCCGCTACGCCGCTTAAACCTGCGCGGATCTAAAATTTTATAAATTAAAATTCCATGCCGCGGACAATTTAAAATTTTGCGCTTCAAACGATCCGTAAATTCCGTGCTTCAGGCTGCGGCGATTAGGCCTTAGCACTCCCAGCGGTGCTTTTTCATACAGACGCGCTCGCCTCTAAATTCCACGCCTTCGGCCTCTAGCAGTTCGCGCTGAGCCGCAAAGCTCGCCGCCAAAGCGCCCGCGTGATAAAGGGCGCGGTGGCACGGGTAGTCGCCGTAGAGCTCTGCTTGCGAGAGCACGCGCCCCACGAGCCGCGAGCAAGCGGGCAGCCCGATCAGGAGCGCGATCTGCCCGTAGCTAGCGACCCTGCCCGCGGGGATCTCCCCCACAAGGGTAAAATTTCATAGATCAAATTTTGCGTCAAAACCATGGCGTGATTATACTTTTTCGCATTTAAATTTAGACCTAAATTTAGTCACTTTGCGCCGCTAAATTCGATATAATTTCTAAAATTTAGCGCTTTACAAAAGGAGCGAGCTGTGGACGAGAAATTCCAATCAGACACGAAAGAGCTGGACGAGAAATTTGCCGCTATCCCTGAAAATTTAAAGAAGCGATACGATATGCATAGATTTATCAGACGCGTGATTATAGGGTATTATTCGTCGGCGGCTACAACCATCTATTTCTCGCTAATGCTAATGTTTTTTCTTGATTTGCTTTTTTCGAATATCGGTATAGAATCGTCGTCTAAAATTTTTAGAGATATTCGTGATGTCGCGATAATAGTTTTGCCTATATGCGCGACGATCTGTTTTTTAAGATACACTAAGACTAAGCGATACAGCAACCTTTTTATCAAGGATCAAGGAGATAGTTTGTTGGTCTTTACGATAGAAAATTTTGCCAGTATAGTTTTGCTTTTATATCCGACCTTGATTTTTACCGGAATATTGGAAGGCGCCGCAGCTCATATATTTTTGTACGCCTTAATCGTAGCGCCGATTTGCGGAATAGTTTTTGGGGTATGCTATTTTTTCAATACGGGCTCATATACCCCGAAAGCCGAAGCGTAAATTTCATTAAATTTAGCCGCGCTTTTAAATTTTACGGCGCGGCGCCTCGTCGAATTTCGAAATTTAATAGTTTAAAATTTTACCTTGGCGAGGCCTTTTGGCGAGCAAAATTTAAACCGAATATTCAGCCCCTCTTTATATGTAAAGGAATATAATTTCAAAACAGATATCAACTTTGATTAAAGGAGAAAAGATGCAAAATCAAAGACGAGACCTACTAAAGGTAGCCGCTTTGGCGGCGGGTGCTGCGATGCTCAGTACGAGCGAACTAGCTGCGAGCGAAAAGGCGTTTAAGCTCTCTAAGCGCGATCATAGCAAGCAAAGAGCGCTGCTGCTCTCAAGCTCGGGCTACAAGGACACGAAGTATCTATCGCACGCGGTGGCGTGGATCGGTAAATTTGCGCAGGAAAACAACCTCGCGGGCAAAAAGATCGTTTTCATCCCTTACGCAAGCCTACGCAGGAGCTACGACGAATATGAAAAGCGCGTCAAAGAGGCGCTTGCGAGCCTAAATTTAAACATCGTCGGCGTCCATCACGCTAAAAACGCCGCGAAGGAAGTCGCGAGTGCGGATTGCATATTCGTAGGCGGCGGCAACACCTTCAAGCTCGTGCACGATATGTACGAAAACGAGCTCATCGCTCTGATTAGCAAAATGGTCGAGGACGGCACGCCGTATATCGGCTGGAGCGCGGGCTCGAACGTCGCGGGCGCTACGATGATGACGACGAACGATATGCCGATCATCGAGCCCGAGTCGTTTAATACCTTCAACATCTTCCCGCACCAGATCAATCCGCACTTCATCTCGGGCAAGCCTGTGGGGCACAACGGCGAGAGCAGAGAGGAGAGGCTGGAGGAATTTTTGATCGCCAATCAAAAATCGACAGTTTATGCGATGCCGGAAGGTACGGCGTTTTGGCTTGAGGGCGAGAAGGCGACCGTGCTCGGGCCTGCTGCGGTGCTAAAGATGAATTATAAACAAAAGGTTAAGTTGATCGAGCCGGGAAGCTCGTTTAAGTATTGATCGCACCCGCTCAAATTTAACCAAGAGGTGCGCCAGACGGCACCGCTAGTTTGAATGCGCGAATCGGTTAAATTTCAGTTGCGGCGCTCGGCTAAATTCGGGCGCCGCTTTTAAATTTGCGCGACAAAGCGCGCTACTTATGTGGACGTATGGTCAAAAGATAAGCATCGATTTAAAGCGGCGCGCGATCGCCGAAGCCATAAAGAGTAAAATTTAAAAGAGGAGATAAAATGCCCTACATTCACCTTCTTATGCCGCTTAGCGATTTTATTCCGTATATCGCGGAGATCCTTGCCGGCTGCGGCGGGACGGTATATGTGCAAAAAAGCGGCAGCGCTTATAGTGCCGTAAAAATCGATGCGGGCGGCCGCCGAAACTTAACCGACCTGAGGCAAAGTTTCAAATTTTTTATCTCGTCCGAACCGCCGCAAGAGCCTGAATTGCTCGCAAAGATATTTTACGACGATCTATATCGAAGCATCATCGAAGGCACGGGCAAGCAGAGACGCAAGAAGCCGTAGAGATGATCGCGCTGCGACTCGCCGCAAAAAATCCGGGCGCGGCTACTTGGGGAAATTTCTCCGGAAATAAACCTAAAAACGACGAAGCGATCGGTCGCGAGCTTAGCTGCGGCGCCTCTTTTTACAAAGATTATTTTTACGCGAAGCGCTGCGCGGACGGTAAAATTTTAAAATTTGATCCGAACAACGGCAAACTGCCGAATATTGCGACGCCGTAAACGGGCGGCATCGCTAGCGTGAGCAAAGGGCGGCGTCCAAGCTAGGCGGCATCGACAAATTTTAAAAACGGGCAATGCGAGCGGCGGGTCTAAATTTTAACGCGGCTTTAAATTTATGCGGTCTGAATTTATACAGCCTCAAGGGCTTGCGGCGTAGAATTTTAACCCCAAACGGCGCGCGTGAATTTAATAAAATTTGCCTCTGAAATTTAGCAAAATCGTTCGCTTATAAAATTCGCCGCTAAAATTTTTCAAAGCGGCGGCTTTAAATTTAGCGGCGCGAACGATCCTTTTTCATTGCCTTATTACGGGCACTGACGAGCCTGAACGGCGCCGTATAAATTAACAAGATGAGGCACGGAATTTCCGTCCGATTTGCAAAGCTCAGTTTGAACTTAAATTTAAAAAATCCGTCCCGCCGTCGTAAGCTGAAATTTTGCGCGATTGTTTTAAAATGCGTTTAAAATTTTAAGGAGAGCTCATGGCGTTTTCAGATTTTTTTAAAAAAGGCGGCAAAAATAGCACAAACGCCGCAAAGATCGGCAAGACTGCGCAGGAGCGCAAGGATATAAGCATCGAAATTTTAAAATCGCAGGGCGTGCCGTACATTGACCATCTGCCGCTGCGATACGAGACGGACGAGGTTTCCCCACGTGAAAAGGGCGAGGTCATCGCCCGCGCGATCTGCTCGTACGCGGCGATAATGTGCGCCTGCTCGATCAGAGACGAGGGCAAGCTCGCGGATGAGGATAAGCAGGGCGTGCAGGGCTTTCTAAATAACCGCTTTGGGTGCATAGACAAGCTCACGCGCATGGAGCGCAGCGTCGTGCAGGGCGAGGCGAGCCGCGACGAGGCCGTAAATATGGGCTGGAAATACGAGTCGCTGTGGTCGCTGATGTGGGCCATGGGGCTCGTGGAGGAGCTTAGCTTTCCGAGCGAGATCTGCGACTGCGCCTTTGTGATGGATACCTTTAGCGGCGGCGATTTTTATGCGCGCGTGAAGCTGCGCGACACGGATGAAATTTTACAGGCGCTCGATCTCATCTACCGCTACCACTGGGCGTGCGTCAATGCCCGCGTGCACGGCTCAGACTGCGCGGGGCTCGACGAAGAGGTCGTGATGGAGAGGCGTGGCGGGCTAGAGTGGCTGTGCTGCAAGGGGGCGGAGAACGATAATCTGACGGACGAATATAACGCATGGGATTATCCGGACTTGAATACCTAGCGGCGTGTCTTTTTCCTTTATACGTCGTTGGAAATTTCGCCGAATTTCAGTCACGTATTATAATATACGCTCCTTCACTCGGCTCATTTCCGCCTCGTCTAAAGAAAAAATACTGCGCGTTGTCTCGCGAGCGTCTTTAAATGAGTTTGAAATTTTAAGTCCGCGATAGGCTATATGCCTTATCTTAACTTAAAATTTCTGCACAACATTTAAATCCATCTCGCGATACTGCCGCCTGTATTTTTGCGCTCAAATTTAACCCCGTTCGCGCGCTGTTTTTTCAAATCATAATATGCGTGAGTAGATAAAAAGTGCGCCGAATATGAGATAAATTTATGAATTGATTGGGGATAAATTTTAAAATTCTATTGCGAACTGCGCAAATAGGATCACGAACCCAGATCCGCCGAAATTCAGCCGCGGCCTGCTAAATTTCAGGGCGCAGTGGAATTTTAGAATTTAAAGTTGCGGGCGAGCAAGGCGCCCGTCCGCGTATTTTAAGCCCGCTAAATTTAAGCGGGTAACGTCTGCACCGCAAACCTAAAAATTGCATCAGCTCTGCGTCGCAGTGCTTCCGCTCGCAAACACCGCCGCATTGAGTGCCGCGTCGTAATCGGGCTCATCTGCGATGTCGTCCGTGATCTGCTTGTAGGCGATCTTGCCTGCGGTGTCCACGACGAAAACCGCGCGACACGTTAGCCCCGCAAGCGCGCCGTCCGCGACCAGCACGCCGTATGCGCGCGCAAACTCCTTATCGCGAAAATCGCTTAAGGCTCGTAAATTTTTGATCCCCTCGGTCGAGCAAAATCTGCCCGCGGCAAACGGCAGATCCATCGAAACCACGAAAACCTCGGTATTTTTTATACTCGCGGCGCGCTCGTTAAATTTGCGCGTCTCGGTCGCGCACACGTCCGTGTCCAGGGACGGCACGGCGATGATGACCTGCGCCTTGCCCGTGCCGCCGCCGACTTTGACCTCGCTAAGATCGGCCGCGACCAGACTAACCTCTGGCGCCTTATCTCCAAGCTTAAGCTTGCTGCCCAAAAGACCGACGCTTACGCCTTGCAATTTGGTTCGTTGCATGATTTTCCTTTGTTTTAAAATATCTTAAATGGGCGCATTATAGCCCGCGAAAGCAAACGCCTGCTAAATCCGAAAACAGGCGGGCTAGAGCGCCGGCTCGACCGATATGATCGGCTCGTAGATCGCCGCGCTAGGATGAAATTTTACGGCATAAAGCGGCGGCAAAATTTAAACACCCGCCTGCGGAAAATACCGCGACCCGCATAAAGCACTGATAATCTCAATCCGATATAAGTCTATGATAGCGCTCTACCTTGAGGCTGCGCCGAAAGTAAAATTTTACCCTACTTGCGATCCAGCTTGCAGCAATTTTGTCCGTGAATGTAAATCAAAGCGATAACGTTGCATGTGTGCTTTCTCTACGAAAGAATAGATCTCTAGTAAAACGATAGGCGCGGCATCATGAGCGCATTTTAAGTTATGCTTTGAATTTTTAAATTTAATTGAAATTTTTTGATCTAAATTTACGATCGGCAGGAGTTAAACTTATGAGTTGAAATTTTATTTGAAGCGAGCGTGAGTTAAAATTTTGGCTCGTAAAGCGGGTTAAATTCTAAGAGCCGTTTTAAAATTTCAAGAAGCGCCGGGGTTGGCGATAAAGTTATCGCCGCACCCTAGCGCTCGTTAAGCTTAGCCGTTGCGCTTTTTGATGATCTCTTCGCCGACGTTTTTAGGAACCTCGTCGTAGTGATCAAATTCCATCGAATAGGTCGCGCGACCCTGCGTCTGAGAGCGCAGATCGGTGGAGTAACCGAACATCTCCGAAAGCGGGCAGAACGCGTCGATGATCTTGTTGCCGCCGCGCTCGCTCATATTATTGACCTGTCCGCGGCGCTTGTTTAAATCGCCGATGACATCACCCATATACTCCTCGGGAGTTTCCACCTCGACCTTCATCATAGGCTCCAAGATTACGGCGCCTGCTTTTCTAGCGCCCTCTTTAAAGCCCATAGAAGCGGCAAGTTTGAATGCCATTTCGGAGCTGTCGACTTCGTGGTAGCTTCCGTCATAGACAGTTACGCGCACGTCCTCGACCGGATATCCCGCCAAAACGCCGTTTTGCATCGCCTCTTGGCAGCCCTTATCTACCGCAGGGATATATTCTTTTGGAATCGCGCCGCCTTTGATATCGTTTACAAACTCATATCCGGTGCCCGGCTCCAAAGGCTCTAGGCGTAAAAATACGTGACCGTATTGACCACGACCACCCGATTGCTTGGCGTATTTGTACTCTTGCTCGACCTTTTTACGGATAGTCTCGCGATATGCAACCTGCGGCTGTCCGACTTCGGCATCGACTTTAAATTCTCTAAGCATTCTATCTACGATGATCTCGAGGTGTAGCTCACCCATTCCCGAAATGATCGTCTGTCCGCTCTCCTCGTCGGTTGCGACCCTGAAGCTTGGATCTTCTTGCGCTAATTTTTGAAGCGCGATACCCATTTTTTCTTGATCGGCTTTGGTTTTAGGCTCTACCGCTACGCTGATAACGGGATCAGGGAATTCCATACGTTCTAAAATTACTTTATCTTTTTCGCTAGCTAGAGTATCGCCCGTAAGAGTGTCTTTAAGACCTACAACGGCGCCGATCTCGCCCGCATAAAGCTCCTTGATCTCTTCGCGTTTATTTGAGTGCATTCTTAGCAAGCGACCGATGCGCTCTTTTTTGCCCTTGCCGGTATTTACGACGTAGCTACCGCTTTCCAAAACACCGCGATATACGCGCACGAAGGTAAGCTGACCTACGAAAGGATCGGTCATAATCTTAAATCCAAGACCCGCGAACTCGCCCTCGTCGGTAGAGCTTACGTGAACCTCGCTGCCGTCCTCATACTGACCCTTAATCGCAGGCACTTCATCAGGCGCAGGTAGATAATCTACGACCGCATCTAGCAAAGGCTGCACGCCTTTATTTTTAAACGCGGTACCGCATAGCATAGGAAAAAAGCTTAGGCTTAAGCAGCCTTTCTTGATGCCCTTTTTAATCTCTTCTACGCTTAGCTCTTCGCCGTTAAAATACTTCTCCATCAAAGCTTCATCGGTCTCTGCTACCGCTTCGATCATTTTGTCGCGATACTCTTGCGCTTTTTCTCGTAGCTCGGCAGGAATTTCAACGATCTCGGGAGCAGAAGGACCCTTGCTATCATCCCAAACGAGCGCCTTCATAGTAACCAAATCTATAACACCCTTGAAATCATCCTCTGCGCCGATCGGAATTTGAATAGGAACAGGATGTGCTTTGAGCCTATCTTTTACTTGCTGCTCGACATTGTAAAAATTTGCGCCGACGCGGTCCATCTTATTTACGAAAATGATGCGCGGAACATGGTATTTATTCGCTTGACGCCAAACGGTCTCGCTTTGAGGTTGAACGCCTCCTACAGAGCAAAATACTGCTACCGCACCATCTAAAACGCGCATCGAGCGCTCGACTTCGATAGTAAAGTCAACATGGCCCGGGGTGTCGATCAAATTTATCTGATGATTATTCCAAAAGCATGTGGTAGCGGCAGACGTGATCGTAATACCACGCTCGCGCTCTTGCTCCATCCAGTCCATAGTAGCGGCGCCCTCGTG
This sequence comes from uncultured Campylobacter sp., assembly GCF_938017775.1. Lineage (GTDB taxonomy): Bacteria > Campylobacterota > Campylobacteria > Campylobacterales > Campylobacteraceae > Campylobacter_B. The sequence goes on from NZ_CALIIU010000007.1 coordinate 37,170, forward strand.
AACCTCGCCAATCTTATGACTCATGCCGGTAAAAAATAGAATTCTTTCGCTTGTAGTCGTCTTTCCAGCATCGATGTGGGCGGCAATACCGATATTTCTAACCATATGTAAAGGGGTTTTTCTTGCCATGATGCCCTCCTACCAACGATAATGCGCGAAAGCTTTGTTGGCTTCCGCCATCTTGTAGGTGTCTTCCTTCTTCTTAAATGAAGAGCCTTTAGAATTTGCGGCGTCCATAAGCTCGTAAGCCAAGCGCTCTATCATCGTGCGTTCGCTTCTTTTTCTCGCAAAAGAGATGATCCAGCGAATAGCTAGAGCCTGCTGGCGAGCCGGCCTGACCTCGATCGGAACCTGATATGTGGCGCCGCCTACACGACGAGACTTAACTTCCATCAAAGGCTTAACGTTATCGATGGCGTCGTTGAAAATTTCGATACCTTTCTTCTCGCCGTCTTTATTGTCGATGAAATTTAAGGCGCCGTACATGATCTCGGTAGCGACGCTCTTTTTACCGTCGAACATAAGCGAATTAATAAATTTTGTGATTACTTTGCTGTCATAAATCGGATCGGGCATAACTTCCCTAACGGGAGCTTTTCTTCTTCTCATTTTATTCCTTCAAATTTTAAAATTTTACTCAAACTCGGCAAAATCTAGTGCCGGTCTGTTTAGGCCAAACTATTTTTTAGGTCGTTTAGCACCATATTTCGATCTTGCAACGGTTCGTTTTGCAACGCCTGCAGTATCGAGCGCACCGCGGACGATGTGGTATTTAACGCCTGGTAGATCCTTTACGCGACCGCCGCG
>NZ_CALIIU010000008.1 GCF_938017775.1 uncultured Campylobacter sp.
CCCTTATAGCCGATACGCTCCTGGCGGTAGATGACATCCCCCTTAGAGTCTTCCCACTTGATGAGCAGGGCGATCAGAGCGATCAGGGGGGAGAAGAAGATCAGCGAAACCAAGGCTAAGGTAAAGTCAAAGGCGCCGAAATCAGCGATACTAAAAAGGCGTAAGGGATTTGAAAAATTTAGTCTTAAATGAAATTTTTAAAATTTTATCTCGCAAAGTCGTTTTGGAAAAACCCAAAGATAAAAGCTTGGCTCATTACGCCTCGCCCGAGGCTTTCGCGCTGGCTAAGGAGCTGCGAAAGGCGCCTAGGCTCATCGCTGAGGAGCTTGCGGTTAAATTTAAAGATAGCGAAATTCTAAGCGCCACGGCGGTGAACGGCTATCTAAATTTTCACCTAAAGCCCGCTGTGTTGGGTGCTCTTGCCGAAAATGCTCTTAGATTGGGCGGCGATTTTGCGAAAAACGACGCGAAGCTCGGAGACGGAATTTTACCGGCTTCGGAAAAGCTTTGCGTGGGCGAGCCTGCTAGCAAAGGCTCCGCTACGAATTTGGCTGCGAGCGGTAACGACGCTGCCAAATCGCAGAATTCCGACACGCAAAATTTTATTTCGCAGAATTCTGCAGAGGCGTCAAATTCCGTTGCTGTGCCAAAATGCGATGAGGCGCGGAATTCCGCCGCTATGCCGCAAAAAATTTTGCTTGAATATATCAGCGCCAATCCGACAGGTCCGCTTCATATCGGGCACGTGCGCGGCGCCGTTTACGGCGATACGTTTGCGCGCATCGGAGGCTATCTTGGGCACTGCGTCGATACGGAGTACTACATCAACGACGCGGGCAATCAGATCGAGCTTTTGGGCACTTCGATCGCGCTTCGTGCGCGCGAGCTTGCGGGCGAGGACGTAAGCTACCCCGAGAAATACTACCGCGGCGAGTATATCGACGAGATTATCCCTCTTGCGCGCGCCCAATTCGGCGATGAAATTTTCCGCGACGAATCGCGCGTTTTGATCCTTGCGGAGTTTGCTAAGGACGAAGTGCTAAAGATCATCCAAAAAGATCTCGCAGACGCGGGCATTCATATCCAAAACTGGGCTAGCGAAAAGAGCCTCTACGGCGAGCTTGAGCCTACGATTAAGAAGCTTGAGCGCAGCGGCAAGATGTATGAGCAGGAGGGCAAAATTTGGATCCGCTCATCGCAGCTCGGCGACGAAAAGGATCGCGTCGTCATCCGCGAGGATGCCCGCCCGACCTATCTTGCGGGCGACATCGTCTATCACAACAACAAATTTGAGCGCGGATATGAGCACTGCATCAACATCTGGGGCGCCGATCACCACGGCTACATCGCGCGCCTAAAGGCCGCCGTGCATTTTCTGGGCTATGACGAAAGCAGGCTCGAGATCATCCTAATGCAGATGGTAAATTTGCTTAAAGACGGGCAGACCTACAAGATGAGCAAGCGCGCAGGCAACGCGATCTTGATGAGCGACGTGCTCGCCGCGATCGGCAGGGACGCGATGCGATTTATCTTTATCAGCAAAAAGGGCGAGACGCCGCTTGAGTTCGACGTGGATGAGCTCGCGCGCGAAGACAGCAGCAATCCGATCTTTTACATCAACTACGCCCACGCGCGGGTCAATCAAATTTTTACCAAAGCGGGCAAGCGCGAGGCGGACGTCCTAGGTGCGGACTTCGGCGCGCTGGATGAAGCGGGGCTCGGCCTAGCTTTTGCGGCGCTTGGCTTGAATGAAATTTTAAACGACGCTTTTAATTCGCGCGGCTTGCAGAAGCTACCAGATTTCCTAAAGGCGCTCGCGGCGGACTTTCACAAATACTACAACGAAAACCGCGTCGTAGGCAGCGAGAACGAGGATGCGAAGCTCAAGCTGTTCGCACTCGTGGCGCTTAGTATTCGCACGGCGTTTGCCCTGATGGGCCTAAGCGCGAAAGAGAAGATGTAGCCGCACAGGCTACATCCGCGCCGATAGCCTAAATCTCACGAACGAAATTTTATGATTTAAATACAAGGCGAAATTTTACGGCGGGATTTCTGCTGCGAAATTTTATGTTTTGCTTTTCACTTCCCGCCTTGCCGCAAAATTTTGCGGCGGAATTTGGGATGAAATTTTATCGTGAAATTTGATTTAAAATTCTATCGCTATGAAATTTTAAAGCTAGTTCTAAATTTATAGCTCGTAGAATTTCAACTTTAGAATTTTACGGGCACTTTAGCGGTATTGCTGTGGCGCCGGGCGCGGTTCTTAAAATTTAAAATTTGGCTGCAAATTTACAGCTTGCGGGTTTTTAAAAATTTTGCGACGCGGAAGCCCTGGGTAAATTTTAAAACAGAGCTTTAAGGTGGCAAAATTTTATCCGCAAAATTTACTCGGGCGGGATTTGCCTGCAAGACCGCTCCTTAAGCCCCGCGGCGCATCGCCGCAAAAAGGATAGATATGAGAAAGATCATCGACATAACGGCGCTTTCCATCGCCGTTTGCATCTTGATTATGGTGCTTTTTTTGCCGTCGCCAGTTTTATCATTTAAATGCTACCGCGGCGATAGCGTGGGCTGCGCACAGCTGGGGCGCGACAAGCTCTCCCGCGGAGATTACGAAGGCGCCAAGCCCGCTCTTGCTAAGGCTTGCGAGGCGGGTGAGAAAGATAGCTGCTTTGATTTGGGAGCCCTATACGACGGCGAGGGCAATGCGACGCAGGCAGGCGTATTTTATGACGCAGCGTGCGATAAAAACGTCGCCGTAGCCTGCCACAAGCTAGGCAACCTATATCAGCGAGGGCGCCTGAGTAGGGACTTCGTTGCCGCCGCGCAGCGCTACGCTAGGGCTTGCGATTTGGGCTATGCCAAAAGCTGCCACAATGCGGGCGTGGTCTATTTCACGGGCGGTTTTGGGCTCGCGGCGGATCCGGCAAAGGCGGTGAGCTTTTTCGAGCGAGGCTGTGACGGCGGGCTAGTGGATAGCTGCTATAATGCCGGCGTTGCGTATGATAAGGGTCTCGGCGCACCGCAGGATCGCGACCAGGCGGAGAAGCTTTACACCAAATCCTGCGAGCTGGGCTACGGCGATGCCTGCAATAATTTAGGCTATTTGTATGTGAGCAAGGGGGATCTGCGCGGATTTTCCAAGGGGCTTGGATGGGTCAAAAAGGGCTGCGACGCGGGCAATAAAAAATCCTGCCAGCTCTACGAATTCATGAAAAACGAAATTTTAAAGAAGTAGGCGCTTGGTAGCCCGGCGCACATTTGCCGATTTGCACTGCCTGCCGTGCACGCCGCCTGTTTTGTATTGCTCGCCGTCCGCCGTATGTCGTATGGCGTCCGTCGTGCGCTGTCTGCCTTGCGCCGCCTATTTGCACTGCTCGTTGCGCGGTATTGGCTTTTTGCGGCGGCTTGCTTGCGATACTACCGCGGCGGATTTGTGAGCTTTTGCGGCGTGCGGAATTTTACTTGGAATTCTATTGCTATAAAATTTTTAAGGCTTAGTTCTAAATTTGCTGCCCACAGAGGTTCAACTTTAAAATTTTACGGGCGGCGCTGCGAGCAAGGCATAAATTTTGATTTTAAAATTTTACGGCGCGGAATTTAGCGCGGAAGCAAAGCGCGAAGCTGTTTGAGGAGACAAATTGGAATATGAAATCACGGGCGAGGTTCAAAATCTCCGCGTCCACGCTGCAAGAGGAAATAGCAAAATTTGGGTATTTTTCGAGATAGACGGCGTGAAGCTGCGCGGCGAGTTTAACGATATCCCCGTAGAGGAGGGCGAGCCTGCGCGCGCATATTTCATCCGCGGAGGATATGCGGGCAGCTACGTGATCACTCGAGTTCAGGTGGTGCGCAAACCAAGCCCTTTGCGCCGCAAGCTGGGGATCGCGACCGCCGTGTGCACGCTTGGCTTCGGCGCGGCGCTGTGGATTGTAGGCTTTGGGATTTTAAACGTCGGCGGGAGGGGCTCGCTAATTAATTTTGTCTGTGTTGCCGCCGCAGGATTTGGGGTGCTAAAAGAGGGCGCGGGCAATCTGAGAGCGTGGCTGAATCAACGCACGTCCGAGTAGATCGCCGCCGCGGCGTAAATTTCATAAATTTAATCCACCGAATAAAATTTACTCGCGCCGCCGTATCTTTGCGGCGTAAATTTTGCTAAAATTCGCTCCGAGCGCGAAATCCGCTGCGTAAATTTAGAAAAAGGTAAAATTTTGAATATAAACGAAGCGATAGTCGCCACTGCCAAAAAGCAAAAAGAGTGCCGGCTGGCATTTGTAAAGTATCTGTTTTTGGGAATTTTATTTATAATAGCACTGCCCGTGGGCGGCGGATTTGCCGTAGGACATCTTTTTGAAAATCGCCTTGCACCGCTATTTTTCATCATTATCTATATTCCGTTTTTTCAAGCCGCGCTAATGGCTAACGCAAGCCGAGTGACCAGCGAGCTGGGGGATTACAAAGCGTTTTATAAAGACGTTTTCGTTCGCGCCGCTATTCGGGGCACAGATCCAAATTTTAGCTACGATCCGAATGCCGGCATCAGCCGTAAAGAATTTCGCAAAATTGGCATCTATTCGCCAGGTGAGTTTCGCGCCGAAGATCAAATCAGCGGCATTTATAAAGACGTCAAATTTAACCTCAGCGAAGCGATCCGCATCCCAAACGGCGCGACGCTGGAGCTAAGCGACTCAGCGGCGCTAAATTTGCTCTCCGCGATAATTTTTGCATGGGAGGCCATGAAGGATATGCAAGCCTTTAGCGGCTCGGTTTTGGTCTGCGAGTTTTACAAGAAATTTAGCGGGCAAACGATAGTCGCGAGTCGCACGTTAAATACTAAATTTATAGGCAAAAAAGAACAGATGGACGACGTGTTTTTTAGTAAAGAATTTCGAGTTTTTGCGGACGATAAGGTTGAGGCGAGGTATCTTTTGACGCCCGCATTTATGGAGCGTCTGCGAGAGCTAAAGGAAAAATTTGCGGGGAAAATGGGGGTGAGCGCGGCGTTTATGGACGATAAATTTTATCTATTTTTAAACGGAGCGAAAAATAAGTTTGAAACAACGCTCTTTTCGCTGCCGCCGAGCTTAGAGGACGCCGCTGAGATCAAAAATGAAATTTCAGAGTTTTTATCTATCATAGATAAGCTAAATTTAAACCCGGATTTAAGCGGGGCAGCGATTTTGGCTGATTAATGCGCGCCGCTATTTATCGGCTAAAATTTACTTGCGTTGCAGCTGGTCGCCGTTATTCTCCGCTGCCGACCGAGATGTGTTACGGCTCGGATCGCTCATTTTCGCTACCGGCCGGGGCGCGCTTAAGTAGCTCCTGTTCGCGAGCGAATAATTTGTAAAATTTCTCCTAGTCGTGCAGATAGACGAGCCTGCGCTCTTTGCCGCTTTCGTCTATATAGATGCCTTGCGTCGAGCATAGGCTCATCTTTTGCCAGTAGTCGAAAAACGGCAGCGCCTCGATATCATCTTGCAGCACGCCTCGCATCATGCCGTTATCGTAAATTTTTAGATCGTAGCAGGTCTTTTTCATTTTAACCTTTCTAAATTTTACCGCGACGGAATTTTATCGTGGTGGAATTCTTAAATTTGCATTGCGATAAAATTCCGTCTTTTAGAATTTTGCCCGCCGCAAAATTTACCGCAAATTCCGCGACTTTGGATTTGCAGCGTTAAGCCTCGATGGCTTTAAATTTTGCAGCGCTAACCCTTGATGAGCTCTGCAGAATTTCACCGCAAGTAAAATTTAGCCCGCCAGCGCCTTTAGCTGATTGACGTTTAGCCCGTCAACCAAAATATAGCTCGCATCGATGAGGCGGTAGTTTTGCTTCGGCAGCCGCGCGATAAACTCGCCGTATTCCAGCTCGGCGATGTCGCGGTAGTTACCGGCGTCGTTTTCGTCGCCCTCTATGCCTATGAGCGCGATCTGCCAGCGCGCGACGTCGCTATTTTTTAGCATCTCCGCGTTTTGCCACTCCACAAGCGGCTTGTAGGGCAGGATAGTGGGCAGGTCCTGCGTGAGCGCGTATGAGCCCATTATCGTGCCGTCATCTCCATTTCGGTAAAACCTCTGGTGCGCGCTGTAAGCGTCAAGATATTGCACCTCGGTTAGCCGCTTGCTAAACTCGGCGGCGGGGTTATACGAGGCTAAAATTTCATCCATCATCGCGCGGTTTATCGCAAAAGGCCTCTGAACCCCGTAGCAAAAATTTACCTCCGTATCGCCGCTTAAGTGTTGATCTATCGAATGTAGCCCCGCCGCTATATCGCGCTCGTAGTCGAATTGCTCTATCCTGTCGTGAGCGTAAATTTCGCCGTTTTCATCCGCGATCTCGCCCCCCAGCTGCTTAGATAGCGCCTGCAGATATGAGATCGCCAAAACCCAATCAAAGATCGTCGCGGGCGTATTTACGCGCACGGCGTAGCTTAGCCGCTCCTCGTCATATCTTAGCTCCATTCCGCGCCCGCTCTTGTTCTGCACGCCCAAAATCAAGCACTCCTGCTCGCTCAAAGGCGATTTTAAAAACGCCCTCTCGTCAAAGCCCTCGGCGCTCTCATCTATGTCAAATACCGATAGATTGGGCAGGAGCTCCAATGCCTTGCTAACGCTCATAGCGTCCGAATACCCCATAAATAGCGGTCGCTTTTTGTTTTTGACGCGGAATTCTACGCTCATCGTTTTCTCCTTTGTTAAATTGGCAAAATTATAGCGAAATTTTACCCGCCGCAGCGGGCTAAATTTGCGCTCGCAAGCCCGCATCGCTGGTTGCACAAATGCGCGCCGCAGCCCGCACAAAACTACACTCCCAATCGCGAAAGCCTACGCGCCGACCGCCTCTTTTAGGCTCTGTGCGCACAAGCCCGCATCCTTAAGCTTGCGCAAAATTTCACCCATCAGCTCCTCTTTGAAAACGTCCAGTATCATCGCGCCGGCGTCCAGCTCAGCATAGCGCAGGGCGGGTTCGCTGAAGTTTTTAAGCTCTTTAAACCGCCGCTCGCCCCGCCTGGCAAATCCGAGCCGAACTTCGTTCGGGCTAAGGCTCAGCATGCCGCCGTCGCGAGCGAAATTATACACGCTAAAGCCGTAAAGCTGCGGATCGGCGGCTCTTGCGCGCACGCTCAAAATTTCCTCCAGCCGCGCCTTTGTGCCATTTAGATCGAGCCCTGTTTGCAGCGCGATTTTGCCGCCCGTGTCGAGCCGCAAAAGCGTCAAAAACGAAGCAAAATCCTGCGCGATGATGCTTTGCTCATCGCATTCGACGTCGATGTAGGCGACCGCAGGCTGTTCGCTCGTGCGGTAGTCCAGGCACAGGTACCAGTGGCCGTCGCCGCTGAAGGGCACCAGCCCGTCAAGCTCGAAGCTCACGCACTCGCGCTCTTCGCCCCAGCTAAAGCGTGTAAGCGACGGATACGCCTCGCCGATACCGCTGACGGCGTCTAGCGGGTAGCCCTCTAGCTCGTAGCGTAGGTAGCCGCCGTTTTGTACGCCCAGCATTATGGCGAACTCGCGCGGCAGAGCGTGTTCTAGCTCCTCTTCCGCGGCCCTCAGCGCCTCGGGCGTGAGCGGATCTTGTAGATAGGGCAGGTAGATCGGCCTGCGCCAGATGTTTGCAAGCTGGTTTGCGTTCATTTTCGCTCCTTTAAATTTGCGGATTAAAATTTCAAGCTCAGGCTTAAATTTCAAGCTCGAAGCCGAAATCTCGGGCTATAAAATTTTAAAATTTTGCGGCGCCGAATTTTTCACGGCCCGCTCGCTGTATTCGGCGCGTCTGCAACTATTCGGCTCGTCTTTCGGCAGTTTAAATTTAATCTAGATCGGAGCGCGCCGCCGTTTAAATTTAATCTGCACCGAGCGGGCTCAAAGCCGCACGCCGATAAAATTTCATCGTAAATTTATGCGGCCTGAGCATCTATTTAAAGCGGCGGAATTTTGCGGGCGAACTAAAGCCTTTCGCGCGCCTAATCGAAATCATAATACAGGCTCCACGCGCCGCTTTGCGGGTTTTTAGCAAACATCAAGCTGCCGCCGTCTATGACGTTAAAGCCCGCCTTTTCGTCTGAAGAGACCTGAAAAACGAACTGATAGCCATCGCCGAAGCTCACTCCCGACTGGCAAAAGTAGGGGTAGCCGCCGAATTTCGTGCAGTTATAAAACTCCAAGGCGATGTCGTCGTAATACTCGAGCCCCTCTGTCTCCTCAAGACGCAAAATTTCATCTATGGCGTCCGCATCCAGCCCACCGCCGTCCCAGCTCGCGACGTCGTCCGCGGCAAATTTTGGCTGCAAAGGAAAGGGTCTTATCTGCGAGCGAGGATTTGCAAGCTCCTTTATGACGAGCTCAGCCTCGTTTTTATACTCGCGGACCTTCCACAGGCCGTCCATATTCTCAGGGGATTTGCCGATGAAATCCTGCGAGATGAAGACCGTAAGCAGCTTGACGCCGTCCAAGACCTGCGGCACGTAGGGCAGCGTGGGCAGGTAAAACTGTGCCAGAGGGAGCATCTGCGCGCCGTTTTGATCCGTCGGCAGCTCCTCATCCGCCGCGCAGGCAAGCGCGCGGCCGATCCAGCATCATCGATCGCGCCTCGCGGCCTCACTCCGCCCGTCTGAAAATAGGTGATTTCGCGAGCGATCTTGCGCTGCAGCTCCTTAATCTTTTCTTGCAGATCCGTTTGCATTTGCGTCCTTTTCGGTTGGAATTTTAGCGCTTTTGTGAAATTATAGCGTAAATTTTACCCGCCGCCGCGAGCTAAATTTGCAGCGTAAAGAGTTGCGAAAAGTAAGCTTAAAGCTTTTTGGGAGTAAAATTTAAACAGACCCATGTAGGCGGTAAATTTAATCAAAGGAGCGAAAATGACGAAAGATCAGTGCTGCGTTTTAAAGCATTTGACGGCGGGCGAGACGGGCGGTTTTGAGAAAACGGGCGAGATGAATGACGGCGAGTTTTTGGACGCGCTTATCGCAAAAGGGCTCGTGCGGGTGCTTGATTGGGCGGGCGAGGATAGCACGGGCGATGTGGGTAAATTTATCAGCTCTAGGCTTGATGCGCTGCAAAGCGGCGTGGCTCTAGAGTGCGATAAAATTTATGCCAAGCTTACTTTTAATGCGAGGCCTTTAGAATTTTAGCTTATTAATGAGCGTGGAGGGAAAAAATTTGATCAAAGAAATACAGCAAGCAACGATAACCAAAGATGATTTTTTGGGTATAAATTTGGACGAAATATTAAAAGGTACAAAATATTTTGACGATTACAGTTCTAAATTCGCGGACTTGTGTGAGGAAAATTTTAGAAATGGAAATTTAAAAGCTAGCAAAGTGTTTTATTTACTAAGAAATGCTTGCTCTATGGCTTTAAAACCTGGAAGCTTAAACGAGCCGTATGAAGCGGGATGCATCCGGGGCAATAGCAGATCGGCGATACTAGAGGATTTTACCGAGCGGGATTTGGAATTTTTCGAGAGTATTTTGGATGAAATAACCGATTGCAGGCTAAAATCAAGGATAGCAGATATTTTATGGATTTTAAAAATTCCCAAAAATATAAAATTTTTAGAGATCGCCGTAAATGAATACTCGAAAATATCTCTAGAGCCAAAGTCGCTAAACCAATTTAATATAGATGCGTTTGAAAGGGCTATAAGGCTATCGCGATTATCTAAAATCACAAAAAATCAATACGCCGAAATACTAAATAAAATTTTAGAATGCTTTAATAGGGCGGAATCGACCGATCAATACTACTGCTTAAGGATGTCGCATTTATTGGATATCGCGGAGTTGAACAAAAAACTGCAACTAAGCGTAGCTGAAAAATTAGAAAATTTTGCCGACACCTTTGCAAAAGAGAATAAATTTATGGCAGCAATCGACTATTATCAAGAGTCGCAAAAATGGTATAAGAAGCTCAAAAATAGCCGTAAAATAGCCGAAATCGCACTTAAAATAGCTAATATCTTAATAGAAAAAGCAAAAGAAAGCGGTGCTATATCGTCAAAAATAGACCTAGAGCAAGCACTAAAAGAGCTCAGAAGTATTCCTGCAAAAGATAGAAATGAGCTCGGAATCGATCAAAAAATAGATGAGATACGCAAGCTGATAGAGCAAAATAACCAAGATATTATAAGCGAAATGAGTTTGATTGCTACTGATAAGATCGATATTTCACGCTACAAAAACGATGCAAAGCTAGCAGTAAAAGGCAAGCGATTATCTGAAGCGGTATCATGCCTAGCCAATATCACAGCAAATCCGCTATATGAAGATATCAAAAAATCATCCGAGAACCTTCTAAAGAAATCTCTGATTTCAAATTTTATTACTCAAATTTACGTAGATGCCGACGGAAGGAAGCTACAACAAATAATGACAAAAGATGATCGATTAAAACATGAAATGTACCATCAATACTATATACATGTCGAGTTGGCGGTAGACAGCAGTATATTGCCAGCATTTTGGCAAATTTTAAAGGAGCATAGAGTGTCTATGCGTTTCATTTATGATATTTGCAGAAACTCTAGCGTAGTTCCGGTTGATAGGGTAGATATCTGGGCGCAAGGCTTATATTACGGCTTTGATAGAGACTTTTTGGTTTCAAGTCATTTGTTGATACCTCAAATAGAGCATTTGGCGAGAATTTTATTGCGACAAGAAAAAATCCCTACGACTACTATCGATGAAAACGGCGTAGAATCTGAAAAAAGCATAAATTCGCTTTTGCAAGAACCAAAAATATATGAATTGCTCGGGAGAGATTTGACGGAAGAGCTAAAATTTTTACTAACGGAGCCGATGGGGCTAAACTATAGAAATAAAATATGTCACGGACTGGTCAGCGAATCTCCAAATAGTGCCGATATTTATATTTGGTGGCTTTGCCTTAAGCTAGTAGTTAATAATTGTGTTTTGTATACAATATAACTCCAATCTAGAAAATTTTTTTGAGTGATTTTATTAAGATAGTGCGTTTTATTTATATTTGCATTTTTTCAAATGAGTTTGATTTTAATGGTTGTGGACGTAGGCTCGCGCCGCTAAAAATCAAAATTTCGCCTTGCTTGCGAGCGCTAAATTTACAATCTCTAAATTTAAAATTTTAAGCGTAAATTTTGATCTAAAATTTCTAAAGTCGCTAAATTTTAAAATTTAAATGCAATGCGAGCTTGCCGGCTCGCTTATCATAAGGCTCGCAAATTCTGCCGCAATCGAAGCGACGAACTCATTCGATAAGGATAAGACAAAATTTTAGCTAGCGCGCCCGCACAGAATTCCGATATTAGCGCGATCGCGAAAGCGCTATGTTTGAAATCCGAAACCGACGAGGCGAGACGAAAGGCTAGCTGCGAGCTTTGGCGATGCACGCCTCGATCGCCGCCATCACCGCTGCGCGGAAGCCCGCCGCCTCCAGTGCCGCGAGCCCCTCTATCGTCGTGCCCGCAGGCGAGCAGACCGCGTCTTTGAGCTCCGATGGGCGCCTGCCGCTTTGTAGCAGACGCGCCGTGCCCTCTACCGCCACCGCTACCGCGTCGTAGCACAGCGCCCGCGGTAGTCCGCCCCGCACGCCCGCATCCGCCGCAGCCTCGATAAAGGCGCACACATACGCAGGCAGACTCCCTGCGATCCCCGTAAATGCAGCAAAGCCGGCCTCGTCTATCTCGTAGAATTTGCCGATTTTGGCGGCTAGAGCTCGCACGATCTCCCGACTAGCCTCGTCAAAATACTCGCCGTAGCACAGCGCCGTAGCCGATGCGCCGATGCCCGCGGCGACGTTTGGCATCGCGCGAGCCACGAAAACGTCCGCACCCACGATATTTTGGGCGCACTCCAGCTTGAAATTCGGCGCCAAAAGAAGCAGGATTTTGCCCGCGAGCTCAGGCGCGATCAGGCGCAAAATCCCCTCGTAGCTGGCGGGCTTGGTCGCGAGCACGATAATATCCGCAGTGTGCGCCAGCTGCGTCTCGCCTTGTAAAATTTGCACGCCGTAGCGCTTGCGCAAAAATTCGTTTTTGCTTCTGGCATAAGCTAGGACTTGAAGCTTCGTATCTGAGGCGGGCTGCGCGCAGGCGGAATCACGCTCGTGGCTCGTAAAATCCTGCTCGGAGGTGGGCTGCGCGCAGGCGAAGTCGCGCTCGCGGCTCGTAAAATTCTGCTCTAAATTTGCGGAATTCTGCCCACAAGCGGTAAAGCTTTGAGCATCGGAAATAAAATTCCGCTCGCCGCGCGCGGAATTTTCTCCGCCCGCCGCGCAATCTTGCCCGCCAGCTCTGCAAAGTGCGGCGATCATCGCCTCGCCCATATTTCCGCCGCCGATAAATCCCACTTTCATTTTCGCTCCTTTTAAAGCTAAATTATGCCTCAATGATAGCTCAAAATTTCTTTATCCGCCCTTGCAGCGCGCGGTTTATCTACGTAAAAGCAAATTTTAGCTACAATCTCGCCTAAATTTTTAAAAAAAGGATGCGTTATGGCAATAAATGTTTTTTACGACAAAGATTGCGATTTGGGTTTGATTAAGGCTAAAAAGGTCGCTATGATCGGCTTTGGCTCGCAGGGACACGCTCACGCCGAAAATTTGCGCGATAGCGGCGTAGAGGTTATCGTGGGTCTTAAAAAGGGCGGCGCGAGCTGGAGCAAGGCTGAGGCAAAGGGCTTTAAAGTAATGAGCGTCGGCGAAGCTACGAAGGCCGCGGATCTTGTGATGATCCTAACGCCTGATGAGTTTCAAAGCGACATTTTCAAAGCGGAGATCGAGCCAAATTTAAGCGAGGGCAACGCGATCGCGTTCGCGCACGGCTTTAATATCCACTTCGGACAGATCGTCCCTCCAAAGGGCATCGATTGCATTATGATCGCTCCGAAAGCCCCGGGCCACACCGTCCGCAACGAGTTTGTAAGCGGCGGCGGCGTGCCGATGCTGATCGCCGTTTCGCAAAACGAAAGCGGCAGAGCCAAAGAGCTTGCTCTAAGCTACGCAAGTGCGATCGGCGGCGGCCGCACCGGCATCATCGAAACGACTTTTAAAGCAGAGACCGAGACCGATCTTTTCGGCGAGCAGGCTGTACTTTGCGGCGGACTTTGCGCGCTCATCAACGCGGGATTTGAGACCCTCGTAGAGGCTGGATATGAGCCCGAGATGGCGTATTTTGAGTGCCAGCACGAGATGAAGCTGATCGTGGATCTCATCTATCAAGGCGGTATGGCCGATATGCGCTACTCAATCTCAAACACCGCAGAATACGGCGATTACGTAAGCGGCAACCGCGTCGTAAACGAAAGCAGCAAAGCGGCGATGAAAGAGGTGCTAAAAGAGATCCAAAACGGTAAATTTGCAAAAGACTTCATCCTCGAGCGCAAGGCGGGCTACGTGCGAATGAACGCCGAGCGCAATATCACGGCAAACAGCTTGCTTACCAAAACCGGCGATAAGCTTCGCGCGATGATGCCGTGGATTGCCAAGGGCAAGCTCGTAAATAAAGATAAAAACTGATTTCGGCTGAGCTTTGGCTAGTAGAAATTCACGCGGGCGCCGCAAAAAGCGCCCGATCAACTACATAACGATCGCCTTTGTCGTAATCTTATGCTTTTTAAGCGGCGCGATTACTTACGCGGTTTTGGATCTCGTATTTTCGGGCAATAAAGCCGCGTTGCAGCAAAGCTCGCGCAAACAAACTCCCGAGAGCCCTTCCGATTCTCGCGGTAAAAAGCCGCGTTTAAGCGCTGCGCAGAAGGAGGCATTGATTCAAAAGGAGCTTGATAAGATCGCCGAGCAAAACGTAACTACGCCTAAGATGAGCATCGAGCCTGCGCGGCGGAATTCCGTAGGAGAAAATTCTGCAAACGGCAATTTGCAAAATTCCGAAAATTCTATGGTTTTTGCAAATTCCGCCGCCTTAAATTCGGCAAGCGGCGGACCTGACGTAAATTTTACCGCAGTAAATTCTGCGCCAGAGAATTTCATAAATTCTACCGCGCAAAGCCACGTTTCGGGCAACGCGGACGATCTTTCTAAATCGCCGCGCAAAGCACTGCCTGCAGGCTCTCGCGCAAAGCTAGCGATCATCATCGACGACGTAGGCACCGACGAGCAGGCGCAAAAGCTCATTGCTCTGCCCGTGCGCGTGACGCCGTCCATCTTCCCGCCCGAGTATCAGCGGAAGGACACGCGCTCGCTCGCTCGCGGCTTTGAGCATTACGCGATCCACCTGCCGATGGAGGCGAGCTCCGCTAAAAATAACTCCGCGACGCTGCGAGCTTCGGATAATTACGAGAAGCTAAACGGCGTCATAGCGAAGCTGCGCGCGGACTTTCCAAATGCTAAATTTATAAACAACCACACCGGTTCTAAATTTACCTCCGACGAGCGCGCGATGCAAAATCTGCTGCGCGCGATGAACGAGCATGGATTTTTATTTATTGATTCGCGCACAAGCCCCGCTACCAAGGCCAAGGCGGCGATGAAGGGGCTCGGCATGCGATACGTGCATCGCGATGTGTTTTTAGATAATCAAGACAGCGTCGCCGCGGTGCGCAAAAAGCTGCGCGAAGCCGTCGCGCTTGCTAAAAAGCAGGGTTACGCCATCGCTATCGGCCATCCCAAAAGCTCCACTCTGCGCGCGCTTGCAAACAGCGCCGACATCCTAGGCGAGGTCGATTTAGTGTATTTGGACGAAATTTATGAGTACTACGAGTGAGCTCGGTTTTAAAATTCAAAGCCTAGCAAGGCTCGGTGCGAGCGAGCCCGCGCAGCTGTATTTTAGGGGCGAGCCGGCGATGTTACAAAAGCGCCGCATCTCGATAGTGGGCTCGCGCAAAATGAGCGTTTATAGCAAAAATTTGATCCTGCGTCTCGCGCGCGCTTTGAGCGATGCGGACTTTTGCGTCGTAAGCGGCGCGGCGATCGGCTGCGACATAGCCGCGCACGAAGGGGCGTTTCCAAATACGATCGCGGTTTTTGGCAACGGCCTTGATCAAATTTATCCCGCACAAAACGCCGCCATGATCGGCAAAATTTATGAGCGTAGCCTCGCGCTTAGCGAGTATGAGGACGGCGTGAGCGCGCGCGGATTTCAGTTTTTGCAGCGCAACCGCATCGTCGTGGCGCTATCCGAAGCGCTGATCGTCGCTCAGGCAGAGCCTCGCAGCGGCTCGCTACAAAGCGCGCGTCTGGCTCGCGAGATGGGGGTGCCCGTGTACGTGCTGCCGCACCGAATGGACGAGAGCGCGGGCACGAATGATCTGCTCGCAAAATCTCAGGCGCGACTGATCGCGGATTTTGGCGAGTTTGTCGCCTCTTTGGCTCCGCAGACGTCGCAAAACACTGAGCGCGCGCAGGATGAGGTGATGGAATTTTTAGCGCTAAATTCCGATCTGCAAGCGGCGATCGAGCGCTTCGGCGATAAAATTTACGAATACGAGCTTGAAGGCAGGATAGAAATTTTAGGCGCAAAGATCGTGGCAAAGTAGTCGGCGGCGGGCGCTTACTCGCCGTGATTTAATCGGCGCACTCGCCGGTACGGCTTGTTTGCACGGCGCGTAGTCTGCGCAATCGGTGTTTAAATTTAGAAAAAGGCGGCTCGGTAAAATTTTGCTTTTCGCAAGTAGCACTTGAGCTTAAAACAAACCCGCGCGGCCTGTCTGTGTGTCGCTGCTCGCCCCACTTGCGGTAATGATCGGTTTGTGAATGCCTCTCGCGAGCTATAAATTACTTTGTGACGCGGAATTTAAGAGCTAAAATGCGCGAAATTTTCTAAAATAGCGTTTAAATGTTGCCCATCGTGCTAAATTTTTGCGGGTAAATTTGGCTACGAATTTCAGCGCGAGTGTGGTAGGCTAAATTTGCCGCAAGGGAAAATTTTGGTCACGGCGGCAAAATTTTACGAGTTATAAAGCGTAGGGGCTTGTATCTGCTCCGTCGCGTGAGTGCGGGTTTGCTTTAAAATTTTGATTTTGCGTGGGGTGGGTTGGTTGCACGTCCGGCACCTGCACGGCAGGATTTATGCCCGCCGTGAGTTTGGGTGTCGCTTACGTGCAGCTCACGCGGACTCAGTGAGGATGTACTGAGCCGGGCGCGGCGATCGAAATTTTGGAATTTGAAGCTTGTGGCACGCTAAATTTAATAGCTCGCAAGCGGCGCGAGCGAGTGTAATTTATGTCAATTTCGTATAAAATTTCATAAATTCCGCAGCTAAATTCTGCGATGAAATTTAGCTATGAAATTTCGATCGCGGAATTTCAGCGATAGAATTTTGATAGCGAAATTCCGCAAAATTTAATATTAGCAAAGGATAAAATTTGATAGTTGCGATCGATCTTGGGCTTAAACGTATCGGCGTGGCGGCGGCACCGGATGATAAGACGCCGCTTCCGTGCGATCCGATCCTGCGCAAAAACCGTATCCAAGCCGCGCGCGAGCTAAGCGAACTGCTGCGCGAAAAGGGTGCTAGCGTGCTAGTGCTGGGCGTGCCGCGCGGCGGGGCGAGCGAGGATGAGATGAGCAGGCGCATACGCCACTTCGCCTCGCTTCTGGATTTTGACGGCGAGATAAAATTTCAAGACGAGAGCTTTTCGAGCGCCGAAGCGGCGGAGTTTGCGAGTAAATGCGCTAAGGGCGGCGGCAAGGATCCGCGCTTTGATAGTATCGCCGCGACGATAATTTTGCAGAGGTTTTTGGCGAGCAAGGGCTAGGCGTGCGTGCAGCAACGCAATTTGCGCGCAGCGGAATAACGATATAGAAAACCGCCGCCCGCGTCGTTGCAATATCTGCCGTTTGCTCTAGTAGAAGTCGGGCGCGGCGATTAGACTGAGCGTAAGATCGCCCGCGGTTAAATTTGCGGATTGCGAGCAGATTACGCGAGACGGCGAAGTTTGCAAGATAGGCGATATGGATAAATTTAAATAAAGGAGAGAGTATGTTTAAGATCACGATGTTAGTAAAAAGGGCGCCGAGCATCACGCAGCAGGAGTTTTTGGCACACTGGGCGGCGCATTCGCAAAAGGTTTTGGCTAATCAAAAAGAGCTAAATATTATCCGTTACGCAAAAACTATTCCTGTCTTTCCCGAGGGACAGAGCACCAGGCGCGAGACGGCGGCGTTTGACTACGATGCGATGGGCGAGCTGTGGTATGAGAGCGTGCAGGCGTTTGCGGAGGCGCGAAACAGCGAGGCGGCGCGAGCGGTGTTGGCGGAGCTGATGGCGGATGAGGCGCGGTTTTGCGATATGAAAAACTCCGTGATGTGGTTCGGCGATGAAGAGGCGGTGATAGAGTTCGGCTCCAAAAAAGCGTAAATTTAAAGACCGAGAGGATAAAATTTCATGGATCGTGTAAGCGGCGAAAAGCGGAAATTTATCGCTCATGACCGATACGCTTTTTTGGCATACAGCGCGCGGAATCGCGGCAAATATAGTGCTCATGGATGATGTGTGGGTGCGGCTTACATGATGAAATTTACATGCGCGATACAGATACTGCGCGGCCTAAGTTATTTTTAAGGCTCATATATCTAAGTGGCGTGGATCTAAGAAGCCTGGGTATCGGAGCAAAAAATGCCTAAAGACGCATTATGCCTGCGATTTTGGCATAGAAAAGCCTATTTCTAATATAAAATTTAAGGGCTGGCGGCATAAAATTTTTTAAAATTTTTAAGCAGCAATGCGAAATTTTCAAAAATTTTCTAGGGCGCGGCAAGATGCTCACCGTGGGCTTAGTATGCAACAAGATGTTTTACATACTAGATCATCGCTCTGATAAATCGCCATTGCGGAGGCTGTAGGCGTTTCAGACCACAGGATTAAATGCTTTAGTTATTATAAATACTGCAGACGCCGTGGATGCCGCATAGACGTGCGAGTAAAAAAGTGGGATAGCCAGCCATAAAAATAATCTTGCAAGTAAAATTTTAATTTGTCTTTTTAAAATTCCGCTCAAAGTCCCGTTTAAAATTTTATTTAAAATTTTGCTTGGGATTTTGATAGGAATTTTGCAAGAATTTGCCGGAAATTTCACAGCTATTATCAAAAATTAAAATTTTATCTCTCGCTTTTTGCTATAATTATTTTTAAAATTTAAAAGGAGCAAAAATGAAAATTTTAGCGTCGATTGCCGCACTAATCGTAGCAGCCTACTTGCTCGCGCAGATATTTTTCCCGCAAGGGGTCTCGTTTGTCGGATGCGGCATCGGTAGGGCTAATTCGTGCGAAGACTATGGAGCATATTTGCTTGAGGAGCGCGATTATGAGGCGGCAAAAAAGCCATTTGAAAAAGCTTGTGAAGCGGGGCTAGAAAATAGCTGTGCTATCGCAGGGGATTTGTATTACGACGAGCAAAATTTATATAAAACTACAAAAGATAAGGGCAAGTCCACGCGGTTTTATTCCAAAGCGTGTGAGCTGGGAGCCGCCAAAGCTTGCTACAACACCGCAATAATCTCTTATAAAAATGCCGATAAGAAAAATACGTTCGCTTTTTTTGCTAAATCATGCGATTTGGGACTAGGCGAGGGCTGCTTAAACGCTGCGGTCGCTAGCTACGAAGAAAAAGACTATCAGGGCGCTCTTAAGTTTTTCCTTAAATCTTGCGATGCTGCTTTGGCAGAGGGATGCCAAAGGGTTGGGCTAGCGTATTCAAAGAAGGAATTTGGCGAGCCGGATCTGGATAAAGCGATGATCTACTACGACAAAGCCTGCAAGCTGGGAGCTGAGTTTAGCTGCAACGTAGTAGCTGCGATGAATAAAATAAATGCAAGCGAGGATAATGCTACTAATGCGACCAAATAGATAGCAGGGCTAGCTAGATGATAATACGGTGAGATCGAAATTAGCGTAGAAATTTTGCGGAGCTTTATAGGATTTTATGAAATTCCGTGGAATTTCGTCTTTAAATTTTATTGCTGAAATTCCACATATCGCGATAATGGCGATGGATAGTGATTTTAAAATTTCAGTATCTTAGAAGTTTAGAATTTAATCTATGCTATGGATTTTATTGACATAATTTTAATTTGTCATAGACTTATCCATCGCGATATAGGGATTTCATCATAATTATGGTGCTAAATTATATATCGTTAAAAGAGAAAAAATTGCGCAAACTAGCGAGTAGCTATGTAATCACAGCTGATATGGCAAAAATATCCGAAGAAGATCGCACGGGATAATTAATTTGCGAAGTAAATAAAATCAATTCACAAGGGAATGGGAATCTATCAATAAACAAGTAAAATTATTCATCGCAAAGCAAGCAAAATCGATCTGTAAGTGGGTAAATCAAGCTTAAAACTAACTCGAAGTAGCCTGCAAATAAGCTAAATTGTAAGCAAGATAAATTTTAAGCAGGCATATTGTAAGAAAGTAAAATTTTAGATGAGATAAGTGAGATAAATCGATTTCAAATCACCGTAGAAGTTGGATGGTGATCCTAATTTAAAGCCCCATTTTTCCGGGATTTAAGATGCCTTTTGGATCGAAAGCCCTTTTGATTGCGCGAAATAGCTCCATCTCTGCTGCGCTAAAAGCTAGTGGCATAAATTCTGCTTTGCTTAGCCCGATGCCGTGCTCGCCGCTGAGCGTACCGCCAAGACCAACTGCAGCTTTGAAAATTTCGGTGATCGCGTCATGTCCGCGTCGCACCTGAGCTTCGTCCTTTTTGTCGGCGATCATGACGTTGGTGTGTACATTGCCGTCGCCCGTGTGCCCGAAGCAGGGCACGCGCACGCCGTATTTATCGCCGATGCGCGCGATACGGCGCAGTAGCTCGGGCAGCTGCGAGCGCGGGACGGTGATGTCCTCATTTAGCTTAAGCGTGCCGTAGATATTGATCGCCTGCGAGCAGTTGCGTCTCGCAAACCAAATGCCCGCACGCTCCTCTTCGCTTTCTGCGACGCGAAAGTCGCTCGCGCCGTTTTGAACGAAAATTTCTTTTATGAGCGCGAGCTCCTCCAAAAGCACTGCTTCTAAATTACCGTCGGTTTCGCAGATCAAAATCGCGCCCGCGCCCTTCGGCAAGCCTTTATGAAATTTCTCCTCGACCGCGGCTATGCACAGCGCGTCTAAAAATTCCATCGCCACGGGCGTGATACCGGCAGCCATCGTCTTATACACGGCATTCATTGCCGCATCTACGCTAGGAAAGACGCCCATCGCAGTCTTTTTAAGCTTTGGCATCGGGATTAGTTTGAGCGTGATTTCGGTGATGATGGCAAGCGCGCCTTCGCTTGCGATTAAAATTCCTGCCACGTTGAAGCCTGCGACATCTTTGATAGTGCGTTTGCCCGCTCGGATCACCTCTCCATTAGGCAGTACCGCACGCAGTGCCATTACGTAGTCTTTGGTGATGCCGTATTTTGCAGCGCGCATACCGCCGGAGTTTTCGGCGACATTGCCTCCTAGCGTGGAATAATCCTGGCTTGCGGGATCGGGCGGATAAAAGAGCCCGCGCGCTGCGGCTGCTTTTTGCAGATCGATATTTATGCAGCCGGGTTGGACTACGGCGAGTAGATTTTGCATGTCGATTTCTAGAATTTTATTCATATGTTTTTCAAATGCCAAAATCACTCCGCCGTTTGCGGCTAAAGATCCACCCGTAAAACCGCTACCTGCGCCTCTTGGAACTATGGGGATTAAATTTTCGTTGCAGAATTTTAAAATTTGACTGACATCGTCCTCGCTTCGCGGGAAAAGCACGCCGTCCGGCAGGCAGCGTCTTTTCGTCGCGTCGTAGCAGTATGCCGTGCGATGAGCCTCGTCAAAATAGGCATTATCCGCGCCTAATAGATTTGTAAAAAACGCTTGCGCAGCACTACTCGTCGCCATCTAAGCCTAGCAAATAGCGGTAGTGTTTGTCGTAATCGCTGATCGGGCCATTAGTAAAATCCCAAATGACGGTCTTTATCTCGCCCACGCGTGAGTAAAATGGCAGCTGATAATAAGCCACGCTGCCGCTAGCGAACGTGCGCAAAGGCTTGAAGCTGCCGCAGTCGGCAAATACGCCCTGTTTATCCATCGCGATAAAAATCAGTCCGGCGCTGTTTTGCGCGCAAATTTTACGAAAATCGTCTCGGCTAGGATTTGGCTTGTGGTTGTAGCTAAGATAGGCGCCGCCAAGATCTGGGTGGATAAAATTGATATTTGGAAAAGCCTTGATAACCTGCTCGTAAATTTCGGCGTTAGGCGCGACGATTATGGCGCGGTCATAGAGGAAATTTAAGATCACTTTATCGCCGCTTGAGGGTAAAATTTTAGGCAGTGGCAGCGCCTCTTGAGCTAACATATCAAAGACCTCAAATCGCACCTTTGCCTTGCCTGCGCTTTTTTGCGTCACGACGGCACGCGCGATGATGGAGCTTGCGCCGCTACCGAAATTATGCATCACCACTCCGCTGCTACCTACGGCAATCGTAGAACTATCTATGATCTCGCCCGAACCATCCTTTACACTAAGTAGGGCGGTTTCGTATCGCGGCATGTTAAATTCCGCCCCTATCGCCGCACTTAAAAATAGGCCTAAAATAAGTAAAGCTTTTTTCAAAATTCTGCTCCTGAATAAAATTTCGGCTAATTATACATAAAACTTTGAAATTAGCGATAAAATTCCGCGGTATTTACGAAATATAAGCGTTTTTTCGTTACAATCCCGCCTTAAAATAATATTTCAAAGCGGTTTTATATGACTAGAATTTTTATATTGCTTTTTCTGTGGATAGGCGTAGTTTTTGCGAACAACCCCAGCGTAGAGAAGTTTGCCTGGCCCGATGGCGTGAGTCTGCTGCAGTTTATGGAAACCGCGGGCATTCCCGCATCTGTATATTACGACCTGGATAAAGAGGATCAGGAGCTTGCCGCCGAGGTACGAGCTGGCGTGGAGTGTCAAATTTTGCGTGATCCAGCAGGTCGCGTCTCTCAGCTGTTAATTCCCGTCAGCGAGGAGCTTCAGATCCACATCTACCGCGATAAATTCGGCACTTTTAGATTCGTTTATACTCCGATAGTTTATGAGGAAAACAGCTACTCTTTAGGAATTCAGATCGAAAGCTCGCCCTATCAAGACATCATCAAAGCTACGGGTAATGCGGCTTTAGCGAATGAGTTTATGCTTGTTTTTAAAAACGAGGTAAATTTTAAAAAGCTGCAAAAGGGCGATCGGCTTGTGATCCTATACGAGCAAAAGACGCGCCTTGGCAAACCTTTTGGCGGAGTAAATATCACCGCAGGAATGATCGAGGAAAATAAAAAGCCCAAATCGCTATATTTTTTCGACGATAAATACTACGACCGAAGCGGTAAAAAGGTCGAATCTTTTCTGCTAATCACGCCGCTTGTTTATACTAGAATTTCATCGTATTTTACCCCTAAAAGATTTCATCCGATTTTAAAGCGATATCGCGCGCACTTAGGCGTGGATTATGCAGCTCCCAAAGGCACTAGGGTAAATGCCGCAGGGGCGGGCAAGATTAGCTTCGTAGGGCGTAAAAACGGCTACGGCAATACCGTAGAGATCAACCACGGAGGCGGTATTAGCACGCTTTATGCGCATCTTAGTGGCTTTGCTAGCGGCACAAAAGCAGGCGTTAGCGTCAAGCAAGGCCAGCTCATCGCTTATGTGGGCTCGACCGGGCTTAGTTCGGGACCGCATCTGCACTTCGGACTTTATAAAAATAAGCAGGCGATAGATCCGCTTAAGGTAGTCAAGATTGAAAAAACTAACGTCATAAGCGCCGAGGAACTTAAATTTAAAGCCCTCGTCAAAGATATGGACGCCAGAATGGCTGCGGCTAAAGACGGCTCAAAAAACCCTACTAAATTTGAAAACTACGAGTCGCTTATCACGATAAATTAAGGCCAAAAATGGAAAATAAAGAGCAGCTGGACGACGTCGAGGAAGCTAAGGCGCTTCTTGATGCGCATCTAGGCGATACGCTTGAGCATGAGCTGAGTGCCGCCGATCTTACGGAGCATTTAAAAACTCTAAAAAAGCACGACGAAAAAAAATATGTAGAATTCTTAAAAAAGCTAGATCCTGAGGATCTTGCCGATGCTGCGCTTGAGATGCCCGAGCATATGCTCGAAGACGTCATCGAAACTCTGCCTCACGAAAAGATCGTAAAAGCGATTGAGGAGCTCGAAAGCGACGATCAGGCAGAGCTTTTGCAAAACATCGGCGAAATCGACGAGGACAAGGCCGAGCAGATTTTCTACGGGCTTGATGAGGACGATCGCCACGACATTCTTACTATCTCCAAATATAGCGAAGATGAGGCGGGCGCGTATATGCAGACCGAGGTCTTTAGCGCGAGGCAGGATCAGACCCTGGGGCAGGCGGTCGAGATGCTGCGCGTTATGCGCGAAAAGGATGAGATCGAGAATGTCTTTCAGCTCTTTGTGCTCGATAAAAAAGGGCACCTGCTTACGAGCTTTTCGACGTCCGATCTGATTTTATACGATTTCTCGCTCACGTTGGAAGAAATTTCACAAAAATTCGGCGCCGAAAATAAAATCCACTTCGCCACCGATACCGATAAGATCGACGACGTGATCAAGGACTTTGAAGAATTCGATCTTAACGTCATCCCCGTTGTCGATGCTAACGGCGTGCTTATCGGGCGTATCACCGCCGATGATATCCACGATCTCATCCAAGAGCGCGCCACCGAGCAAATTTACAACCTCGCGGGCGTCGATGACGAAGCGGAGGACGATGAGACTACGATCTTTAAAGCAGGTCGCGCGCGCGCTGTGTGGCTAGCGGTAAATTTATGCACGGCGATCGTAAGCTCCACGATCATCGGGCTTTTTGACGCCACTATCGAAAAGCTGGTCGCGCTCGCCGTGCTTATGCCAATAGTCGCCTCCATGGGCGGCAATACCGGCACGCAGGCGCTTACGGTAACCGTGCGCCGCCTAGCCCTGGGCGAGATAGCGTTTAAAGATAAAAAGCAGGTTCTCTTTCGCGAGATCACGATCGCTTTTATAAATGGCTTAATCTTTGCCACGCTAATGGGGTTTGTGGCGTATTTTTGGTTCGGCATTAAGCTTTTGGGGCTAGTAATTGCGATGTCGATGGTGCTAAATTTAACGCTTGCGGGGCTTTTTGGCGCCGTCATTCCGATCACACTTAAAAAATTAAATATCGACCCCGCCGTCGGTAGCTCCGTGCTGCTTACCACGGTTACGGATATCGTGGGATTTTTTAGCTTTTTAGGACTTGCGACGTGGATACTACTATAAAAAATTTTAAAATTTCC
This sequence comes from uncultured Campylobacter sp., assembly GCF_938017775.1. Taxonomy (GTDB): domain Bacteria; phylum Campylobacterota; class Campylobacteria; order Campylobacterales; family Campylobacteraceae; genus Campylobacter_B. The sequence continues at coordinate 24,245 of NZ_CALIIU010000008.1, forward strand.
GAGCTTAAAAGCTCGAATTTCGTTAAACCCTTTCGCTTAAATTTCGAGATGGACGGCGTAGCGCGCGCATGGGACTGCGTAAAGGTGCACGATAGCGTCTCGATTTTGCTATACCATACGCAGCGTGACGCGCTTTTGCTCGTTAAGCAGTTTCGCCCCAGCGTGTGGTTTTACCAAGAGGAAAATTTAATAAATTCGCCCGAAAAAGGCTACACCTATGAGCTTTGCGCTGGCATTTTAGATAAGGGCATCAGCGAGGAGCAAACGGCGATCGAAGAGGTGCTCGAGGAGACGGGATATGCCGTGAAAGATTTGAAATTTATCACGAGCTACTACAGCGCCCTGGGCTTTGCGGCGAACCGTCAAATTTTATACTTCGCGTGCATCGACGAATCGATGAAGCTAGGTCGCGGCGGCGGCGTGGACGGCGAGAAGATCGAGCTTTTCTACCTGCCTGCGGCCAAGGCGCGGGAGTTTATGTTCGACGAAAAGATCGTGCGCGCGCCGGGGCTTATCTTAGCATTTCAATGGTTTTTGAGCGAGTTTAAAGCTTAGCGGCGAGACGGAATTTCGTGTGCCATCGCGCGTTTTTGCGTCTCGGCTTTAAATTTAAAGGACGGCGATGAGGGTTTTACTTAGGCTGTGCGTTATCGCGGCGTGTGTTTATGTCTGCGTGCTAGCGGGACTTTATATCTTTCAGGAGCGGCTGATATTTTTGGGCGAGCCGCTAGATAAAAACTTCAAATTTAGCTTTGAAAATTCCGAATTTGCAGGAGTTGTGAACGCGCCCGATAGCGGCGCGCATTTAGATATGCAGGCGTCCGCTACGCAAAATGACGCCTCTACAAACGGCGGCGCGGACGAAAACGCTTCGGCGGCGGGTGACGTAAAAGAAAACGGAGGCGCAGCGAGCGAGATCAAAAATAAAAGCGCTCAAACTAGCGGCGAGCAGGGCGTAGAAAACATCGTAGGAAACGGCGCTGCAGGCAATAACGCAAACGCCGCTTCAGTAAAATTTCAAGAGATCAATATCCCGTTTGGGGGCGGGTCTATAAACGGGCTGAAATTTAGCGCGGCAGAGCCTAAAGGCGCGATTTTGTTCTTTCACGGCAACTTCGGCGACGTGAGCGGCTGGGGCGCATACGGCGCGGATTTTGCGGCTTTGGGATACGATTTTTATATTTTCGACTACCCTGGCTACGGTAAATCGGACGGCAAAATTTCATCGCAGCAGCAGCTTTTGGCGAGCGCGGATGCGATGAGCCGTTACGTTTTGGCGCAGCATTCGCCAAGTAAGCTCGCGATGATCGGCTACTCGATCGGAAGCGGCATCGCGGCTCAGCAGGCTGCGAAGTGGGATGCGGCGCGGCTGATTTTGCTCGCGCCATATTTTAGCTTCGAGCGGCTTGCGCACGAAAAAATCCCCTTTGTGCCGAAATTTTTGATCCGATATAAGATTCCGACCGCGGAATTTTTGCACGCGGCGCGCAGCACTCAGATCACGCTCATCCATGGCGGCGCCGACGAGTTGATACCCGTGCAGCACTGTCGCGATCTTGCGGGATCTCTTAAAGAGGGCGATCTATTTTATGAAATAGCCGCTGCGCGGCATAACGGACTGCTGGCAATGCCCGGTATTTGGGAAATTTTAAAAGAGCGGCTGCGCTAATTTAACGGCGGCTCGGCGTAAAATTCCACGCAGAATTCGACCGCTAAATTTTAAAATTTTACGTATAATTCCGCGCGGGCTAGGTCGTCGTAAAATTTCATAAAATTTTATAGCGGCAAAACACGGCGCCAAAACAAGGGCGCAATTTCAAATCAAAATTTATGCGTTGTTAGCTGCAAATATAAAGCCGGTCTCGTTGGCGCTAAATTATTTCTAGCGCGCAGGTGCTGCAAATTTCAAACTAAAATTTGCGCCCGATCACGACGCCGTATTTTATCCGCGTAGAATTCTGCCGCATAAAATTTTACCTAGCGAAATTCTGTTTCGAAAAATTCTATCTCGTAGAATTTTAATTCGCCGCGCTCAAATTTTACCCGCCGCTTTAAATTTATACCGCAGCGCCTAAATTTCTCCCGCTCGTCGCGCTTTACCGAAATTTATATTTAGTTGTTGTAAAATGCGTTTTTAAAAGGATTTTAGCGGTTTGTGATATGAGTATTTTAGAGTTTACGGAGTGCGTAGGCATCGCTTCGGCGGCGCTTAGCGGGTTTTTATTCGGCGTAAAGAAGGGCTGCGATTGGCTTGGGATCTTTATCGCGGCGTTTTTGACGGCGCTTGGCGGCGGGATCATGCGCGATACCTTAGTAAGCCGCGAAATCTACTCGTTTACGCACTATGCGCCTGTAACGATCGTGCTTGCGGTAAGCGCCGTAGCCATTTTTGCCAAGCTTTATGAAAACCGCGATTTGGAGGGTAAATTTTTATTTATTCTAACCGATGCGATCGACGTCGTAAGCTTTTCGATCGTGGGAGCGATGGTTGCGCTAAGCTACAATCACAACGTTTTCGGCGTGGTGTTAATCGCGTTTTGCAATGGCGTGGGCGGCGGTATTTTGCGCGACGTACTGCTGAACGAAGTGCCGTGGTTTTTGCATACGGGGCTTTATGGCACGATAAGCATGGGCGTGGGCTTAATATATTTCGTGCTTGATGGATTGGGGCTTAGCGGTGTAGTTTCGGTGCTTATTTTGCTGGTTTTAGGGGTTGCGTTTCGCATGGTGGCTTATTACAAATCTTGGCATCTGCCTAAAGTGGAGTATAAAAAATGAACTATTTGATGGATAATTTTGCGCGCGTAAACGTGGCGCTGGTAAGAGGCGAGGGCTCGATAGTCTATGACGAAACGGGCAAGGACTACGTGGATTTTGGCGCGGGCATCGGCGTAAACTGCCTGGGGCACGCAAATGAAATCGTGCTGGAAGCGATCGGCACGCAAGCCGCGCAGATCATCCACGGCTCAAATATCTATAGAATTTTGCCCCAAGAAGCCCTGGCTCAAAAGATTAGCGAGCTTTTGGGGTATCGCAGCTACGCCGTGTTTTGTAACTCTGGCGCGGAGGCTAACGAAGCTGCGATCAAAATGGCGCGCAAATACGGCACCGTAAATTTCCCTAATAAAAAATTTGAAATTCTAACTCTACAAAATTCCTTTCACGGTCGCACGTTAGCGACATTGCAAGCTACCGGGCAGGAGAAATTTCATCCGGAAATTTTCGCGCCCTATATGCCCGGGTTTAAATTTTTCGACGATATCGAGGATATCATCGCGCATATTGATGAAAATAGCGTCGCCGTGATGATCGAGCTAGTCCAGGGCGAGGGCGGCATTAAACCTCTGAATAGGGCTAGCGTGCAAAGGCTGGCGGCGGTTTTGAAAGAAAAAAAGCTGCTTTTGATCACCGACGAGGTACAGTGCGGCGTATATCGCACGGGCGAGTTTGCGACGTCGCAAATTTACGGCATCCGCCCCGACATCATCACCTTTGCTAAAGGTCTTGCGGGCGGCGTGCCGATCGGCGCGTGCGTGGCGCAGCAAAACATTTTCGCTCCGGGCGAGCACGGCAGCACTTTCGGCGGTAACTTTTTGGCGACCTCTACGGCGCTTGCGGTGCTTTCGCAGCTTCAGTTTTTAAAAGCGAGCGGCAAGCTTGATAAGACTATAAAAAGATTTATCAAAAAACTGGACGGGCTCGCCGCAGACTATCCTAGCCTGATCGAAAAGCGCGTGGGGCTCGGTTTGATGCAAGGTCTCGTGCTGCGCGATGAAAAAAATCTGAGCGAGATCTTTAACAAAGCCCTGCAAAACGGACTTTTGATCCTAAAATCCGGCAAGCGTACCCTTAGATTTTTGCCTGCGCTAAATATCAAAAAATCCGAGATCAAAGAGGGCTTTGCGCGCCTACGCAAGAGCTTGGATGAGATAGTGCGGGCGTGAAATTTAGCGATTTTTTCGAGGGCTGGCTAAACGAGAGCTACTACGCAAATACCGCTAAAATCGGCAAGAGCGGCGATTTTTATACTGCCGTAAGCGTAGGGAGCTTTTTTGGGATCTGCATCGCGCGCGAAATTTTACGCCTAAGCGCGGATTTTTGCGCGGCGCAAGAGTTAAGCTTAGACGCGGCGCCGAGCTCAAATAGGTCGCGGCAAAATCTTGCAGCTAATCCTGGCAAACTAAATTTAGATGTCGCGCTTGCAGAAAAATCGCAAAATAGCGCTAAAATCGCTATCGTAGAGATCGGCTCGCACGACGGGCGGCTGCTTTGCGACATAGCGCAAGCTATCTTTACGCTGGGCGGTACGGCGGCGCTTGATAAATTTAGCTTTGCGATTATCGAGCCGCACGAGCGCCTGCGCGAGCTGCAGCGGGCGAGCTTTGCGGAGAGCTTCGGCGACGAAATCGCGCTAAAGCATTTCACAAGCGCGCGCGAGGCAAAATTTAAAGATGCGATCTTTGTGGCAAACGAGCTTTTCGACGCCTTTAAATGCGAGGCGGTGGACGGCGAAAATATGCTTTTTATTGAAAGCGGTGCGGTAAAATTTGTCCCCATAAAAGAACGTGAAATTTTGACCCTCGCACGCAGATTCGGCATCTCGCGCGGCGAAATCCCGATCGGATACTTTCGCTTCGCGCGCGAAATTTGCGCCAGCGCGCAGCGGTTTTATTTCATCGCCTTTGATTACGGACAGATGGGCTCTAGCGGCGATTTTAGCCTGCGGATTTACCGAAATCACGAAGTTTTTAGCTTCTTTGAGGTGCAAAACTTGAGCGATTTTTACGGCAAAAGCGATCTTACCTACGACGTAAATTTTGAAATTTTACGCGCGGCGTTTGAGGACGCGGGCGCCGTGACGGCGGATTTTAAAAGACAGATCGCGGCTTTGATAGACTTCGGCGCGGTCCAGCTTTTAGAGCTTTTTATGCAAAAAGGCGGCGAGAAGGGCTATCAGAACGCGCTTTTGCAGTTCAATCACCTGCGCGCGGAGTTTGGCGAGAAGTTTAAGATGATAAAATTTAAAAAGGGGCTTTGATGAAAGCTTTTATCGATTGCGACTGTGAAATTTTGCAAAGGACGCTGGAGCTGTTTTTGAAGGACCATGCCGCAAGCGCGCAGGATTGCGATTTTGTGATAAGCGATGAGCTGCAAAGCTCGGCAAAACCGCTATTTTTGATCGGCGAGGAGGGGGATTTGGCGCTACCGTTCTCAAAGCAGATGTTGTTATCGAGGCTAGAGGATTTTCAAAGCTCGCTACGGGTGGATCTTAGTGGATACGACGCGGCAGAAGTTGAAATTTGCGCGCTATTTGATGAGTTCAAGACAAAAATCATCGAAATTTTAAGAAGGCAAAATGGCTAAATTTTCCAAGCTCGGCGGCGCGCTCTTTACGCAAATTTCAAGCGGCATCTATAAGGGCAAAAAGCTCGCTCTGCCCGCGCTTTCGAGCACGCGCAGCACAAAAAGCATCGTAAAGGGCTCCTTTTTCGATACTTGGCGGGAGGAGTTGCGCGGCGCGGCGTTTATCGAGTGCTTCGGCGGTAGCGGCGCGATGGCGCTTGAAGCGCTAAGCAACGGCGCAAAAAACGTTTATGCGATCGAAAAGGACGTCGCCGCGCATAAGATAATGCGGAAAAATTTCGAGCTTTTCGGATTCGGCGCAAACGCGATTTTGGGCGATTGCTTCGAGCGACTACCCGAAATTTTGCACGAGTTGCAAGCGGATATGAACGGATGCTCGGGCGGGAATTCGTTAAATTTAAGCGGCAAAAATTTCAAAAACAGCACTGCCGGTGCCGCCTGCTACGAAAATTTAAGCAGCGAAAAAGAGGGCTGTCGCAAAAGCTTTAGTAGCGTAGAGCAGGGCGAGAACGGATACCGCGCCGCGCAAGGCATCGGAGCGGAAAGCGGCACGCAAAGCGGCGTGAAAGATTTGCCTAAATGCGGTACGCGAAGCAGTATGTCTGACAGCGCACAAAATGGCGCGCAAAGCGGCACAAATGCTGATTGCGCAGGCGAGGGCTTTGGCGATTGCGTCCAGATTGTCGATTGCGCGGGCGCTACTAGTATAAAATACTGCATGAATTTGCTAGCTGCGGGCGCTGCGAGCTTTAGCGAAAAGGTTGACGCTAGCTCCGCTTCAAAATACGACGCTAGCGACGCCGAGACTGCTAATCGCAACATAAATTTAAGCTCAAAATGCGGCGTAAGTTCTAATTTTGACGCAAATCGCGGTGCGAGCTTAGGCGCGAGCTGCGAAGAGAAAGAAATCTTAAATTTAGGCGAGAATTTTAACGCTAGCTACGGAGAAAATTTACATTCAAATGTAAATTTTGTCTATGATTTAAGAAAAAATTCTGGCGTCAACTCCCGTGAAAATCTATCCTGCGGTTTAGGCGAATGCTCTGCCGTAAATTTAAGCGAAAGTCATACCGTAAATTCCAGCGAAAATTCCGTCACCAATCCCGCGCACAGAGTGTTTGTCTATCTGGATCCGCCGTTTGCGATCAGGCAGGGCTTTGGTGAGATTTACGAGCGGGTGCTGGCGCTGATAGCGCGCCTGGGCTCCGTGCAGTGCGAGCTGCTAATCGCGATCGAGCATATGAGCGAGCTTGAACTGCCGCCTAAAATCGGCGATTTCGCGCTACTTAAATCGCGCAAATTCGGCGCTACGACGATGAGTTATTACGCAAAATGAAAAGCTTAAAGCAAATTTTAGATTATTACGCCGATTTGAAAAATTGCGACGCGGATCTTTTCGGCGCGCCCGATCCGCTGCAGGTCGCAAAGGGACATCGAAACGACGTAGTAGCGATTATCTGCGCGCTGTTTGCTTACGGGAGTGCGGCTCAAATTTTAAAATTCCTCCGCTCGCTTGATTTTTCGCTTTTGGACGCGAGCGATGAGCGCATTAGGGCGGAGCTTGCAGGCAAAAAGTATAGATTTCAAAGCCCGCGCGACGTCGCTGAAATTTTTATAACTTTAAAGCGGCTTAAAAATAGCCTTAGCATCGAGGAGAGCGTGTTTCGCGGCATGCAAAAAAGCGGACGGATCGAGGATGGGATAAATTTTTTAATCGGCAAGATTTACAGATTAAATCCCTACCGCAGCCAGGGGTATGAGTTTTTTTTCGGGCGCGGCTTCGCGCAAAGGCCCGCGTCGCCGTACAAGCGCTACAATCTTTTCCTGCGCTGGGCGGTGCGCGACAGCGACATCGATCTGGGGCTGTATAAAAAGATCGAAAAATCGCGCCTCCTTATCCCGCTCGATACCCATACGCATAAAGTTTCACTTAAGCTTGGGCTGATTGATCGCAAGAGTTACGATTTCGAGGCGGTTTTGCAGCTTACGCAAAGCTTAAGGCGCTTCGATCCGAGCGACCCTATCAAATACGACTTCGCGCTGTACCGCCTCGGACAGAGCGGCGAGATAGATAAAATTTTACCCGAACTGGGCGCAAATTTAAACAAAACCGCGGAGTAAGTCGGCGGAATTTTACCTAACACGAGCTATGAAATTTTATGAAGCTTTAGTGCGGGTGTGCGACGGAATTTTGCGCTGTTTTGCTACTGCATAAGTAGGGCCGGCTTTATGGATTTTGCCGTACGCCTTGAGTGCGGCGCGCCGAAATTTTATAGAATTTTGCTAAAAGATCACTTCATAAATTTCTGCAAATTTCACGGATAGATGCGCGAAATTTATAGGGCTATCTTGTAGAATTTGGGTAAAATTCCACAGCCTTGTGCTGCTTAAATTTTATGAAATTTTGCAGCTTGTGCGTGACGCGATAAAATGCATAGAGCTAAAACGGCAATCGCGCGGTAAATTTCATAAAATTTAAGCAGGAGCCGTGCGGCAAAATCCGATATAATTCCGTGGAATTTTAAAAATTGCATGGAATTCTAGCAGGCGCTCGTATGCACTTTGCGGTGCATGAGCGGTTTGCGATCGTAATTGCGCGGAATTCTGGCAGGCGTTCATAGCGTGTGCCTGTGTGATTTGAGAAAAGGACAAAAATGGAGCTTGAACTTTGGCAGTTCGCGGTGCTTTTTACGGCGGCGTTTTTCGGCGGATTTGTCGACTCGATCGCGGGCGGCGGCGGGCTGATCTCGCTGCCTGCGCTGCTTGCCGTGGGCGTTCCGCCGCATGTAGCGATCGCCACAAATAGATTTCAAGGCAGCTTCGGAAGCTTTACCGCCGCTTTAAATTTCATCCGCAAGGGTTATGTCGATGCAGCGGAGATCTTGCGCGGCGTGATTTTTACGTTCATAGGCGGGCTCGTCGGCGCTTATGTCCTGCTCCTAATCGATGCGAAATTCCTAAACTACCTCATTCCGATCCTGCTGCTGGCGCTTTTCTTTTATATGATTTTTTCGCCGAACCTAGGCGAAGCGCCCGCCAAACCCAAGATGTCAAAAAAGAGCTTTTATGCGATTTTTGGGCTTGTTTTGGGCTTTTACGACGGATTTTTCGGCCCGGGCGCGGGCTCGTTTTGGACGTTTGCGCTGGTTGGAATTTTAGGGCTTTATATGAAAAAGGCGGTCGCACACACGAAGGTTTTAAATTTCACCTCAAACATCGTCTCTTTGGGCGTTTTTATCATCGGCGGGCAGATTTTATGGCTCGTCGGAGCGGTGATGGCGGTCGGACAGATCGCGGGCAGCTTCGCAGGCTCAAGCCTAGTGATGAGATGCGACGTGAAATTTGTGCGCAAGATGCTTCTGCTCGTCGTTGCCGCCACGATTTTAAAGCTACTTTACGGACTGATTGCAAGTTGATTACAGACCGATTGAGGGCCGATCGCAGGCTGATCTCAAGGCAAAATCATAGAATTTTATACAGGATTTCGTATAAAATTTCGCGTAAAATTTTATGAACCTTCGCCGATTTGCCGCAATGACGCTGATCTTACTGCCGCGACGATGTCGATTTTATGGCATCGTCTTGCCGATCTAGCTACGATGCGATGCCGATTTTGCCGCAGTGTCGCACCAAGCTTACTGCGACACTGCCAATTTACTACTGCAGCGTCGATTATATCGTAGTTTCGTACCTATTGCGTTGCGACGGAGCCGACTTTGCTGCTGCGACAGCGCCGATCTTGCCGCCTCGATAGCGTCTATTTTATTATTGCGGTCTTAATTTCACCGTAGCGCTATACAGATTGTGCTGCGACAATGCCGATCTTGTTGCTAATAGCGCGCAGATATTGTCGTAGCGTCGCACCGAACTTACTGCAGCAGCACTGATTTTATCGCGGTGTCGCACCAATCTCGCTATGACGACGCCGATCTAGCTGTCGCAATAGTGCCGATTTTACTACTGCGGCACCGATCTTGCTTAATATCGTACTGATCTAGAGCTGTGTGTCGCCGATGAAATTTTGCCTATTCGTATCGGTTAAATTTCTCCATATTGTCCGCGCGTTTTTTTGATTACCAGCCACCGATAGAATTTGGTTGTATTGCCTAGCACGCGGCATTATCGTGCCGGTGCTTATAAAATTTCATACGCTTACGTCAGCAAAATTTTAAAATACTACTTTGTAGATCGTTTTATCGCGCTGTCGCACACGTTATCTTACCGAGCTCGTATCGATTAAATTTAGCCGCACTTTCACGCGCTGTTTTTTGCGCCCGTCAGCTATTTTAAATTTTGCCGTTTCGTCGCCACGGCTCGCTTTTCGCGCTAGCCCCTCACCATATTGCTCGCTGTATTTGCGCGATAAATTTAACCGCACCGCCACGTATGCTGTTCCGCTCCGCTATCGCTGATGAAATTTGCAACCGTTAAATTTCATCGCACCGCCGCGCCCACAATCTTAGCCGCCCACTCGTAAAATTCCGCAGCCTAAAGCAATGCTAAAATATTTTACGATAAAATGGACGAAATTTTTCACAAAGGATTTACTATGCAGATCATCTCGACTCCCGATGCGGCGCAGGCCATCGGACCATACTCTCAGGCGATCAAGGCGGGCGGACTCATCTTTACCTCGGGGCAGATCGCGCTTAAGCCGGACGGCGAGTTCGTCGCGGGCGGCGTGGAGGCGCAAACGAGGCAGGTTTTGCGAAACCTCGCCGCGATCCTGAAAGAAGCTGGCGCGACGCTACAAGATGCCGTCAAAACTACGATTTTTCTGGCCGATATGGGCGATTTTGCCGCGGTGAACGAGATATACGCTGCGGCGTTCGGCGCGCACAAACCCGCTCGCAGCACGGTGCAGGTCGCCAAACTTCCCAAGGGCGCGCTTGTGGAGATCGAAGTAATAGCGCTGGTTAGGGCCTAGCGCTAAATTTAGATCACTAGAACTCTGCCGGTTCGCGTTTGCGGTTGAAATTTTATGTGCGGGCTGCTCGAAATTTTAAACGGCTCGCTTTGATTTTGAAGCTATGCGTGCTTTTAAATTTAGATTTTCAAAGTCGCGCAAATGCCCGCGGGTTTATGTAAACAGCGCGTTTTAGTGCTGCTAAGGCGTTAAAATTTCTCGCTCGAAACGGGATCAAAATGATAGAAAAACTTATTCAAAAATCTAAAAATATCACGGCCTTGGGGCGCAGCGACATAGAGCCCGCATGGATCGCGCAGGCGCAGCGGCGCTCGGTTTTGCGCTTCCTGCGAGCTACAAGCAGATGCTGCTAAGATACGCTAGCATCAGCGCGGCGGGGACGGAGCTAAAAACGATCGCGCCGCCCGAGTTTGCGGAGGATGCCGACGCCGACATCTGCTACACGTATGAGATAAATCTGAAAAACGGGCTATTCGCCGCGGACGAGCTCGTATTTTTGCAGCTCGAGGACGAAGAGTATTATTTTAAAATTTCGCTCGCAGGCGATATAGCGGATGGCTCGCCAAACACGACGCGCGGCAAGACGGCGGAGAGCACGAGCGGCGAAACTGCGGGCGCGACAGCGCGTGGTACAGTGGTCGCGACGGTAGCCGATAGTGCGGAAAATAGGGCACCTGGCGACGAAGCGTGCACGGAGAGATCACCGGATGCGTCGCGCGATATGAATGCTAAAACGACGTGCAAAGCTGCGGGCACGACAACGAGCGAGGCAGCAGGTGGAGCGACGAAAGAAATAACGAGCTACGCAGCAGGCGACGCGCCGTGCGAATACAAGGTCTATGTGCGCGACTATGCGCAGAGCGAGGATAGGCTTTTTGCGGACGATTTTTACGGGTTTTTGGAAAAATTTTAAGATGAAATTTAAGGCAAAATCAGGAGCGATAAATGGGACTATTTGATATTTTTAAAAAGGATAAATTTGACATCGACATGCGCCCGGACGGCATTTTCATCGGCGGCGTAAACTGCGAGTTTGATCTAGCTAAGTTTAACGAAGCCCTAGGTCAGTCGCGCGTGATCGATGACGGGGAGGGCAAAAGCCGCTATTTTTGGGATGAGGCGGGGATTTTCGCCTTCGTGCGCACAGACGAGCTCGCAGAACCGAAGCTTTCCGAGATAGTTTTGATGCTTGAGGTCGCAAAGGGCGTGCAGCACGAGGTTCCGCGCAAGCTCTACGGCGGCGCGTTCACGCTAGAGGGCAGACCGCCGCTTGAGGCCGTGCCAGAGCAGGAGCTGCGCGGCGCGTATATATTTTTGGAGCTTAGCCTTGGTAAATTCGAAGTCTCGCTAGCTCTCGCCGATGCCGTGCAGGAGCGCATAGGCGCGATGGACTTCGCCGAGCGCTTCGCTAAGCGCGATACGGACGAGATCGCAGACATCGTGCGAGCTGCAAAAATGTCGATAGGGCGCGTCTGCATCAATCAAAAAGAGAAAAAGGTAAAGCGCAGGCCGAGCGATAAATTTAAGCTTCCGCGCGCGGCTGGCGAGACGCTCCTGTTTAAAAACTTCAATTTCAAAATCGCCGTGATGAACGAGCTGATGTATGAAAAAGCCCTGCTACAGCCTAAATTTGACGTGTTTGAGTACTGCGAGGAGCGCGGCATCGATCCGTATGCGGACTTCGGCGCGCTGCCGCAAGCCAAAAAGTGGTTTAAGGACTATCCGGTCCCTGCAGATTTGGCGGAGCGGGTGAGCGAGCTCTACCTTGACGGTGGAAATGAAATTTATCTACAAATCGCACCTGATTGGGACGGCGAGGACGATCTTTTTGACATCAAAAACATCGATGCCACCGAGCTTGCGCCCTTCATTAATCTTAAAAAAATCGAAACGACCGGCATCGGCATATCTAAAAAAGCGCGAAAAGCCTGTGCGGATGCGGGGATTGCGATAGTTGATTGAGTGCGGAGATAGACTTTGAGCCTTACGGCGCGCGGTTTAAAAAAGCTGAAGTAGGTCTTTGAGCGGTGGCTTGCTTGCGCCGGGGGAAGTTATAGAAAGTTTAAAAAGCTAAAATAGGCTTTTGAGCTACGGTGCGCGCTCTTAAAAGGTCGTAATTGTTACCGCGCCGCGCAAAATTCTACTTATAGCGAGCGCTATGAATGAGCTTTGAAAGGCGCTTGACGAAGCATCTGACATGTCTAATTTGGCGCGCGTGTTACAAGCTTAGGAGCTTCGTTTGCAGCGTAAGAGCTGTGCCGCTAAATGCGTGAGATGAGTGTGTCGTGCGAGTAAAAATAGTTCGCTTTTTGGTTTTTGGAAAAAAATTCGCTGCGTAGCAAGGGGATTAAATTTACCGCTTTTAAATTTTAAAATTTACAAAGAGCGGCGCTTGCGGCTTTGAATGTGCGGTTAAATTTAGATTTCATAAAAGATTAAATTCTAAGCGCGGTTAAATTTGCGTCTTTAATTTTGCTTGTAGCCTGTGTCGCACTGCAAAACAGAGTGTGAAAACAGATCGCATTTGCGCGCGATCAGCGCGGATCAAATTAAAATTTCGTCTTTGGAATTTAGTCTGAATTTGCAGCTCGCATCAAGAAAGTATTTTTTGTAAGCCGATATTGAGTAGCCAAGAAGTGTCTTGAAACTTAGCATCGACGGCTTAGAAAGTATTTTGAAATCCGCACCAAGAGTGTGTTTTAAAACAACAAGGCGCGGTGCTACTTTGCTATTTTAAAACGCCGCTTCGAGGCTAAATTTCATAGTCGCATAAAGCCGTCGTCGTAGCTGCCTTCTAGCTTGCGGCACATATCCTCGCGCCATTTTGGAGTAAGTGTCGTAAGTAGGTTAAATTTTGCTAGCAACCCTTCATCGAGGCGGTCGCCGTAAAATAGACGGTTAAGCTCAATCACGCTCATCATAGCGGGGTCGCGTCCCACGACGTAGATCTCGTCGCCTGCGCGGCACGAGCCGGTCTCTAGTACGCGGTAGTACCAGCCGGTAAGTCCGCTGCGCGCGATCTCCGCCGTCATCTCCGCGTTACCCCAGCGCATTGAGAGCTTGTAGCAAGGCTTGCGCGGCTGGCTTACTTGCAATACCAGCGAGCCTATGCGGTGCACATCGCCGATGCAGACGTTTTGCTCGTGTAGTCCGCTGATCGTGAGGTTTTCGCCCATTGCGCCGTAGGCTAGATTTTTAAGCCCCAAAAACCTCTCCCACGCGGCGTAATTTTGCAGCGAGTTGGCAAAAATCGCCTTCTCCTCTCCGCCGTGATGCAGCGTGTCAGCTACCGCGTCACCCTCGAACCCAAGCTCGTTCGCGTGCACTTCGCCCGCTCTAGCTTGCTTAAAAATCGCCGTCTGCCAGCGCCTTTTTAGAGGCTGCGTAGCGCGCTCGTCGCCGTAAGCGCGCGGTTGTCCGGTCAGCAATGCCTTTAAAATGGGCATTTTTCGCTCCTTAAAATTTTGCATGCGTTCTCCTTAAATCATAAAATTTAGGCACGGATTTTAGCTCGAAAAGAATTTTAAAATTCTAAATTTTACAGCAATTTTGCGCTAAATTCCAAGCGCGGGCTTGAAATTTAGCGCGCGGCGTTATTTGTAGTCGTTTGCGTCGTAGCTTTTGCCGTCGTTAAAGTCGCTCAAAAGCCGCACTACGACGGGGCTAAGCAGGATGATCGCGATTAAGTTGGGGATCACCATCAGTCCGTTAAACATATCCGCTAGCCCCCAGACTAGGTCGATCTTTTGCACGCTTCCTATGAATACGAATGCGACGACCAAAATTTGCAAGAGCTTGACGAATTTTGCGCCCAGGAGGTATCGCACGTTGATCTCGGCGAAGTAATACCAGCCCAAAATCGTGGTAAATGCGAAGAAAAACAGGCAGATCGCCACAAAGCCGTAGCCGCCGCTGCGACCCAAAATTTGCGATGCGAAGGCTTCTTGCACCAGCGAGATGCCCGAAAATACCGCCTTGCCGTTTTCGAAGGTAACTACGTCAGTGCTGAGTACGACGAAAACGGTGATGTTAAGTACGATGAAGGTATCGACGAAAACGCCCATTATGCCGAGCACGGCTTGATCTACGGGGTGTTTGACGTTCGCTGCGGCGTGTGCGTGCGGCGTCGAGCCCATGCCCGCTTCGTTTGAAAAGAGTCCGCGCGCGATGCCGTATCTCATCGCAGTGGCGATCGTAGCGCCCGTAGCGCCGCCCCAGGCAGCGGATGGATCAAACGCGGCTTTGAATATCAGCGCGATGACGGATGGAATTTTATCGAAATTTGAGCCGATGATGACGAGACCGACGAGAACGTAGCAGATCGCCATTAGTGGCACAACCTTTTCGGCTACGCGTGCGATCGCTTTGACGCCCCCGAAAAAGATGACGCAGCAGATGAGCGCCAATGCTGCGCCGCTCACCCACTTCGGAATCCCGAATGCACTGCTAAAGCCATCTGAAATGGAGTTTGCCTGCACCATATTACCCATGAAGCCCAAAGCAAAGATGATAGCTAGCGCAAAAAATGCCGCTAAAGGCTTGGCAAGGGGGCTTTTGAGTCCGCGACTGATGTAAAACGCAGGCCCTCCGATCATATGCCCGCTGTCGTCCTTGGTGCGGTAAATTTGAGCCAGGCAGATCTCGGCGAAATTCGTCGCCATGCCCAAAAACGCCGCGCACCACATCCAAAATATCGCGCCCGGTCCGCCCATAACTAACGCGGTGCTGGCGCCTACTAGGTTGCCGGTGCCTACCTGCGCCGCGATCGCCGTAGCGACGGCTTGGAACGAGCTCATGCCGCTTTTACCCGCAGCCTCGCCGTGCAGGGAGAAGTTGCCGAAAAGCTTGCGCGCACCCATTTTAAATTTAAAAATTTGCACTAAATGCAAGCGCGCCGTAAAATATGCGCCGGTGCCGCAAAGTAGGGCGATTAGAAAGTATGGGCCCCACAAAAAGGAGTTGATCGCGTCAATTGTGGCGGTGAGTTTGTCGAGAAAATTTTGCATGATCTTTTCCGTGAATTTAAGATGCGAAAATATATTTTAAAAACTCTTAAATTCCTATAAATCGAGAGAAATTTAAGCGAAATTTTAAAGCGTTTTTATAATTTTACTCAAGCATTAAGCAAAGCGGTATGTGCCGTTTGCTCTGCATGCCAGCCTGCCAGATAAGCAGCTTAGAATTCGCGCCTTAGCTGTCGAAATTTGCAAAGCAATCAACTGAAATTTTAAGCCTTATTATTCATCACCGCCGATTTTGAAAACGAACATCTTGCACGCATTGCAAAAGGCGGGAATCAGGCTAAATAGGCGCCCTTTGAGGCTCCAGTGGCTTTTATACATTTTTAGCATCGCGGCCTCCCTGACGAATCTGATATGCGCGCTATCCCAGCCCTGCACCTCCGCGCCGCCGCCGATGCCCATTTTAAAGGGTGCGTTTTGCATATGTTTCATCGCGTCGTGGCGCTTGCTATCGAATTTCTTTACCGAAAAATCGCTCATGAAGTCGCTCAGCACGTAGCCGCGGAATTTTTGTGCAAGCGCGATAAAAAATTTCTTAAATTCCTCTTTCTCAAAATACATACTCACGCCCTCTAAGATGAAGATGTAGCCCGCGCTGCCGTGCTTTGCGACTAGCTCGTCCATCCACGAGGGATCCAGCATCGAGTAGGGCAGACTGAAGTTATTCTTTGCTTTGGGCAGTAGTGCGTCGCGCACGGCGATGACGTCGGGCAGATCGAGGTCGTAAAATAGGGCGCTCGGTAGGGCGCTCTGGAGCCTAAGCGGGCGGGTGTCGAGCCCGGCGCCGAGCTGCACGATGATAGGGCGATCAAATTCTTTAGCTAGCCGCAGCGTCTCGTCGTCAAAAAATTTCGCGCGGATCACCGTGCCCGTTTTGCTAAGGCGCGCGTCGTCGAATTTTGCAAAATCATAATCGATCTGCTCTACGACGGCGCTTGAAAAGGGATCGTTTAGAATCGGATCCTTGTCTTTGAAATCCAAGTGGCGCATATAGACGTTGATCAGCAGCGTTTCGGAGACGTTATCTTTAAAATTTAACTTTTGCATAAGGCTCCCTCTCTTGCGGTATCGTCGCGAGCAAATGCCGCTTATTTTTAATATGCATTATTATATCCTTGCTAAATAAAATTTCAATAAAATGATATGAAATTTTATTTAGAGGTAGAATTGTAAATTCGCGCCGCGGGTTTTGGCTATAATATTGCCACGTAAAGCTCAATTAATTTTTGAAATTTTACGCGATGCAAAGCGCGGGTAAAATTTAGAATTTTAAAAGCTATAAAATTTATTAGCTTAGGCGACCCAGATGCGCAGCCATAGTGCGGATGGTAAATTTAATCCGCGCAGCTTTATCTTTGTCTAAATATTTCATTGTATAATTCTTAGCTTTTGGAGGTTATATGGAAAAATCGCGGCTGGGACTACTGCAAACCGAGGCTATCGCCACGCTTAGCGACGAGGAGCTTGCAATGTTCGAGCACCAAGTCATCAAAAAAGGCTATGTTTTTTATAGCGAGGCGCCTAAAGTTTTTATTTTTAAAAGTGGACAGGCGAAGCTTTCGTTTTTTGAAGACGGCGAGGAATTCATCATCAACTACCTAAATAAGGACAATATCACTATTCTTAATGAAATTTGCGCGCTTGAGTTTTTAGAGGACAGCGAGATTTATACGATCGATGCGAGCGGACTTGGGGAGATCTTGGCAAATCGCAGCTTTTGCGAGGCGTATATAAAAATTTTAACAGAGATAATTCTGCTGCAGCGCAAAATCACACGCTCTATACTTTTTGAAAATGCAAAAGGGCGCATCGCGAGCTTTTTGATCGAGCTTGCAAACGAGCAGAATTTTCATCAAAATGGCTACAAATACGTCTTTTTGCCCTTTTCGCTAAAGGTGCTTTCATCCTTCGTAGGGCTCAAGCGTCAAAGCGCGAGTACCGCGTTTAACGAGCTTGTAAAAGATAACGTAATTCAAAAAATCAGTCAGCACGAGTTTTTGATCCTAGACTACGACAGATTGCTTAGCTACTGTGTTTAGGCTCGGGCTAGAGTTTTTAAAGCATTTATACGGCTTACGTTACGGCTTAAGCGCGAAATTTTGTCTAAAGTTACGGCGCAGGATTTCGCCTAGATTTACAGCGTAAAATTTTTATCAAGAGCTTGGTTTTAGAATTTCATCCCGAATTTCGCTTAGGATTTCGTCTAAAATTTTGGATCAAATGAAATTTTACGCATCGGAATTTTTAAAATTTAAGAAACTAAAAATGCGCGGCAAAGTGCCGCGCCGTATTTTGTTTATATCGTGCTGAAGCGCGATAGATTAGTCTTTCTTTTTCATATCGTATTTATTTACCATAAATCCGACCAAGCCTACGAAAAATAGACCGCCGCAGATGTTACCTAGCGTAACTGGGATCATATTTTTAACGATGAAATTTCCCCAGTTTATTGAATCTATTTGAGCTGCCGTTACACCGTGAAGCGAGCTTGCAAGAGCATTTACATCACCACCTGCAGCCGCAAGGTAGTGGCCTTTAGCGATGATACCTTCAGTTAGGATAAACATATTTGCCACGCAGTGTTCCATCGAGCAAGCTACGAATGCGCCGATCATCCACATAATTGCAAAGAATTTGCCTGATAGATTACTCTCACTGGTCGCAGTCCAGATAGACATACATACAAACACGTTACAAAAAATTCCGCGGATGAATAGCTCATGAAAAGGTGCGTTTATTTTGCCTGCTGCTGCAGGAATGAAGTGCTGCAAGATGTAGCCATCATATTTAAGCGGAAGTCCTGAGTAATAATACATATACGCGATTAACGCGCCACCTACAAAGTTAAAGCACCAAACGATAGCCCAATATCCGATAGTTTTACCTAGCGGTAATTTGCCGTCGGCAGCAGGTACGCCCGTTAAAACCGAGCTGGTAAATAGATGCCCACCGTAAAAAACCACCATCATCAGACCGCAGCTAAAGGTAATACCGCCGATGAAATTCGATAAGCCAATAGATTGCTTTTCAGCCATTCCGACGGTCGAGTGAGCCCAGAAAATATCGCCCATAGCGATTGCAGCGCCCGCCATTATAGCTAGAAAAATTATGCTAATTAGCGGGGTATGCGCCTTGTGTTGCATCGAACTAGATACCGCTTGCGCGGTTTCTGCAGGATTTAACATTTACTCCTCCTCATTTAAATTTGAATCAATTTCTAAGATACGCTCATAAGCTTTTTGCGCGCTTTTTTTTGCGCTCTCGCTCAGTCCTTCTTTAAAATCAAGGACGTTATCGAGCAGTACGCTAATGCCCAAAAACAACGTCTTTGGGCAAATTTTGCGCAGATAGCTTAGAAGCACCGGCGTAGGCAGGTTATGCGTCGAGTATATGTAGTCGCGATCATTGCTGAGGTCGAAAAATTCTATCTTATCCTCATCAAAGCCGCTCATCGCATCTACTACGATCAGAATTTCAGGGGCGAATTCCCTAAGGGCCGCAAATTCGTTTTCGGGCACATCCTGCCCATAAAAAACGCGCCAGTCCTTTAAGTTCGCCTCGACTATTCGCCCTGTTTCATTGCCCACGTCATCGTCGCCGCGAAGGGGATTGCCGATACAAAGCAACGCCTTTCGCATCAAAAATCCTTCCTTAGCACGAAGTATCCTTCGCGCATATTTTTTAGCAGATCTTTAAGCTCACATTCGCAAAGCTGAGGGATTAGCTTAGCTGCGTGCTCGGCAAAAATTTCAATCTCGAAATACTTGCTTAGGTTACCGATCTTAAATTTAACGTAGTCGCCCGAGTTCTCGATGATGCGTTTAAATTCTTCATCGTCTATCTCAAGTACCTTTTCGCTAAAATCTATCGTACCTACGCCGTGACCGACGCAGGTGGAAAAAACCTTGATATCCTTTAGCTCTTTGGGTAAATTTTCATTTTCGTCCATATGCCGCTTTGTAAGCTTAAAAACCTCAATCATCGTTTGCTCCAGACCTCTTTTTGCGGATCGATTTTAAATTCCTCCGCAGCGCGGGCGTATTTTAGATATACGTCATTGTGCAATAGTGCCATGCACTCCGCGTATCTAGGATCCTCTTCGGTGTGGATAGCGTTAAGTAGAGCCTCGCGAGAAGCTTTTGGATCGTGAACGTCAGATGAGGTTTTGATCGCATCCATATATTTTGCAAATAAAACCCTTCCGAAAATATAGCTCATCAGCCTCTTAGCTTCAGCTTGCAGATCGCGCTCGAATAAAATATCGCCGATAACTGAACTCTTAACCGGTGGCGGAAGAGTACTATCTTGCTCGTAGCTCTTCTTTTGAAGCTTTTGATCGATGATGCCAAGCGCCATGCCAAGACCATAGATGATGCTAGCAGGATGCGGAGGGCAGCCGGGGATATAAACATCTACCGGTACAATCTTATCGATACCACTCCATACGCTATATGCGTCATGAAAAATTCCGCCAGTACTTCCGCAGGCCCCAAGAGCTACTACGATCTTTGGATCAGGTGCAGCCTCATAAGCGCGGAGCAGCGGATAATACATCTGTCGAGTAACCGGACCGGTGCAGACTAAGATATCTGCGTGGCGAGGGTTGGCTACGAGTTTAAATCCGAAGCGCTCCGGATCCCACATCGGCGTGATAGAAGCAAAAATTTCGATTTCACAGCCATTGCAACTTCCGCAGTCGATACGATAAACGCTGAAGCTTCGTTTGATATTTTTCAAAAGCTCCAATTTTGCGGTTAGATCGTTTGCGTTTTTAATATTTTCGGGGACTTGATACAAACTCATTTTATTGCCTCCTCTATACCTTTGGTCACTCTTTCGACCGCTTGAGCTTTTTTGCATTCAGGACAGATATAGAGGTACTTTTTAGCTTCTTCTAATCTGCCTGGAAGCAAATTTGCCGTACTTAGCTTTTCTAGCGTGTAATTGATGAGCCTTTTTGGGGTCATCGGCTTGCCGCAGCAGCTGCATTTCTCCATCTCAAGCTCGCCGTGTTGGATAAGTGCGCTTTTATCAAATTTTACCGCTAGCTCAAAGCTATTGCCTAGCCTTACTGCTCCCGTAGGGCATACTTCGTCGCAGCGCCCGCAAAATATGCAGCGCCCGCAGTCAAATTCCCAAATAAGTTTGGTTTGAGCTTCGTTCATCTTAAGCTCGATTGCATTAGATGGGCAGGCGATACCGCACGCGGCACAGCCTATGCAAAGCTCATAGGTGTATTCAGGCTGCCCGCGAAAATTCTCGGGCACGATGTATGGCTCAAACGGATAAGCATAGGTCGCCTTACCATATTTTTCGGTAATGTCGAATAATTTCATCATCTTAAATCCTTTTTGCTAACCTTGCCGTCTTGGCAAAATTTCTTAAGGTCTTTTTCGGTTAGAATTTTACTCTTTCCGCTATTAATATCGACTAAAGTTACGCGCTCGGTGCATGAGTAGCACGGATCCATCGAGCATACGATTAGCGCCGCATCGGAGATGTTATTTCCGCGGAATTGAAATCGCAAGCTCGGCCAGTTGTTATACGTAGCGGCGCGACATCTCCAGCGGTAAACCTTCTGAGCGTTTCCTTGCATGATCCAGTGGACATTTTCGCCGCGCGGTGCTTCGTCGTGACCTAAAGCGTAGTTTTCCGGTCTGATCATAGTCTGTGGATCGATCATTATCGGAGTTTGCGGCATTTGATGCAAGCACTGCCTGATGATGTGGATCGATTGTTTGAGCTCTTTATATCTTACGACTTCGCGACTGAATACATCGCCACCGTGCTCTACGGCTACTTCGAATTCTATCTTGTTGAAGAAATCATAAGGGTGATCGTAGCGGTTGTCGCGTTTAAAACCGGAAGCTCTCATATTCGGACCTACCGGGCTAAAATCACGCGCCACTTTGCGATCTAATACGCCCACACCTTTCCAGCGACCGATTTGGCGTTTATCCTCCATAACGGCGTCCCAAATTTCAGAAATTTGAACATCAAGTTTATTGATGATCTCGATGCTCTTGCGAATTTCATTATCGGTCATATCACGGCGAAGTCCGCCCATAATTACATTGCCGTAAGTCTTGCGGCCGCCGGTTACGAGCTGAGCTAGCTCCATAGAATACTCGCGCACCCTAAAGATATGCATAAAGGCGTTGTAGTTGCCCGTTACCTCGCAGGCTAGACCGATATTTAAAAGATGGCTGTGAAGGCGCTCGATCTCAAGGCAGATGACGCGGATAGCTTGCGCACGAAGCGGAATTTCAAGCTTGATAGCTTTCTCTGCTGCTTCAATACACGCAATCGCGTGAGCGTAGCCGCAAATTCCGCAGACGCGCTCTGCTAAATAGCCCATCTGATCATAATTCATTCGGTTTTCAGCTAGTTTCTCCATACCGCGGTGTTGATAAAATAAGCGATAGTCCGCATCGATAATCTCATCGCCGTCGCAAAATAGTCTAAAGTGTCCCGGCTCATCGCTCGTTACGTGAAGAGGTCCAAGTGGAACATCTACTACGCCGTCGCCGCTAGGAAATAAAAACTCTGCATTGGGCTCGTCTTTATGATCTACAGGATCGGGTCTATAGCGATAGTCCATCGCGTCTTTGCGAAGCGGATGAAGTCCATCCGGCCAATCGTCGCTTAGCACTAAACGGCGTTTATCAGGCAAGCCCTCAGCGATTAAACCGAACATATCGAAGGCTTCTCTTTCGTACCATACGCAAGCAGGCACTAAAGGAGTAACTGACGGGAATGTAGGATCCGATCCGGGAATTAGCGTCCTAACGGTGATGAAGCATTTATCCTCTGCGGCAAAATCCTCCGCTTCGGTCATCTTGCCACCTTCCATAGATATCGCATAGTAAAGTGCGAAATTTCCGTTTAGCTCGCGCTCATCGTTAGGGATCATCGTGCTGATAAAACCGCCGATGTCATAATATAGCGTCTTAACCGCAAGCGGCAGATCATTTCTATCCACTAAAACGGTGATTTGATCCTCGGCTTGGCGGGTAACTTCTAAGACCTTGACTTTGGTCTTTAAAATTTCTATAAATTTATCGCCTCTCATTTTTAACCTCTCATCATTATTCTAACGCCGTTTTCGACGAGCATCCAAAAATCACCTACGTGCCATACGCCGAAAATTATCACTAAAGCGCAAAGCAAGATTAGCGGTAAATTTTCAAACAAGCTCATCTCTTTAGCATAAACCACTTCACCTTTAGGTGTACCGAAGCTCGCTAGATTAAAGTGTGCGAAGTCCGCGATGAAAATAATTACGAGCGCGATCGCAAATAATGCTACGGCTATGTATTGACCGCTGGCTATCGCGCCTTTGAAAACGTTAAATTCGCTTACAAAGATCGCAAACGCAGGAACGCCTACGAGCGAGCAAACCGCAGCACCAAACATTATCGTAGTAAGCGGAGCGATTTTTACCATGCCGCCCATTCTAGTCATATCTTTGTGACCGTAAATTCTAGCGATATTACCGGTAGAGCAGAATGCAAGAGCCTTGGTAAAGCTGTGAGCTAAGCAGTGAAAGATCGCGGCAAGCAAGCCGAAATATCCGCCGATACCTAGCGCAAATGCAATAACACCCATATGAACGACCGAGTGGTAAGCAAACATCCTTTTTACGTCGTGTTGGCGAACGAGGAAAATTCCTGCTATAAATAGCGTGATCGTGCCCGAGATCAGCATCACGTGCTTAACGAAGTCTGGCCCTACCGCTTCGGCGCTTACCGCGTAATATCTAAATATCGCTAGCATCGCACATTTTAAAAGCACACCCGAAAGTAGTGCTGAAATAGGAGCCGGACCTTCTGCGTGAACGTCAGGAAGCCAAGTGTGAGTAGGAGCAAGTCCTGCTTTGGTTCCAAAGCCGATTAGAGCGAATATAAAGATAAGCTTAGCAGCATCTTTGTTTAAGCCTTTGGCGTGATCCATAATGCTAGTCCAAAGCATCGAAGCCTCGCCGTCGCCCGTGATTTTGAATGTAGCCGCATATAGTAAAACGGTAGCATAAAGCGCGAATGCTAAGCCGATCGAGCAGATGACGATATATTTGTAACCGCTCTCGGTAGATTTTTTGTCTTTATGAATAGCGACCAAAAATACCGATGCTAACGTAGTGGCCTCTACTGCAGCCCACATAAACGCGACGTTGTTGCAGATAACGCTAAGCGTCATCGTAAAAACGAAAACGTGGCAGAGCGCGTAGTATTTTCTAAGATCGCTAAGATCCAGATGACCGCCCTGTATCTCCCATTTCATATAGGTGGTGGAGTATAAATTTACCAAAAAGCCCGTTACGGCGATTAGCACTAAAAATACGCAACCTAGGCTATCTAGGAATAGAAATTTATCGTATGCGTAAAAAGCCTCGAAGTTGCCGCTGATAAGCTTGCCTACGTTACAGAGTAGCCCTGCGGATGTAACTGCAGAAATCAAAACGTGTAGCGAGCTTAGGAGCTTGAAATTCTTAGGGCATAAGAATAATATCAGCGCTCCGAGCAACGGAAAAATTAATATAAAAGCTAAACTATTCATCATTAACCCCTTAAATTCGAAGCTTTAGACGTATCAAGCCCGTCATAAGCTTTGTAAAATCTAACTGCCAAAACGCTCATAATAATAACCGCAAAGATCGCGTCGGTTAAAATTCCAAGCTCGACTAGCTCGTGAGAGTTGTAAGCCATAAGCGCAAGGCTTAGGTGGATGCCGTTTTCAAAGAGGCAGTAGGCTAGAATTTGCTTGATGAAAGAATTTCTTAGCATGAAGCCGAAAATTCCCATCATAAATACGGTTACTGCCG
Source organism: uncultured Campylobacter sp. (assembly GCF_938017775.1). Lineage (GTDB taxonomy): Bacteria > Campylobacterota > Campylobacteria > Campylobacterales > Campylobacteraceae > Campylobacter_B. The sequence goes on from NZ_CALIIU010000008.1 coordinate 48,378, forward strand.
CTATTAGAACGATTCTTTCTTGAATAAGAGAGAATTTAAGCAAGATCGGATTGATTGTCATCGCAATTGCTAGCGAAAATCCCATCGCAATAACGGGGCTTACGAAAAAGCCGCCTACCGGCTCATCCTCGCTGATCACATCCAGCTTTTTAACTAGCCAAAATAAAATTCCTGGCACGAAAATAACCTTCGTAAAAAACGCCACTATCGCCCAAATTCTAAGCTGCGGCGCATTGAAGTTAGAATACAGCATAAAAAATATGCTTACCAAAAGTAGCGTCTGAATCGCGTAAATTCCGATCGAAAGCTTTAAATTTCTAAGTCCGAATACCGCGAGTGACGTTACGATCATACAAATTGCTAAAATATCGATACTATTCATCTTAAAATCCTACTACGTAAAGCGTTAATGCCGCAAAAGCGATGGCAAGAGCACCGCATGAAATTTTGCGCATGCTCGAAGTCATTCTGAAGCGTGGTCCAAAGTTGTCGATGAAAACGGCTGCTACGTAAAATACGCCAGTTTTTAGCACAAAGATTATGATCGCCAAAAACGGATTGCTAAAATTCCACGGCTCAAATATCGTTAGGAATAATCCGATCATCGCAAATTGCTTCAAAATAAGCGCCGCTTGTACTAAGCCCAAATCGCTACCTGCATATTCGCCCAAAAGTCCTTCTTGAAGCTCTTGCTCGGCTTCGGCAAGATCAAATGGCTTTCTGCCGGTCTCGACATACATACACCATAAAAATGCAATCGAAGCGACAGCAAAGCTTGGAATTTGATAGCCGATCTGACCGCTGCGTACCATCCCCTGAATCTCAACTAAATTTGAAGTTCCCGCAGCCATCATTACTACGATTAAGCACATCATCATCACAGGTTCGACAAAAACGGCAAGCATCTGCTCGCGTCCGCCGCCGGTTGCGGCAAACGGGTTACCGCTATCTATCGAAGCCGCACCGAATACGAAGCGCAAAAGCGCACCTAGATATAAGATAACGAAAATATCCGAATATGCTCCGAAAATTTTATCGGTGGTTGGATCGCTGTATGTAATAGGAATAGCCGCCAAAATCGCTGCCGAAGTAGCGAAAAGGAAAAACGGCGCCCATCTAAATACCCAGTGGCTGCACGCAGGAACGGTCCTGCCGCGCTTAAAAAGCTTAATAATATCACGGTAAGTCTGGAAAAAATCGCTTCCTTGTTTCGACTGAAGTTTGGCTCGAAGTTTTCTAGCCATACCGTCGAAGAGCGGAGCGACTAGGACGATAACCGCGACTTGAAATATCATTAAAAATATAGTTTGTATAGTCTGCATCTCAAACCTCCTAGATCAAGAAATATCCGACGCCCAGTATCGCGCAAAGATAGATTAGGATGTAAAGCGTATATAAATTTGCATAGCCGCTTTGAATAATTCCTATCTTATCGGCGATCTTCTTACTCCAATCGATTACCGGTTGATAAATCATCGTCCACCAAATGTCTTGTGGGTGGTTGTGATACTCGATCGGTCCGAAGTAGCCGTTTTGCTCTATTCTGCGTTTATGACCTCTAAATAACCAGTCCATAATCTTTCTTAAATCGCCGGTAAAAGGACCGCCGGTCATCTGCATGCGAGGGCTATATTTAAAACCGCATGCCCAAGGATCTGTCTCGCGAGGTTTGTCGCGATTTGCTTTCATAACTGCTAGGATGATAAACGGAAGCAGCATTGTAGAACACAAAATTACTGCAATAAGAGGAGTTGAAACGATACTTCCCAAAGGCGAAGTGATTGACGAAGCGCCTAGGCTTGCGACAAATTCTCTATTGGAAGTGATAGAATTTACCGCCTGCATTATGTAATCGACTATGAAGTGTGCGCCTACGCCAAATCCCACGCAGCCCATCATCAGTATGATCATTCCTAAAACCATTCCTAATGGGCTTTCTTTTGCATTTTCCCAAATTTTTTCATCCCTTGGGGTTCCTGCGAAGATTACCGCATAAAGCTTAAGGTGCATACCGACCAAAACGCCGGTGAGTGCAAGAGCGACCACTGCTAAAGAGAAGGCGTATCTAATGAAAATTCCGCTTTCCTTAGCGCCTTGAAGCATTCCTTGATAGGTAAACCACTCCGAAACGAAGCCGTTTACCGGAGGAAGCGCTGCAATACCCATAATACCGATAAACATACCGATAGCGGTTAGAGGCATTTTTTTAGCTAGCCCTCCTAGCACGTCCATATTTTGCGTATGAGTAGCGTGGATTACAGAGCCTGCACATAAGAATAGCAAGCCTTTGAATATCGCGTGATTTACTACGTGGTAGCAGCCTGCTAAAAATCCGACTGCACCTAGCGTTACATTGCCTGCTGCGACGCCGTAAATTCCGGTGCCAAGACCCAGCAAGATAATGCCGATATTTTCAACCGAGTGGTATGCAAGAAGCGCTTTAAAGTCGTGCTGGCACAACGCGTATAAAACGCCAAAAAGCGAGCTGGCTGCTCCTAGGATCAAAACTGCAAGCCCAAAATAAATGCTTAGTGGCAAAAATAGCGTAAATTTAACAAGGGTAAAGAGCGCTACTTTAATCATAACGCCGCTCATTAGCGCAGAGACATTTGATGGAGCCGCAGGGTGAGCTTGCGGTAGCCAAACGTGAAAAGGCCACATTCCAGCTTTTGAGCCGAAGCCGACCAAAAACAAGATGAATGCTGCTACGGAAGCGCCCATCGGCATATTTACTTTTCCCCACTCCGCAAATTCGAAGCTGCCTGCGTAGTTTGCAATGATAAGTAATCCACAGGTGATACAAAATGCACCGATCTGTGCTATACCTAGATATACCATAACGGCTTTTAGCGTGCCTTTGCCATCGTTTACTATGATTAGAAATGACGAGATTAGCGTCATAAGCTCCCATAAAACAGCGAAGCAAAATACATTATCCGCACTGATGACTAAAAGCATAGATAAGATGAAGGTATTAAATAAACATGCAAAAACGCCGATATTTGCCTTTCCGATATATTCCTCAGCATAGCTCATACCGTAAACGCTGCTTGCAAAGCCTATAAAAACGACTACGAAGCTGAAGAAATTTCCAAGCGGACTTAAAGCAAATTTTGGCGCATATAAGAAAGTACCTCCCAAAACGAAGCTGTCGCTTACGCCCATATTGGCTACGAAATGACACATCGCGTAAAAACAGCTGATAGCACCTAATCCAAATCCCACCTTAACGGCAGTTTTTGGAGCGCAGTATAAAAGGATACTAATTACTGCACTGACGATAAATAAAGTATAGACGCTTATCATTTTGCGCCTCCTTCTTTTTTGGCGACGCAACTGATTTCGCCGTTTAACACGTCTTTTGCAAAAGCATTAGCCGCATCGTAGTCTATCGCAAAGCCCAATTTATGCTTACCTTCTTTAGGATCTATCATAATGATAGCGCTAGTTGGGCAAACCTCGACGCATGCAGGACCGTTCTCGCGTCCGTTGCATAGATCGCATTTGATGGCGGTGCTTTTGGCGCCCGCTTGGCTTTCGATCTCGAGATAATACTTCGGCTCGACCGCATAATTTACTGACGGCATAAGCTCGGCATTCGAGCTGATCGCGCCATAAGGACAGGCGAGCGTACACATCTTACATCCGATGCAAATTTCTTCGTGTAATTCGATATAGTTATTATCGAAGCGAAGCGCACCGGTAGGGCAGACATTTGCGCATGGTCCGTCATCGCACTGCCTGCACTGCGTAGGCATAACGCCGTAAGCCTGTCTAAGCACGGTAAGTCGCGATTTAGCAAGCTTGCCGCGCTCGTAGGCACTTGAGTAACAGGCCGCCATGCACGTCGTGCAACCGATACATCGTTTGTAATCGCAGATTACAAATTTATGTTGTTTCATACCTTTCTCCTTGACTTAAGGAATTTTAAAAATTTTTTACTAAAAATTTTGGTGTAATTATATTTAAGTCCGTAAAAAAATTCCGTCATTTATCTGACGATATTTGGAATTTATTTGATAAATTTGCTTTCAAAGCTTAAATTTAAAAACTAATTTCTTTTTTAAACCGGTTCGTTGATTATTTGCTTTAAATGTCTAGTATATCAGTATTAAAGTATATTTTAAAATTTAAATTACTACTGAAATTACCCTAACTTACTCCTAATTATAATTGAAAAAATTCTTTTAGCTTAAGGCAAAATTTCAATTTTATTTTAGGTAAGAATTTATATAATTGTGCCGAAATTGCATATATGGTAATTTTGCATGTTTAGTATTTTCGAAAGGAGAAAATATGGCGAATAAAGGCAAGGTCATATGCCCTTATTGTGGCACAGGCTGTCAAATCGAGCTGACTGCGGAAGACAATTATATCAAATCCGCAACCGGCGTAAGCGACAACCCTGTAAATCAAGGTTGTTTATGTTTGAAAGGTTATTACGGATGGAATTACGTAGGCTCTAGAGACAGGCTTACTACTCCGCTAATTCGTAAAAAGAATGGCAAATTTAGTAAAGACGGCGATTTGGTCGAGGCTAGCTGGGACGAAGCGCTTGATTTGGTTGCTAAAAAGATGCTAGAGGTTAAAGAAAAATACGGCGCCGACGCGATAGCCGGAAACTATTCCGCACGCTGCACGCATGAGGATAACTACGTAGCGCAGAAGCTACTTAGAATTTTAGGCACGAATAATATCGATCACTGCGCGCGCATTTGACACGCTCCGACTGTGGCAGGTCTTGCCAAAACAATCGGTAACGGAGCGGCTACAAATAGCTTCACGGAGATCGGAACTCACAGCAACTGCATTATGATGATCGGCTCAAACCCGGAAAATGGTCATCCGATCGTAGCTATGCACGTTCAAAGAGCGTTAAATAGAGGCGCTAAACTCATCGTCATCGACCCGGTTAAGACGGAATTTGCAAATCGCGCAGATATCCACCTCCAGCTTGAGCCGGAGCACAATATCCCGGTCATCAACGCTTTAATCCATGCTATTATCGACGAGGATTTGGTAAATCACGAATTCGTTGAGAAATACACTAAGGGTTTTGAATATGTAAAAGAGGCGGTTAAGGATTATTCGCCTGAGGCCGTAGCTAAATACACTAGGTTAAACGCTGAAGATATTAGAAAAGCGGCTAGAATTTACGCTACTACGCGACCTGCGGTTATCACGCACGGAATGGGTGTAACTCACTTCAACCACGGCGTAGGCGCGGTTTGTGATATTTCAAATTTAATGCTCGTAACGGGCAACGTAGGCGAGCTAGGCAGCGGCGATCTACCGATCCGCGGACAAGAAAACGTTCAAGGCTGCTGCGATATGGGAATGCTTCCTAACGTATTTACCGGCTACAAAGCTGTGACCGACGAAAGTGCCCGCGATTGGTTTGAGCGCCAGTGGAATTTACCAAAAGGTCATCTAAACGGCAAGATCGGCATTCATAAAACCGAAGTGCCTGACGCAATTCTTGATGGTAGGGTAAAATTCTTTTGGACGATGGGCGAAAACCCGGTTATGACCGATCCGAACGCAAACCACTTCTTGCGCGCGATTTCGCAGGTAGAGATGTATGTGATCCAAGATATTTTCTTAACCGAGACGAGCCGCAAAGCAGATGTCGTGCTTCCTGGAGCTTGCAGCGGCGAGAAGGAGGGCACTTATGCTAACGCCGAGCGCCGCGTACAGCATAGCGAGATTGTAGTTGCCCCTCCAGGACAAGCTAGACAAGACTGGGCTATCATCTGCGAACTTGCCAGACGCCTAGGTCTAGGAGATTATTTCACATTCCAATCTCCAGAGCAGATTTGGGAAGAGGTGCGCAGGGTAGCTCCACACAACTACGGCGGAATGAGCTATTACCGCATCAAAAAATACCACGGACTTCACTGGCCGTGCCCTGATGAGAATTCTATGGGCGGACCTGCATTGTACCTTGATAAAAAATTCTTTACCCCGGACGGTAAAGGAAATTTCGTCCCAGTTCTATTTGTGGATGATAAGAGCAAGATCGAAAGCGCCAAAGAGGAATTCGCAAAGCGTATGAATATGCCGAAAGATTATCCTGTAATGGCGGGCTCCGTGGACGAGAAGACCGATGCAGAGTTCCCAATCCAGCTTCTAACTACGCGTAAGGTTTATGAGTACGCGGGAGGCGCGATGACTAGGCGCTCTAAGACCGTAGAGCAGGGCGGCGACGCGATAGGACCGATTGCGGAAATGAATCCGAAACTCGCCGAGCGATATGGAATTTCGCAAGGCGATTTCATCGTCGCGTGGAGCCGCTACGGCTATATCGCGATTAAGGCGGACATCACCGAATGTATAATGGATGGTATCATTCAGATGTCTTATCACTACTGGGAGAGCTGCTGCAACGAGCTAACCAGCGGCGGCTGGGATCTAATCGCCAAAACTCCTACGTTTAAGGCGGCGATTCAGATTAAAAAGATCGACGAAGAGGAATTTTTGCGTATCCGCGAGCTTAAGCGCATTAAATTTCAAACCAATAAAGTCGTTTACGACGACTTCCACCACCATCCGATTAAATTCTAAGAATTTAATCTTATCCGTAGATTCGGGGCTATGCTCCCGAATCTACTTTTTAACAATCAATTCAAATAATATGAAATTTTGGCGATTTAGCCGTCTTGCAGTATTTTAAAGATCAAAAATTTAAAAAATTCAATAAATTCTGCGGTACTTCAAATACGTCTCTTTGCGTGGTCGCACTATCGAATAAGAGGGCAGTTGAAATTTATCTGCTATTGCGTTAATAGATGTGGCGGCAGAGACTGGGCATTCGCGATTTATCAAATCCTAATAAATTTAGTCTTAATCAGAGCGGCATAATAGAGTAAATTTTATAGATAAGCATGATAATAAGGCTATTTTATCGCGATAAATCTTACCAAATTACATTATTGATTAAATTTTAACGCGCGCAGGCTGATTTTATGCGAATTAACCTATATTGCCAAGAAATGCCATAATTTTAATAACGCAAATGCAATTTTTGTGATTTTAATATATAAATGCAAAAGGCCCATAGGCTTTTAAAGCGCTAGACGCGGCTTTTAGTCTTAAGAGTTGCAAATGCCGGTTTCTAGCATAACCGGAGTAGTTTCGCGCTCCGTCTGAAATCCATAAATTTTGATTTTAAAATTTTAGATTTAAAATTCCGAATTCCGCCGTGCTTGGAGCTCGGAATTTTTATAATTTTATTTTATCGCGTGTTTTTGGCGTTCTATTTTCACGCGGGAGCCCTTTGCTGCGCCAGATCACGCCGCTTGCGATGTTAAAGCTATTGCGCCAAAGCTGCTGCGGCAGAATTCCATTTACTTTATGCAAAAGTAGTTAGAATTTCCGCCGCTTGTCGCTCCTGAGCTACTTATTGTGCCGGTCTATTCGTCGTGCCTTAATTTTTATCACTCGCAGCACCCGCTTTACTTTGTCGCGCCTAAATTTTTGCCGTCCGTCGCATTAGAATTGCTCGCAGCGCCGTGATTTTCGCTGCTTGCAGAATCTGAGTTTGTCGTACCGCTAGAGCCCGCGGAGATTGGATTTACTGCACTTTCGCCCGCGATACCGCTTACGTTATTTATGTAGGCTACGGTGCTTATTTTATTCCATTCTCTGCCGATTTTCAAAAACGCGCGCTGGCTGTCTAGGATCTCTTTAAACATCGGATCTTTCGCCGCTTCTTCGTCTAAGATTTCATTCGTTGCTTTTTTAAGCGCGGCTATCACGTCTGCAGGGAAGTCGCGCACCTGCACATCCGGAAACTGCGCTTTTAGCTCCGCCCAAATGCGAGCGTTTTCATAAAAGCCCTTATTTTGGAAGTTCTCTCCGGCAAGTCTTGCTGCAGCCTCTAAGATCGCTTGAAGATCCGCAGGCAGCTTCTCTAGCGCCTTTTGATTTACCAGCAGCTGGCAGTCTCCCATAGGTTCTTGCCAGCCTGTGTAGTAGTATTTAGCCACTTTATGAAATCCAAGTGGCATATCATAGACAGGGCTTACCCACTCGACCGCGTCGATCGTACCCATCTCTAACGCCATAAATAGCTCGCCCGTAGGCACCGTGTTTATAGTAGCGCCCAGCTTGCTCATCACCTCTCCGCCTAGCCCCGGTATGCGGAATTTAAGCCCTTGCAAATCTGCGACTGAGTTGATCTCTTTTTTAAACCAGCCGCCCATTTGCATGCCGGTAGATCCCATCAAAAAGGTCTTTATGCCGTATTGCGCGAACATCTTATCGTTAAGCTCTCGCCCACCACCATAGTAGTACCACGCGTGCTGCTCATCGGTAGTCATACCGAAAGGCACTGCCGTCCAGAGCATAGTTTTGGCGTCTTTGCCTTTATAATAATAAAGCGAAGTATATCCTAGATCGTATTGACCGCTTTTGACGAAGTCGAATATGCCAAAGCTTGCCTTGTGCTTGCTCGGCGTATCGATGCGGATCTGAAGCCTACCACCGCTAAGGCTTTCGGCATAGTTTTTAAAATCCTCGGCGGCAGCGCCCAAAACTGGCGTAGTCGCCTCCCATGTACTAGCAAGTCTTAGGCGATAGACCTTATCGTCGCCGAAAAGCTGCGAGCACAAAAGCATGAGACATGCAAACAAAAAAATCTTTTTCATTTCTATCCTTTCATAAAGTTTTAAATTCATAAAATTTCAAAATTTAGCGCGCCGCCGGCTTAAAATTTACTCGCGTCCTGCGTCACTGCTACGAAATTCTGATTCACGGTGTCTATTTTATCAACACGTTGCTTTCTATTCTATTTTACGACGCTTCATCTTATAGGCACCTTGCTCTGCAAATATCTTATTTCGCGACATTTTGTTTCTAAGCGCTCTACCCAAGCTTTTTATTTTACAATGCCTGGCTTTGCGACGATAGAGTGCTGCGTTCGTTTTAATTTTGCCGCGTTCGGGCGTACTTACCACACCCGCGTCATATCTAGCGATAATATTTTATCAAGCGCGCTTATTTAAAAGCCTCTGGCAGCAGACCTATTTTGCTTAGAAACAACAAAAGTATCTTAAAATGCCATCTCTGCGCTTTTGCAGATAAAATTCTCCCTTCCTTTCAAAGCGAGCTTTGTCATTTCAGCAAGCTTAGACGCTACGCCATTTTTTGATCTTAGACGGCAGAATCGTGCTTTTAAATTTAAAATTCCGCAATCTGCGCAATCTTCGCGCCACACTGGCAAACAAAGATTTAGCCTTTATATTTAAATTTTTGCACCTTAGTTAAGCACAAAATTCCGCGCGGAGTTTTGATGCAAATTCCTCGCGAAGCCTAGATTAGAATTTTACGCAAAGCTGCCCCATATTGCCTAAAATTTTTGCAAAATTCCGTGCCGCAAAATGCACTTAAAATTTTAAATTTGCTATTGTGCGGAATTTCTTAGCGTAAATTCTAAGCCTTGAAATTTTGCTCTTGTTTGACAGCATAAAATTTTATTTGCAAAGCCTGCTTGCTAAATTTTAAAATTTTAAGCCTAAGCCCGCAAAATTCTGCATTCCGCATTTTAGAAATTCTATTTCGCAAAATTTTATCTCGCGGATTTCTCGCTCCATAAATTTCTGCGCTCAATGAAATTTTACTCCGCATAGTTTGCGCTTCGTAAAATTCTAGCTCGCAAAATTTCGCTTAAAATTTCGCGAGCTAGCCCTTATTTTCAAATAACTCCGCGTGTTTGCTACGCAAAAACTCGACCACGGCGATCACTTCGTCCGCACCGCTGGCATCCGAGTTTGCAAGCACCGTGTCGATATTTTCGATATACAGCTGCGCCGCATCGGCGAGCCGCTCGCGTTTCACGCCCGCATAAAGCAGCATCGCGTCAAGCAGGATATTAATCTCGTAGATGAGGTCTTGCTCGGCGATTTTTTCGTCATTAGTTTTCATCTTCTTCCTTTGAAATTTGGGTTTTTTTCTCGATCAGATCCACGATTTGCGCCTTTACGGCTTCGTACGAGCTCGCGTCTTTAAAGCCCGCAAACATCCCGCCGCTCGCGTTTACGTGCCCGCCGCCGCCGAGGAGCAGCTTTGCCATTTCGCTAACGTCGATCTTGCCGTCTGCGCGGAAGCTGAGCGTTTTTTTGCTCGTTACGTCGATAAAAAAATCGACATCGGGATTTTGCGTCAAAAAGTCGTTGCCGATGACGCTTACGTTGCCGATATTGTAGGTCAAAATGCCCTTTTTACCGAGGTAGTCGATCGCAAAGCGCTGCTTTTGCGCGCTTAGGCGGGTGACTACGAAATGCGAGACGAGATTGCTTAGCGTATCGTCGCGCTCGCTTTTAAAAAATTCCTTCTTTATGCCGTGCAGCGCGCTATCTAGCGCGATGTGTGCGTCCGCCTCGTCTTGAAATTTAAAAATTTGTTCTAACAGGAAAAAGATATAATCCCTGCTCTCCCGCTCAAACATAATTTTATTGATCTCTTTCGCGCCCGAGACCATGCCGAGGCAGACCTTGCCGAGCTCAAACTCGCTCTGCTCTTTCAGCCAGATATCCACGGCGTTTACGACGCGCACGAGCTTATCCAGCCGCGGCGAGCCGCCGAACATCGCGCTGAAAAAATCATAGGTGATCTTCGTAGCGCAGCGCGAAGAGTCTAGGAAATACCACGGGAATTTTTTCGCGCACTCAAGTCCGCTTTGATGATGATCCAGAAGTATCACGCGAGCGTTTCGACGGGCTAGTTCGCCGCTAAATTTCTCGCATTGCGCGGGCAGTAAATTTAGATCGGTGATTAAAACCAGGCTTTTTTCGTCTGCGTCCGTAGCGAGCCGCTCGTCGATACTAGCGAGGATGAGATCAAATTTTTCGTTTATCTCCTTGCCATAGTTGGCGTTGAAAAATTCCACATCCATCAAATAGTGCGCCGCGACGAACTGCGCGCCGTAGCCGTCCAGATCGGTGTGGCTTAGGTGATATATTTTCATTTGCGCTCTTTGCCGATGATGTTTGCTAGCGTGATCGTATCCATATACTCATCGACCTTCTCCTGAAGCTCGCCGAACATTAGATTGACGCGGCACAGCGTGCGACCGTTAGGGCAGGCGTCGATCCCCTCGGCGGTGCAGTCAAATACCGTCGCCTTGCGTCTTTCGGCGCTTTTGATGATCTCGCTTAGCGTGATTTCATTCGCATTGCGCGCGAGCACGAAGCCGCCTTTGGCGCCTTTGAAGGAATTTAAAAGTCTCGCGCGAGCCAAATTTTGTAAAATTTTAGCCAAAAAGCTGCGTGAAATTCCAAGCTCGCTAGAGATCGAATCGACATCCATAGACTCATTCTTACGGGCGATGCAGATCATTGAAAGTAGGGCGTATTCGCTTGCTTTTGTAAAAAGCATTTATTCTCTCCTTTGGTGTCAAAGCGTGCATTTTACACAAAGAAAGCAAAAATTTAGGTTAATTAAGTATAATCGCTTCCTATTTTACCGATCAGGAGGTCGTCATGGCTTTAGACACGGCTCAAAAAGCACAGATAGTTGCGAAATTCGCTAGAAGAGAGAAAGATACGGGCTCTGCAGAGGTGCAAATCGCGCTTCTTACCGAGAGGATCACGCTTCTTACCACTCATTTGCAAGCAAATCCGAAAGATTTTTCATCTCGCTTAGGACTACTAAAGATAGTAGGTCAGCGCAAAAGAATGATGAAATATCTTAAAAACAAAGACTACGCAGTTTACTCCAAGCTCGTTAGCGAGTTAAATTTAAGAGATAAATAAGCTCCTTTGCTCTCGGCGGCGTTTATTTCGCCCCGCGATTTATACACGGCGTCCGTCAAACGGCGGACGCTTTTTTTATGCCAGGAATTTCAGTGATTGCGATTTTGAAATTCTAAAATGCGGTGTCGCCAAATTTTTAACGTTTTAAAATTCATCCATCCGCCATTCGCTTGTCCGCAACGCCTTGTCTTGACGCAACATTTCTAGCTTCGGCGCAACGCCTTTGTCTCGATGCAATGCTTTTGTTCTTTCTTGCTTCCTGCTAGAGGCTTGCAAAATTTTGACATTTTAAATTACGCCTATCGTTTTATTTTCGCCATTTAAATTATCTGAATTCTTATCGCTTGAATTACCGCTGTTATTGCCGTTCGGATCTAAATTTTTCGCTCGGGTTGTCTAGCTCGCTTTTAAAATTTGAGCGAAAAATGCCGCCGCGTTGATTTAAAATTCTGCTTTATAAAAAATTCAGCAAATTTTAATGGGGGGGGGGGCGTATTATTTACAAATTTTATTTTTAAAAAGGAGCGATTATGCAAGACATAGATTATTTTCACGGGATAGTAAGCCGCTCGCAAAAAGAGGTCGTAAGCGACTTTGAAAGCCATACCTCCTTGGGCGAGTACGGATTTTCTACCGATCACAAGACCACCCATAGATATGTTTGGTCGTTTCGGCTTAAAAATTACGGCAATGCAATTTTTAGGCTAACCGCTGCTAGCAAAGATGTCCTCATAGCCGAAGGAGACGATATAGCGGGGCTATACACCGTAAACGGCGGATATAATTACGCGCATATAATCGTAAATAAGACTAGGGATTTTGAATATCTAGGAGATTTTTCAATAGCCTATAAAGATAATAATTATATACGGGATCTCATCGGGACTTTTTTTTGGATAGCGGTGCTCGCCGTGATATTCGGTTTTTTTGTTTTGGGGGTCTTGTATCATCAAACTTCCATCTTTTGCCAGAATGGCTTGGGCGGCTTATCAGTTTTATAATATTTTGGCTGCTTCTTTCTATCGGTGAATTTAGAAAAATCAAACAAAAAGCCGATAATAAAGCATTTTTAAGGAATATCGTAGAGGAATTTCGCGACCGATACGAAAACGAAGAGATAGACGAAAATACGGGCTTAATTATCCGATAAAATATATGATTTTCTATGCAAAACGTGTAGAAAATCACGAATTTCATTTCTTTAAAATTTTTGCTTCTTATGATTTCAAAGTCTATTTAAACGCCGCGAAGCTCATAAAATTCGCCCATTTAAAGATACTTTCGACACGCTTAAAGCCTGCGTTTAGCGCCAAGGCGCGGTTTTCCGCCTCGGTGTAGGGCACGAGCACGTTTTCGAGCGCCTCGCGTTTTTGCGCGATCTCGTAGCGCGAGTAGCCCTGCGCGCGCTTGTAATCCTCGTAAATTTCGATCATCCGGCGCGCCAGCGCAGGCTCTTCGTAAACGATCTTTTCGCTAAAGATCAAAACCCCGCCCTCGCGCAATCCGTCGTAAATTTTACTCACGAGCGCGGCTCGGCGCGGCGGTCTGATAAACTGCAAGGTGTAGTTTAGGATCACGGCGTCGCAGTCCGCGAGGTTCGCATCCAGCACGTCAGATACGCTAAGCTCGAGCTCGGCGCCGAACGCCGCTGCCTTGGCGCGGGCATTTTGTATCATCGCCTCCGAGCTGTCGATGCCGCACAGCCGCAGATCTGGGCGCAGCGCAAACAGCGCCAGCAGCGCGGTCGCAGTCGAGCAGCCAAGATCGATCACGCGTGCCTTTTGCGGCAGTATCCGCGCCAAAAGCTCGCTGCTAAGCCGCGTACTCGCCTCGTAAAACGGCACGCTGCGTCCGATCATATCATCAAAAACCGACGCGACGCTGGCGTCAAACTCAAACTGCTTTTTGATAGGCTCTTTAAAAATTTCGTCTTTCATCCGTTCCCTTTTTTTGCTTTGCTATTCGCGCAGTATCCGCCTTGCGGTTGCCTAGCACGGGATTTTTCGCCGCACTTGCCCGTGCGGCTCGCTTAAATTTTACACTCGGCGCGCGTTCTTTGATTGCGGACGCGCTACATCTCGGCTCGCACCGAGCTTCGGGTCGCAATCTAGTCGGTGCGGAATTTGCGCGAGCAAATTTTACTCTGCTTGGCAGCTTTACGAGCCAAGAGCTCGCGCCGTTAAACTTTAGCGTTTAAATTTTATGCCGCCGAATTTTGCACCGCCAAACCAGCTTCTTCAAATTTTTTAAGCATGGGCGCATAGTGCCCAAAAGCCCTGCAAGCGGAATTTCGTAAGCGTTTTTACGATTTTGCACATCGCAAATTTTAAGCTCGGCAAAATTCACGCTTGGCTAGACGCGAAATTTAGCCGCTTAGCTCCTGTTTTGCACTCAAGGGTTAGCCGCTAATTTGGGCTTTGCCCACAGCTAAAATCTGCGCTATCGCTAATTTTAGCGCGGCTTGCGTTCAGTTTCGCATAAGCCTAAGCTAAAAGCGCGTTAAGGCTCCGAGAGCGGAAAGCGCTACTAAATTTCGCGACCTTGCAAAATCCGCTCCGCTTCGGCAGCATCTTTTAAAATTTGTTCTTTAAGGCGCGCCGGATCGGTAAAATTTTGATTTTCGCGCAGGAATTTTATAAATTTCACGCAGGCAAATTTCGCGCCGTTGTTTTTGCCCGCAGCCTCTAAATTTTTATTTTCGGCGCCCAGGCTCTCGTTCGCCGCAAAATTTTGCATAGAAATTTCGGCCGAATTGCGCACCGAAATTTTATCTAAATTTCGCGCAGGATCTGTAGCCTGGCCCTCGCAGCACGGCGCGCGATCTTGCTCGGAATTTACGGCTTCAAAGCCCGTAAAGTCCCCCAAAATGTGCGTTTCAAGCGCAAAAGCCCCGTCGGTGCTAAGGCGCTCTCCTACGAAGCTCACGCTTTTATATCTTGCGCCGCGCACGCTCGTGACGGTTGCGTAAACTCCGCTTTTTGGGATAAAAAACCGGCCCGGCTCGAGATTTAGCGTCGCTACGAACTCCCGCGCGCCGCGCCCCTGGCCGCGCACGATCCGTCCGCAGATCTCGTAATCCCGACCTAAGAGCTCCGCCGCCTCTTCGCACCGACCGCGCGATAAAAGCTCCTTGATCCTACTTGAATGCACGCCGCCGCCGCTTAAGCAAAACTCCCCTACGACGCAGGTTTGCCCGCGAAATTCGCGCCTTAAAAATTCCACGTCCCACGCCCGATCACGCCCAAATCTAAAGTCCTCGCCCACGACAATTTTTTGTAAATTTATGAAATTCTGCCTTAAAAGTGCGATAAATTCGCCTCCGCTAAGGCTTTTGATAGTGCGTAGATCGCAATAAAAAATCTTTTTGTTCGTAAACGCCTGCCGTGACGCAAAAGGGGTTAGCTTCGTGCCACCACCTGCTAGGATTACGATTATTGCGCCGTGTTCACCTAGGTGCTCAAATAATTTTTGATGTCCAAGGTGCATGCCGTCGAAGTTACCGATTGCTACGGCGCGCACATTATCGCGGTTTGCGCCTTGTAGCGTTGCGAAAATATCGCCTCGTGCGAACTGCTCGCTTAGGCGCGCACGCAGTACTTCCGCACAAGCAGGAAGCGTGCCTTGAGCCTGCACGTCTACGTCATTGCTGCAAGCGTCGTTATAAGCCGTTTTACTGCCAAAAGTCGTTTCATTGCTGCAAGAGGTGTCGGTGTCTGCTTCATCTGCGCGGTGCGCATCGCCGGTTTTATTTTTGCGTAGCTCTTGCTTCGGGTGTTCGATACTTTTAGATGAATTTTCCCCATTGCTTGTGGAATTTTGCTCCGCAAAATTTTGCAAGCTGGAATTCTGCGCTACGAAATTTTGCTCTTTAAAATTCCGTAGCGAAGCCTCTGTATGGTCTTTACATGATTTTTGATTAGCCATTATTGCTGCTTCGTCCAGACGATTTTTTTGGTGTCGTAGCCGCTGTGCTTCGCCTTTTTCAGATAGAGGATGCGGATTGGCTCAGGCAGGGTTTTGCTGCGCGAGAGGATATACAGCTCGCTCGTATCGGCGCCGAAGATTAGGGCGTAGCGATAGTCGCCGTCCACCTGTGCCACGCGGTAGAGGGAGTCGGAAATCAGGCCTTTTTGATAGAGCAGGCCTATGTTTTTATCGCCTGCAAACTCCAATACATGCTGTTCGTTTTCGATTTTGCCAGAGCTTGTTTTGGCGGTTTTTAAAAGATTGATCGTGGAGTTTTTATCGACGAAGCACTCGTAGGCGGTGTTTTGCAGATCGTCGTCGCTGCCCTTCATGCGGGCGATCTCATACCAGCCGCCGCTAAATTTAGCGATGTCGAAGTTTTTTACGATCGGCGCTTTGGGGTTTAAGCTTTTGGCGCATGAGCCCAAAAATAGCGTGCTTAGCGCCAATATAATTAAGTTTTTAAATTTCATCGTTCATCCTTTTTAGAAGATAGAAAAATTCTTGATTCCCCTCTTTGCCCGTGATTTTGCAGGCGCTAGCGTGCAGCGCGGCAAGCCCTAGCTCGGCGCATAGCCGCTCAAATTTCGCTCGCGCGGCGCGCGCCGCTTTTTCATCTTTGAGCACCCCTTTTTTATTTCGCTTCGCCTCCGCGCCCACCTCAAATTGCGGCTTAAATAGAACGATGAGAGCGCTTTTTGCGAGGCTAGTGAGGCTTTTTAAGATCAAATTTAGCGAGATGAAGCTCACGTCGCAGGTGATGAGATCAAATTTTTTCTTGCTCGCAAACTCCCTGATGTCGGTGTTTTCGCGCACGATCACGCGGGAATCGCGTCGCAAAATTTCGCTTAACTGCGAGCTGCCGACATCAAGCGCGGTCACGCTCTTTGCGCCACGCTGAAGCAAAATCTGCACGAACCCGCCCGTGCTACTACCCACGTCCAAAACATCGGCTCCCGCTAAATTTAAAACCTCTTTTTGAGAGGGCTTTGTTTGTAGCGGCTCCGCGCCGCCTTCTCTGCGGCACGCGCCCGCCTTACCGCCCGATTTGGAGGCTGTCGCCGCATTTAAAATCTCTGCCGTTTCAGCGTCTGCGTCCGTTTGTAAAAGCTCCGCCGTATCGGCGCCCGCGCTCGTCTGTAAAAATTCCACTGCTTGTTTGTCTGCACCGGTTTGTAAAAGCACAGCCGCCTCGGCGCTAGTTTTTGCGGTACGGGTTGCTGCGACATCTACTTTTGCGATCTTTGTCGTCGCGGCAGCCGCGCTTGGAATTTTAGTCGCTTCGTCTGCGCCTAAAATTTTATCCGTAGCCGCAAAATCTGCACTTGAAATTTGCGTCGTTACTGCGCCTATTCTTTGCGTCGTCGTCGCTTTGCTATCTGCACTCTTTGCGACACTGCACGGCTTTAAAATTTCTGCCGCCGCGCTAGGCGAATTTGCGCCGCAGCTTGCTAAAAGCCCGTTTTCGGCGAGCTCGTCCAGAAAGCCCGCAAGCTTGAGCGCGCCCCTGCTTACGTAAATTTGCTCGGTCGCGCTGATTTCGCCGCTATGCTCGGGCGCGATCTGCGCAGAGGGCCTGTTTTGCACGGCGCCTCGCAGCAAAATTTTATCCTGCTTTATCAGCGCGGCGGCCTGATTTCTGCTGATTTTAAGCGTGTTTGCGACGAGCAGATCAAATCTCATTTTGCTTTTTCTCCGCGCCCCGATGAAATTTTAAGCTTGCGCAGTTTTTGCACGGCCTAGAGCTTAAAATTTTATCGCGCAAAGCAAAGCCGCGCGCAGCAGTGCCGCAAGGCTCAAACTTTAGCCCTCGCCGCGCCGTAAATTTAATCATACTATTCGTTGCAAATTTTAGCTCGCCGTGTGTTGCAAATTTTATCTCGTCGCTAGCGAAAATTTTAAAATTTTTCCTATCGGCGCAGTGTTTGCGCGCCGTAAAATTTAAAATATTTTCGCTTGCAGCCCTATCTATCGACATCGCGCTCGCCGTCTTGGCGTTGCGGTAGGCAAAGCCCGCACGCCTCGCAGAAACCGCCTCTCGGTTTGCCATTTTTGAGTGCGCCTCAAAGCCTGACGATACCGCGCCGACCGCTCGATTTGCTACCCTCGCTTTTAGCGGCAAATTTACCGCCCCCTCACACTCTTTAAAATTTTTAAAATTCTCGCGCCTTGTAAAAGATATAAGCGCCGCAGGGCGGAGATTGCTTTTAAAATTTAACCCCGCGCCGTTTGCGTGTGGGTTCGGCACCCAGCAAAAAACCTTCACTCGCCGCTCCCCGCAAGCATTTGGGGCTCGCTCTTGCCGGGTGAATTCGCACCGGTCGTCGCCAGGCTCGCGAGCGCTTCAAACTCGCTCTCGTCGATCACCCGCACGCCAAGCGAGCGAGCTTTTTGTAGCTTGGAGCCCGCTTCTGCGCCTGCGAGCACGAAGTCGGTCTTGGCAGATACCGAGCCCTGCACCTTCGCGCCCATCGCCAAAAGCCTAGCCTTAAACTCGTCGCGCGGGCGGCTTAGCGTGCCGGTGATGACGACGCTGCGGTCTGTGAAGGCGCTTTTGACGGTCTGCGTCTGGGGTGCGCGAGGCGTGATGATTTCGCTTAAATTTAGAATTTTTTCGCGATTTATCTTGCAAAACTCCTTCAGGCTCCTTGCCATCGCCTCTCCAAAGCCCTCCAGTCGCAGAATTTCATCCTCGCTCGCATCCAGCCAATCCTGCTCGAATGCCGCAGCGATCTTGCGCGCGGCCACCTCGCCGATGTGCTCGATCCCCAAAGAGGCGATGAAGCGCTCAAGCGGCGCGTTTTTGCTCGCATTTATCGCGCCCAAAAGATTTGAAATTTTTTTATCCGCAAAGCCCTCGAGATCCGCCAAATCCTGCGCGGCGAGGGCGTAAATGTCGCTGATCTTTGAAATTTTGCCGCTTTCAAAAAGTTGCGTAATCGTCGCATCGCTTAGCCCTTCGATATTCATGCATTTTTTGGAGCAGAAATAGATCAGCGAGCCTATCACGCGCGCCTTGCAATCGAGGTTTTGACACTTTATGAGCGCGCCTTCGTCAAGTAGCTTCTCGCCGCAAACCGGGCAGCGATCCGGGCGCGAAATTTCGCTCTGCGTGCCGTCTCTGCGCTGTTTGTAAACGCTCGTGATCTTCGGGATCACGTCGCCGCTGCGGATGATGCCTACGAAATCGTTTTTCATCAGCCCCAGCCGCGCGATCTCGTCGAAATTATGAAGCGTCGCGTTTGAAACGTTCGCGCCGTCGATATTTACGCTATCTACGACGGCTACGGGGGTGACCGCGCCGGTGCGGCCGACCTGCAGATTGATCTCGCGCAGCCTCGTTACCTTTTCGACCGCGGGGAATTTGTATGCGACCATAAAGCGCGGAAATTTCACCGTATAGCCCATCTGCGCGCACTTTGAAAGCTCATTTACGCGGATTACCATGCCGTCTAGCATCAGATCTTTGCTCGCGCGCATGCTATGCAGCGCCTCGTACGCGCTCCTGATCTCGCTTGCGCTCTTGCAGATGCGGCAAAACTCGTCGCGCAAAAAGCCGAGACTGCGCACAAACTCCATTATCTGCGAGTGCAGTGCAAAGCTTAAGGAATGCTCGCCCACCCCCCACGGGATAAATTTTAACTTTCGCTTCGCTACGATCGCGCTATCCAGCTGGCGCAGGCTTCCCGCGGCGGCGTTGCGCGGGTTTGAAAACAGACTCTCGCCGTTTGCGGCGCGCTCGTCGTTTAGCGCGTCAAAATCGCTCTTTGCGATCAGCGTCTCGCCGCGGATCTCGATCCTTTGCGCGTAGGGGATCTGAAGCGGCACCGATTTGATCGCTCTTGCGTTTTGCGTCACGTCCTCGCCTATAAGCCCGTCGCCGCGCGTCGCCGCGCTTATCAGCACGCCGCCTTCGTAGGTCAAATTTAGGCTCGCGCCGTCAAATTTCGGCTCGACGTAAAACTGCGCGCCGCTCTTCTCGCCGCGAGCCAGCCACGCCAAAAGGTCCGCGTCGTCGAAAATATCCTCCATCGACCACATCTGCGCGCCGTGAGCGAGCTTGGAAAAGCCCTCGCTGATCGCGCCTCCGATGCGCCGTGTAGGCGAGTAGGGCAGCGCGAGCTCGGGGTTTTGCTCTTCGAATTTCTCCGCTTGCGAATAAAGCTCGTCGTACTCCTCGTCGCTTGCGATCGGCTTATCGTCGGTGTAATATGCCCGCGCCCACGCATTTAGCGTATCTACGGCGGATCTGTATTCATCGTAATTCATCTTGCGCTCGCATCTTTAAATTTTAAAATTCCGCGCGCCATTAGAATTTCATGCGCCGTTAGAATTTTACGCTCCGCGGCAGGCCCCTGCGTCCCAAATTCCGTGCCGCGTAGCTCGTTATCGTTAAATTTTGTGGGTCCGCTCGCTTTAAATTTCGTGCTTAAAAAGGCGCGATCAATTTCCATTGCCGAACTCCTTTAGCGCGCGCTCGTAATCAGCCGGCGTGTCGATGCCGATGCTCGCAGTTTCGATCCCAAGCATCGCGATCTTCTCGCCCGCGCTTATGGCGCGAAGTTGCTCGAGTTTTTCGGTATCTTCCAGCGCTGAGGCGGGCAGGGCGCAAAACCGCTTTAAATTTTGCACGCTGTATGCGTAGATGCCGATGTGTCCGAGGTAGCACTCGCATGCCGCGCGCGGGTAGGGGATGAGCGAGCGCGAAAAATAGATCGCAAAGCCTGCGTTATCAAGCACTAGCTTGACTAAATTCGGATCCTCCGCCGCCTGAGGGCTTATATATTTGTAACAGCTAGCCATGAATGCGCCCTTTTGCGCGATCATGGCGTTGGCGAAATCTTTAAATTTAATCAAATTTTCGCTCTCAAAAAAGGGCTCGTCGGCTTGGATATTGATGATGATCTCGTTCTCCGCAAGCGCCGCGTTTGCGACCGCTTCAGCGATGCGGTCGGTGCCGCTTTGATGCTCGTGCGCAGTAAGAACGGCGTCAAAGCCGTAATCTTGCGCGATCTTTAAAATTTGCGGCTCATCCACGGCGATTAGCACGCGATCCGCTTTGGCGGCATTTTGAGCCGTTTTGATAAACATCGGCACGCCGCCAAACTCACATAAAATTTTATTTTTAAAGCGCGTCGAAGCAAGGCGCGCGGGGATTACTATCATTTTTTTATCCATTCTATTATGGCGTTTTTGATCTCGCTTTGCTCCACGACGCTAGAATGCACCTGCGGCGCGCTAAAAAGGCGCGAGATCTGCGGCGGAATGTCGCTGCGAAATTCCTTCGAAAGCGCGATCATATCGGCTCGCTCGTCCTCGCAAGCCCTGCCTTTGATCGCACCGATCATCGACGGCGTAAATTTAATCCACTTAGCGGTCGAGATGACGAGATTTAGACGGCTTTCGTCAAGCAGCTTGAAGCAGGTCGCCGTGTGCGGGTCGATCAGCACGCCGTGCTCACTTTCTTGCTTGATAAATTTAGCGCACTGCGCATCGTCGCAAAAATCCGCCTCGAAGACCTCGCGCAGCTTCGCAAGCTCGCTCGCGCTAAGCTTATAAAATTTATCTCGCGCCAGGCTCTGCATCAGCTCGTTCGTGCGCGTATCGCCGAACATATCGCTAAGCAGCCGCTCGACGTTGGAGCTAACTAAAATATCCATCGCAGGGCTAATCGTGCGGATGAGCTCACGATTTCGTAGATCGTAGATGCCGCGCGTAAAAAGCTCGGTTAGGATATTGTTCGCGTTTGAAGCGATCTTGATTTTGCCGATCTTTGCGCCCATTTTTTTGGCGAAATACGCTCCCAGCGCGTTGCCGAAATTTCCGCTAGGCACTATGACGTCGAAGGTGTTAAATTTAGAACCCTGTTTTGCGCTCTGCGCGCTGTTTGCGCCCACTGCGGCGTCTAAATTTTGACTGCACGCCTGGCACTGATCGCTTTGCTTTAAATTTTGCCCAAAGCTCAATACACCGTGCTTTGAGAAATAGATGCTAGCGTAGAGGTAGTAGATGATCTGAAATAAAATCCTGCCGAAATTTACCGAGTTTGCGGCGCTTAGATTTAAATTTGCGCGCGCGAGCTCGTTTTTGAAATCATCGTCTGCCAGCAGCGATTTTAGCGCGCGTTGCGTGTCGTCGAAGTTGCCGCGCACGCCTAAAATTTTAAGATTTGCCGCGCTTTGCTTTACCATCTGCTGGCGCTGTATCTCGCTCGTGCCGCCCTGCGGGTAGAGGCAGACCGCTTTGATATTCTCGTCGTCCGCAAAGGCCTCCAGCGTCGCAGGCCCCGTGTCGCCGCTCGTGGCGCACATTATTAAGAATTTCTCGCCTCTGGATTTTGCGATGCTTTTTAAAAGCGCGCCGAAGGGTTGCAGCGCCATATCCTTAAACGCAAGCGTCGGGCCATGGTAAAGCTCCAAAATATAGGTGTTTTCGCTTAGTTTTTTGATCTGAACGGGGCAAGCGGGATTTTCAAATTTATCGTAACGCTTTAGCGCGTCTTCAAAGACCTCGCTGCTTACGTCAAAATTGAAGCTCTCGATGATTTTAAGCGCGATCTGTTTGTAGCTCAGATCCTCGCACTGCTTAAAAAAATCCTCGTTCAAAAGCGGCAGCCTCTCGGGGCTGAAAAGCCCGCCGCCGCTCGCGCTCGGATTTAGCAGCGCATAGCTAAGATCCGCTTTTTGCGAAAAATCTCTCGTTGAAACCAGTTTCATCTTTTTCCTTTTTAAAATTTTAAAATTTACGCCCGCCTAGACACTTTAAATTTGATCGTTTAGACTTTTTGCACGGACTTGCGGCATTGCCGCTTTAAGCCTGCCGTCTCCGCGCTCGCGCCTAAATTTCTTCCTTTATCAAACTTCCTATGCCGCCGTCCGTGAAAAGCTCAAGCAGGATCGAGTGCGGAATTTTGCCGTTGATGATATGCGCGGCACTTGCGCCGTTTCGCACGCATTGCAGGCACGCATCGACCTTTGGGATCATGCCGCCTGCGATCGTGCCGTCCTTTTTGAGT
Source organism: uncultured Campylobacter sp. (assembly GCF_938017775.1). Classification (GTDB taxonomy): domain Bacteria; phylum Campylobacterota; class Campylobacteria; order Campylobacterales; family Campylobacteraceae; genus Campylobacter_B. The sequence continues at coordinate 71,112 of NZ_CALIIU010000008.1, forward strand.
TTCGAAATGAGCGCGGCATCGAGCTTGCTGATTAAATTTCCCTCTTTATCGAGCACTCCGTCAATGTCGCTTAAAAATATCGCCTTACTCGCTTTTAGCGCGGCTGCGATCCTGCTGGCGCAGAGATCGGCGTTGATATTAAAGCTTACGTTTTCGTCCGTCTCGCCGCCCGCAAGCGGGGCGATTACCGGCAGATAGTCCTTTTGTAGCAGGTCATTTATCAGCTTGGTGTTTACCTCGGTGATCTCGCCTACGAAGCCGTATTTTTTCTCATCGAGGAATTTTGCCCTCAAAAGCCCGCCGTCCTTGCCGCTGATACCGATCGCGGGCGCGCCGTTTTGGTTCAAAAGCGCCGTAATCTCTTTATTCACCGCGCCGCTTAGCACCATCTCGGTAATTTCGATCGCGTCTTTATTCGTTATGCGAAGCCCGTCCTTAAACTCGCTCTGCACGCCGATCTTATCCAGGGTCTGATTGATCTTTTTGCCGCCGCCGTGCACGACGATGATCTTGATGCCGACCATATGCAAAAGCACGATATCGCGGGCAAAATCAAGCTTAAGCGTATCGTCGGTTTGCGCCGCGCCGCCGTATTTGACGACGAAAATTTTATCTCTAAATTTACGGATATAGGGCAGCGCGGAGATGATTACTTCGGCGGTTTTGCTCTTTTTTATCATAAAATTCCTTTAAAAACCTTATTTTATCATAGCTTGGTTTATGTAGTTTTGAATTTCGCGGATAAAGTTTTCGCTTAGCTTTAAATTTAGCAAAATCACCGAAATTTCCGCGCCAAAATCCCTTAATTTCACGTAATCTTTCGCCGTGCAAAGGATATGCTCCGCATCCTCGCGTCTTAGCAGCTCTAAAATCTGCTCTTTTTTGAAATCATAATGGTCGGGGAAAAATGCGTGAGCTTTTGCGAGCGGCAAAAACTCTTGCAAGCGCCAAGGTTTGGCGATAGCGCTGATTAAGATCATGCGGGATCTCTCAAAACCAGCCTCTTTGGAATTTAAAATTTTATCCGCGGCGGCGGAATTTAAATTTGAAATTTCATCTGTGGCGCGATTTAAATTTAAATCCGAAATTTCGTCTGCGTCGGAATTTAAAATTTCATCCGCAGGATTTGAAATTTCATCCGTGCCGTTTAGCGCGCCTTGCAGATCCGCCGCCGAAACAATCTTAAAGCCCTGCGAAATATCGCTCGGCGCGGGTATGAAATCCGCAAATTTATAAAAAAACGGCGGGTAGCGATACGCGGCGAACGGCAGGCAAAAGGGTAGCTTCGGCGCGCTTTGCGGGCGCAGCAAGATATCAAATTTAGAGATATTAAATTTAGAAAATCCGTCGTCTAAAATCACCAACTCAAAGCCGAGAGTTTGCGCGCGCAAAATCCCTGCAGCGCGATCTTCGCTGACGATCACATTTGCACCGCGCAAAAACAGCGCGTATTCCATCGCCTCATCGCCGCTTTGCCGCACGTCGCAAAGTACCCGTCCGCCGAGCGCTACTTCGAGCAAGCCTCTGCTTTTGCGCCCGTATCCGCGAAGGATGATGCAGGTTTTGAGCTCCCTATTAAATTCTTTAAAAAGCGCCCGTACTAGCGGGGTTTTGCCGCTGCCGCCGAGGGTTAAATTTCCGACGCTGATTATTGGAATTTTAAATTTTTGCGGCTTAGCAAAGAGCCTTTTTAGGCAGACGATAAGCGTATAAAGTAGCGTTAACGGCGCTAAAATCACTCCGAGCGCAAGCCATGCAGGGCTTGGGTCGTATAGGTTTCGCTCGATTAGGAGTTTAAACACGATTTTGCGCTATCTCTTTGATCTGCTCGCAGATGTAGCTCACATCGTCGTCGCTAAGCGCCGTGTAGATCGGCAAGGATAAAATTTGCTGATAGTTTTTAAGCGCATTCGGGAAATCATTGACCTTGTAATTATATTTGCTTTTGTAGTAGCTTAGCAGGTGCACCGGCACATAGTGCAGCGATACGCTTACTCCGCGCGCGATCAGCGCTTTGGCAAAATCGTCGCGGTTTTTGTCGATCCTTACGATGAATTGAGTATAGATATGCTCCTCGCTGTCGCTTGGAAGCGTCACGTGAGGGCAGTTTGCGAGCTGCTCGCGATACGCTGCGGCGATCTGCTTGCGGCGCTTTATAAAAGCGTCGGTTTTTTCAAACTGGGCGATCGCGTAAGCGGAATTTATGGCGTCAAGATCGTATTTTTGACCGATGCGATCGACGTCGTAGGTAAAGGACATATTGCCGTCTTTGTAAAAGGCGTCTCCCACGATGCCGCCGTTTCTTAAAATTTGCGCGGCGCTTGCGATCTCATCGTCGTTCGTAACGAAAAAGCCCGCCGTAGAGATCGCATCTTGCGCTTGAGGATTGATCTGAAAGCACGATATGAGCGAGCTTTTAAGCGCTCCGATTTTTGCGCCCTTATAGGTAGCGCCCATAGCGCGGCACGCATCGTCGATGAGGATGATATTTTCGCTTTTGGCGACCTCGCTGATGGCGTCTATATCCGCAGCAAGTCCTGCGATGTGCGAGATGAAAGCGCATTTTAGCTTCTTGTGGCGGTTTTGATCTATCGTGCGAGCAAGGCTTTCGCTCGTAATGTTAAAGCTTATCGGATCGATATCTACGAAAACGGGCTCTGCGTCGAAGTGGCGGATCACTTCGGCGACATTAGGGAAGGAATTTACGGAGCATAAAATTTTATCTCCGCGCTTAATATCCATTGCGCAAAGCGCCAGATGCAGCGCCGTCGTGCCGCTCGTAGTCGATACGGCGTGCTTTACGCCGAAATATTTACAAATATCCTCTTCAAAAATTTCGCTATATCTTATATCGCTGTTGTAGAGGGCGCTTTTAATTAAGTCTTCCTCTTTTTTATCGATTTGAGCCTTATAAAACGGTATCTCTTTCATAAATCTCTCCTTAGTGTGCGGGCTCTATGCGAGCCACGGCCGGCATACGTAGTTTGAAGTTGTTTTTTAAAATTTTACGCACGATCAGTTTTACCAGATCTTTATTGTGGTTGGATTTTTTCAGATATTTCAGATCGTCCGCGCAGATCTGCTCGCCCGAGCGAATTTTAGCCCTTAGATTAGCTCGCGAAAAAATATCTTTTAGCACGCTATCTAGGATTTCGTAGTCGTATCCGAGATCCTTTTCGTCGCTTTGGTTTTCCCATAGATCGGCGCTTGGGGCTTTTTTGATGATCGCATCGTCTATGCATAAAATTTTTGCGAATTTAAACAGATCGGTTTTTAAAATTTCTCCGATCGGATTAAACGCGCATGCCATATCGCCGTAGATCGTGCCGTAGCCGAGCATCCTCTCGCTAAGATTGCTCGTGCCTACGACTACTCCGCGTTTTTGCGCGCTGTAATCATAAAGTAAGCTCATTCTTACGCGCGCGGCGAAATTTCCGATGCGAAGAGCGCTTGCACCGGGATTTAAAGCGGTAAAATTTTCTACAAATGGCGCGATCTCTTTGATCTCGTAGGGAATATTAAAGGATTCGCAGTGAAAGATGCCGTCTGCCATATTTTCTAAATTTGAACCCGCGCTAGGCAGGATAAGCCCGTAAGTAGGGATCTCAGTAAGCGCACAAAGTGCGGAAACCACGGCGCTGTCAAGCCCACCGCTGATGCCTACTACAAAGGCGTCCGCACCCGTTTCATCGAGTCTCTCCGATAAAAAATCGGTTAGTTGCGGCAGCAAATCGTCCAAAAACATAATATTTAGCCTTAAAATTTTACGTTAAATTGTGCGAATTTTAACTATTTTTGGCTAAATTACGGCTTTAATTTAAGCTTAAAAGGAGGATTTAAATGCAAATTTTAAAAAAAGCTTTCGGTGAATACGCGACGAACTGCTACATTCTAAAGGGTGAGCAGGGCGATCTGGTGATCGATCCGGGGCAGGGCAGCTTTGATTGGGTGATGCAAAATACGGGAAAGATCGCCGCGGTTTTGAATACGCACGGGCATTTCGATCATGTTTACGACGACGCCAAGCTGCAAAGGGCGGGCGCTAAAATTTATATCCACGAGGAAGACGCCTTTATGCTGCGGGCGGATCCTTTTGAGACGATGCCAGAATCCATAGAAGCGGACGTGCTCATAAAAGGGCAGGAGCAAAGCTTTGAAATAGCGGGCTTTAACGTTAAATTTAGCCTTTTTGCAGGACATACGCCGGGCAGCTGTATGATCGAAGTGGGCGACGCGATCTTTAGCGGCGACGTAATATTCAAAGGCTCTATCGGCAGATGGGATTTTCCCTTTTCAAGCGGCGAGCAGATGAGAGAGTCTTTGCGTAAAATTTTGCAGATAAAGGGCGATTTTACGCTCTATCCGGGGCACGGAGCAAATACGAGCCTAGCGGCCGAGAGGCAAAATTTAAAATATTTTTTGCAGCTTTTTGAGCGCTGATCGTTTAAATTTAACTGCGTTTCGCCGCACAATAAACGGTGAAGCGGTGTAAAGCTGCTCAGCGCCGAAAAATTTATGCCGCTTTGTTCGTGGGCGCTAGAATTTGTGCCGCTTTGCTCACATTGCAGGCGCCGAAATTTGCCGCTTAATTTACGGTCGCGGGCGTTAAATTATGCGCTGCGTTCGCACTGTGCGCGCATTAACGTGCGCTACGTAGATAAAATTTTAAAATTTACCGCCGCTTGATTAAATTTAATAAAATTCCGCGCCGCCGCGTATGCAAGACGCAAAGCGTAATGCAAAAGCAAAATTTAAAATTCGTGCCGCCGTGCGTGTAAAACGTAACGCATGAGGCGAAATTTAAAATTTTGCGTCGCACTGATCCTAGTCGCTACAATGCGATCTAATCCAATTTAAGCTCGCTAAATTTAGCTAAATTCCGCGCTCTGTCGAATGCAAATTTTTCTCCGCGAGCCGATAAATTCGATAAAATTTTACACGTTCTTAAAGGCACAGATATCATTCCATATCGGTGCACGGGTACACGAAAAATGTTTTAAAGGCGCAGATCACGCCCTAAGCCGCACGTAGATACGCCTCGGGGCGGGATAGCCCTCGATCGTGCGCGAGCTATCGAGCGGGTCTAGAAAATTCTCCAAGCTCTGCCCGTCGATCCATTCCGTCTTGCGCTGCTCGCTAGCATCCGTGGGCTTTTGAGCCAAAATTTCAAAATCTCTGAATTTCGCCCTCTCGCACCAATTTAGTAGCGCGCCGACGGTCGGGACGAAGTAGATATTTGAAATTTTTGAGTAGCTGTTTTTCGGGCACAGCGCGAAATCACCAGCCCCTTCGATATACATCGTATCTAAAAACACTTCTCCGTCCGCATTTAGCGAGGCGCGCAGATCTTTTAGCATCTTCACGGGATCGCTGCGATGGTAGATGACGCCGAGGCAGAAGATCGTGTCGAATTTGTGCTCGTAAAACGGCAGATGCTCAACGCCTAAAAGCTCGAATTTCGCGCCACTGCGGAGGAATTTCTCGATGAAGCGAAACTGCAGATAAAATAGCGCGCTCGGGTCAAACCCCACAAGCCGCGCAGGCGAGAGCTCGCTTGCGCGAAACATATAGTAGCCGTTGTTGCAGCCTACGTCGGCGACGGTTTTGCCGCTCAGATCTAAAAACGGCCGCAGCAGGTTAAATTTCACGAAGCTTCGCCACTCGGCATCGATAAAAAGATCATTCAGCGCGAAAGGCCCCTTGCGCCACGGCTTTAGCGCTCGCGCGATACGCAAAATTTCATCTCTCTGCTCCGCGCTAGCGTTAAAGCTTGCACGTACGACGTCGCCGCACTCGCAGTCACACTCGTCTATTTGTAGCGCCTCGATCGCGCTTAAAATTTCGCGGTTTTGCCCGCTTTGCAGCTTTTTAAAGTTCTCGTCTCTGATTTTTTGCAGATCCATTTTTAATCCTAAAATTTCAAATTTAGCGCCATTTTAACATAAAATTTTATCCATTTTAAGGCGCAAAGAGATAAAATCGACTTGCAATTCAAGCAAAGGAGCAAAAAATGCAAGAAGCAAAAACGAGAAAATTCAGTCTCAGGTTTAATCACGAAATTTCAAGTAGTGGCGCAGAGGTGCGGCTTTGGCTGCCGTTAGTGCTGCAAGAGCCGTATCAAAGGTTGCTTGGCGAATATCATGCCCGCTCAAATGCGCAAGAGTCGGCTATTTGCGGAGATCATATAAGCACGTACTACGCGCGCTTCGCACCCGATAAAGAGGCAAGAGCAGGCGTCGGCAAATACGGCGAGCAAGGTGTCGTAGGTGAAGAGGATGATTATTTTGAGCTTAGCTTCGATATTGAAATTTCGGAGCGAAACACCGATTTTAGCAAGGTAAGTTTTGACGAAAATGAGCGCTTGAGCCCCGAGATCGAGGAGTTTTTAAAGCCTTCAAAGCTAATTCCGGTAGAAGGCGCTGCGAAACAAAAATCAGACGAGATCACCGACTCGCTTAAAGGTGATCTGGAGAAAGCGCGCGCGATCTATGATTGGGTCGCAAAAAATATGAGTCGCGATAATAGCGTGATCGCATGCGGCAGCGGCGATGCAGCGGCGATTTTAAGCAGCGGCAAGCTAAGCGGCAAATGCGCCGATATTAATAGCGTGTTCGTCGCGCTCTGCAGGGCAGCGGGCATTCCTGCGCGCGCTATTTACGGCATCCGCACGGGCGCGGCGCAGAAATTTTCGCCTGAAATGGGCGTCATGGGCGCTCTAAGCGGCGGTGCGCTTGAAATTTCGGGCGCGCAGCACTGCAGAGCGGAATTTTATCTCAAAGGCCACGGCTGGATCCCGGTTGATCCCGCGGACGTTACGAAGGTGCGATTGGGCGAGAACTTAAGCGAGGATGATTCCAAGCTGGCGCGGGTGCGCGAGTATCTTTTTGGCAACTGGGAGCCTTGCTGGCTGGGCTTTAACTACGCTCGCGAAATCGTGCTAAATCCGCGCCCGGCGCATGTCCCGATTGAAATTTTTTCGCATCCGTATTGCGAAGTGGGTGGCACGCCGAAAGATCCGTACTCGCCTAAAAATTTTATCTACGAGTATTTTTCGCGCGAAATTTAGCCTTCTGATGGCTTGCATTTTGCTGCCGCGATTTGCTTAAGCTAAGCCGCCGCGTTTCGTCGAAGCTCAACCGTTTCATCGAAGCGTACGCTTGGCTTTTGCGACAGCGGCGCTTTTTGCGTGGTTTTGCCTACGCCGCCGTATATTGCCTGCGCGCCTAGTTTGCGGGCTATCATGCCCGCTTTGGCGAAATTTTGAAATTTTAAAATTCCGCGGCGAGCAAAATTCTAAAATTTTAAAGCGAGCGAAATTTTGAAATTTTAAATATGGATAGAATTTTAAAATTTACGACTTGTGGAATTTTAAATTTAGCGATTTCAAAGCCACAAAAGGCTAAAATCCATGCGTAATTAGGGCTAAGGCTTAGCCATTTTATTTTGAAGGCATTTCATGCAAAGACGCGATTTTTTAAGAAACACTGCGATTTTAGGCGCCGTTATGGCAACTCCGAGTACCATTTTGGGCGGAGAAAAAGTCATTGGCAAAAAGAGAGCTTTCGGGCTATCGCTAAATCACGAAATTTTGGAAGAGGGCAAGCAGACTCGGCTTTGGATACCGCTTCCTCTTATCACGGAATATCAAAAGGTAAGCGACATAAAATTTGACGGCAATTTCAACGATCCGTCCGTGGACTATGGCGAAATTCCTACGCTCTATGCCGGCTACGTCGGTGTGGCAAAGCCCACGCTAAATATTAAATTTAGCGTCGAGACCTTTGAGCGTAACACCGACTTTAGCAAGGTAAAATTTAATCCGAACGAGAAGCTTAACCCCGAGGTGGCGAAGTTTTTAGAGCCTAGCACGCAGATTCAAATCGACGGCGTCGTCAAGCAAAAATCAGACGAGATCGCAGGCAGCATCAAGGGTGATCTGGAAAAGGCGCGCGCGATTTATACGTGGGTGGCAAACACTATGCAGCGCGATAACAGCGTGCTAGGCTGCGGGCTAGGGGACGTGAAGCAAATTTTAAGTAGCGGCAAGTTAAGTGGCAAATGCACCGACATAAATAGCGTTTTCGTCGCACTTTGCCGTGCGCAAGGCATCGCCGCAAGAGAGATGTTTGGTATCCGCGTCGGCGCGTCGAGATTTAGCGCTCAAATGGGCGCCGCGCCTAAAGACGGCGTCAGCCATATCTCGGGCGCGCAGCACTGCAGGGCGGAATTTTATCTAAAAGGCCACGGCTGGATCCCCGTCGATCCCGCGGACGTTACAAAGGTGCGATTGGGCGAGAAGCTAAGCAATGACGACAGCAAGCTTGCTAAAATTCGCGAGTATTTATTCGGCAACTGGGAGATGTGCTGGATTGGCTTTAACTACGGCAGAGACTTCACGCTAAGCCCACGCCCAGCGCAGTTTCCGATCAATAATTTCGGCTATCCTTACGGCGAAGTGGACGGCAACACGCTTAATTACTACTCGCCGAAAGATTTCAGCTACGATTACAGATCGAAGGAGCTGTAGCGGTTCGCGTTTTGCTATGCGGCACGTCGAACTACTTGAGCTTTTTGAGTAGGTATACAAGAAAGGCTTCCCGCTAGACGACTTTGGGCGGATGTGTAAAAGCGCGCCTAATCTACGTGCTGTCGCGTCTGCATTGGAAAAGAATTCCGCGCTTTATTTGGCGTGGAATTTTAAAATTTTTAGAATTTTGCGAGCGACATGGCGGCGAAATTTTGAAATTTTAAAGCGAGCAAAATTTTGAAATTTTTCGGCGCGAAATTTTAAAATTTACGGCTTGCGGAATTTAAAATTTCGCCTCTTTGCCACTCTGTGCGAAATTTGAGCGGTAAAATTTGCAGATAAAATTCCACGCCAAAAGCCGGCTAAGGTGCGACAAGATTATTAAGATTATACTTAAAGGCAAAATTTGAAAACTGAACTAGAAAATCCCGCGCAAGAAACCTTGGCTCAAAAGCGAGAAGATCCTAGAAAAAATCGCTTCAGCACGCGCAGTCTGTGGCTGATATTCGCCGCGATTTTTAGCGCGGTTGCGGCGACGTTTTGCTGCCTGCCCGCGCTTTTATTTTTGATTTTCGGCGCGAGCTTTTCCATTTTTTCAGGCGCAGAGGCGCTGGAAGGTTACCGTGCGCCGCTTTCTGCGTTAGCGCTTTTTTGCTTCGCGCTCTCGGCATTTTTCTTTTTCAAAAAGCCGCGCGCATGCTCACTGCAAAGCGGACGCAAAAAATGGATTCTGATCTACGCGCTTTTAGGAGCCTTGCTTGCCTTTATGCTTACATATCCTGAAATTTTAGGAGGGCTTTATGCGTAAAATTTTATTTTTGATGCTTGGATTTACAGCGCTTTTTGCCGACAAAGAGGTTAAAATTTACGTGGAAAAAATCCACTGCCCGCTCTGCACTACGATCGTGCGAAAGGCGCTTTTGCAAACGCCAGGCGTGATAAGCGCGAAGGTTTCACAGCAGAGCAAAACCGCGACCGTCGCGGCAAAGGATGATGCAAACGAGACCGCGATGCTTGAGGCGATCGCTAAAACGGGCTATGAAGGCGTAATCGTAAAATAAAAATCCCCGGCAAAATTCTGACTAAATTTTAAATAAAATTCTTGCTAAATTTCGGTAAAATTCATGCGACTTTGCATAAAATTTCATTTTGCGCGGCTTGCCTGCGGCGTAAGCTAGCGCGATTGATAGAATTCTGCGTGTATTTTGCGGAAGCGCTATGTCGGCGCGATCGCGTTTAAATTTAGTAGAATTTCGTAAGCGCTTAAGCGGGCGCGGGCGCGCTTAAATTTAACGGGCGTGTCGCAATAACGCGCGGATATAATAAATTCAAAAGGAGCAAACATGCAAAAAAACGAGGTTATGAACGATTTTAAGAAGCTGTGCGAGATACCGCACTGCAGCTGCGAAACGGAGCAGATGAGGGAGTTTTTGGCGGATTTTGCGCGCTGCCAGGGCTTTAGCGTGAGCGTCGATGAGGCGGGCAACATCCACGCCGTAAAGGGCGAGCCTAAAATTTGCTTGCAAAGCCACTACGACATGGTTTGCGTGGGCGCGGCGCCGAATTTGCAGCTCATTGAAGAAAACGGCATCCTAAGAGCCAAAAACTCGACTCTAGGCGCTGACGACGGCATCGGCGTGGCGATGATGATGGGCGCGATGCGGGAGTTTGCGAATTTAGAGTGTCTATTTACCAACGACGAAGAGGTTGGGCTCGTGGGCGCAAACGCCTTTAAGGGTAAAATTTTATCGCCGAATTTGCTAAATTTAGACAGCGAGGAGGACGACCGCGTGACGCTGGGATGTGCCGGCGGCATAAACGTGAGCGCGAAAATAGACGCCGCGAGCGTCAAAAAGAGCGGTAAAATTTACGAGATCGGCGTTACCGGGCTTAGCGGCGGGCACTCGGGCAACGAGATACATAAAAATATCCCAAACGCGACGAAGCTACTAGCGAAATTCCTCGCCGAGGAGGGCTGCGAGCTAATCAGCCTTGATTTTGGCGAGAGGAGTAACTCGATCCCCGCAAACGCCGTGTGTAAAGTGCTCTGTGCGCATGAGCCGGCGCAGCGCGGCCTGGCGTGGGTAAAGAGCCTAGGCGAGGGCGAAGCGGACATGCTGGTAAACAGCGGCAAAATTTTGGCGCTTATCAACTCCTTCGCCCAGGGCGTGCGCAGCTACGACACGCAGCTTGGCATGGTAAATGAAAGTATAAATCTCTCGACGGTTAAGCAGAAGGGCGAAGTGATCGAGTTTGACTTTTTCGGACGCGCGATGAAGCGCGAGGGGCTCGAAAATCTTGGCTTTGAGACTAGCACTCTGGCTAGCGCGCTGGGTTTTGAGGTCAGAGTAACCGACCGCTCGGCGAACTGGGCGCCGCACGTCAGCGACTTCGCGCATCTGGTGCTTGAGGAGCTACAAAAACAAAAGCCGCAAGCGAAATTTGCCGCCGTGCATGCTGGCCTTGAGTGCGGCGTACTGGTCGCAAAACAGCCCGAGCTGCAAGCCTGCTCCATAGGCCCCAACATCCACTCGCCTCACTCCGTGAACGAGCACTGCGAGATAGCGTCGGTGGAGATGATGGCGGAAGTCGTAAGAAATATAATCGCTAGGCTTCAGTAGTTTGGAAAGGCTTGTCTTTTGAGCGTCTTTGAATGAGTTTGAAATTTTAAGTCTGCGGCAGACTACCTGTCTAGCCTTGACTTAAAATTTCTGCACAGCATTCAAATCCATCTCAAAAATACTTCGCCTTAAAATTTTTGCGGCGGCTTGCCTCGCGAGTGCTTTTGAAAGAGATTTTTGCTTCGCTTTGCTCGCAACTACTTCTTAAAAAGCTGCGAACACAAAGAATGAAGCAGAGCGGACGCTAAAATTTGCTCGGCGAGACCGCTTGCCGAAATAGCAATTTAAAAGGAGATAAAAATGGAAAACCAGATCAAAAATTTTCTACAAAATTGCGAGCAGATTATTAAATTGCAGGTAAAGCGATACGAAAACCATAGCTCTTTTGCGACGAAAATTCCACCCGTTTCTATACTGCCTTATGATGAATTTGAGAAAAAATACGGCTCAAATTTATATTTGGATGGTAGTTTTGACGTGCTGGTGTTTGACGGCGATCTTAGCCTATCGGGAGGCACGATAAATGCCGCTTGGCTTAAGGATAAATTTAACGAAGCAGGCGGCAAAAATAACGCACGAGCGATGTTTGTTAACGGAAATTTATCCACCGGCGGCGATATCATCGATGATGATTATCTGTTTTTACAGGTCGCTAAAGATACGGCGTGTGATTATCTGCATTCGCAGGACGGCGTTATCGCAATCGGCGGCAATCTAACGGCGCTTTGGGGCATAAGCGGCGAATACAACGACGGAATGTTGCAGGTTTTTGGAAAAACGCAAGCGCCGTATATCGTCTCAAACGACCACGCGATGCCTGATCATAGCGCTAGCGAATGCGTCTATGTCCTAGACGGACGGATCGGTCAAAGCTACCTAGGCGCGCTTGATGGTTGGGAATTTTTTGAAGATTGCGAGCTGATGTTTAAGGATGGAATTTGCGAAGATGAGCATCAGATCGATATTTCCGCCTTTTTTAAATTTGTAAAAAAGGGCGTTAATCCGATGGTGGATTTTAAAACTTTTGAAGCTAGAAAAGCCGCCTGGGACGAAGAAAATGAAGAGCAGGAGCCAGAAGATACAGGCGATCTGCCTAAAAATTCCGAAACCGTCGCCGAGATATTAAATTTAGAAAATTTCAACCTCAGCGATGAGGAACTATACGAGTATATGATGAGCGAATTTGAGGCCATAGAAAAAATCGGCGACGAAAGCGAAAAATATGCTTATGGCGGCAGAGCTTTCAAACTGCCTATCATTGCGGCGAGGATGGCGGAAAATTGGCGGCTGATTACCCAGCGTTACTCTGCGCAGCAGATAGATGACCTACGCAAAATCATCATTAAGAGCGCGACTAATTTGGCTGATTATTTTTTAAAAATCGGCGATAAAAAACAGCTTGCATTCATCTATGAATTTTTAAACGATGATGCGGTGAGCATCGAAAAGGACGAGCCGTTTTTATATGAAACGCTGGTGCGCGCGGGCTTGGAGTTGCAAGATTACGATAGCACTTACGCGCTAGTGTCCGTCATCGATAAAAAGTCCGAATTTTTGCCGCAGGAGATGGCAAAAAGCATCGCGGACGTGATTAAAAGCGAAGGATACCGGGCTTGGCTGGCAAAACAGTAAGCTCCAAAAAGCAAAATTTTAAATTTTTCTAAAAGATAAAAATCAAAAGAGGCGTTTATAAAATTTCAATCTAAATTTTAGCGCCATAATAAGCCGAATGTCTGCCGTAAAGCGGGTTTAAACAAGGCGTCAAAATTTTAAAATTCCGTCAAATTTAAGCTCGCATCTGCAGGCTAAAATTTTACGGAAAATTCTTATCCTTGCTGCTGCACAGCTCGTTTAAAAAACACTCTTTGCAGTTTGGCTTTATCGCTTTACAGGTGTAGCGGCCGAAAAGCACCATGCCTTGGTGCAGCTTGCCAAGATCCGTCTTAAAAGCCTCGCTTAGATCGCGCTCCGTAAGCTCGGGCGTCTTTGCGCGGCTCAGCCCCAGGCGATGCGCGACGCGAAAGACGTGCGTATCCACCGCCATCACGTTTGCGCCCGCGCCCTCCAAAAGCACGACGTGAGCGGTCTTTTGCCCCACGCCCGCAAGAGATTTTAGCCCCGCTTCATCAAGCGGCACTACGCCGTCAAAGTCGCGAACCACCGCCTGCGCCATTTTGATTAAATTTACCGCTTTGTTGTTGTAGAAATTGCACGAGCTAATTAGCAGCTTTACGCTTGCCAGATTGGCCTTTGCGAGCTCCTCAACGCTAGGAAATTCCGCAAAAAAGCTCGGCGTGATCAAATTTACCCGCTTATCGGTACACTGCGCGCTAAGCATCACGCAGACTAAAAGCTGATAGGTGTCTTTGAATTTCAACTCACTGCGCTCTTCCGCGAAGTTTTGCAGAATTCTCTTTTTTATCTCTAAAATATCTTTTTTACTTCTCATTTACATTTCCTCAAGGCGGAATTCTACCCTAAAATTCTAAAGTACAGTTTGATTGTTAACAACTTTGAGTTATAATCGCCGTTAAAATTTTTTTAAGGAATTGTGATGAAAAAAGTTTTATTTACAGCACTTAGTTTGGCTGCCGCTATCAGCCTCAACGCTACCGTTTACGCTACCGTCAATGGCAAAGACGTAACCGAAAAAGAGCTTGCTCCGCTACTTCAAGGCATAGGCAATGTAGATATCGCCGCTCTTAACGCGGATCAAAAAAAGGAGCTTATCGATAAAGGCATCGATCTGATGCTGCTAACGGATGAAGCTAAAAAATCGGGCGTTATGGACGAAGACGTTTATAAAAAAGAGCTTGAAATCGTAAAAGATAACTTAGCACTTCGCGTATGGCAGGCTAAAGAAGCCAGCAAAATAAATATCGACGATAAAGAAATAGCCGATTTTTATAACAAAAACAAAGCGCGCTTTACCGAGCCTGCGAGAATCAAAGCGGCTCAGATCGTCGTTAAAACCGAAGCCGAGGCAAACGATATTATTAAGCAGTTAAAAGGGCTTAGCGACAGTGCACTATTTACTAAATTTGCAGAGCTTGCCAAAGCCAAATCTATCGATCCGCAGGCTAAACAAACCGGCGGCGAGCTAGGCTGGATGCCTAGCGATCAGGTCAAGCCTTTTGCCGATGCGATCTCTAAGATAAAAGATGGTCAAATCACTACTAAAGCGATTAGAAGCAGAGTCGGATATCACGTCGTGTTAAAAGAGGAGTCTCAAGCTAAAAAGCAGTTAAGTCAAAGCGAAGCAAAGCCTTTTATTGAGCGCGTGCTTAGACAGCAAAAAGCGGCGAAAGTAGTCGAGCAAAAAGCGGCAGATCTTCACAAAAACGCTAAAATCGAGTATAAATAATATAGGAGCTAAAAATGGGCGTTTTAGATATAGTAAAACCGGGCGTTTTAAGCGGCGATGACGTAAGTAAGGTCTATGCGTATGCGAAGCAGCAGGGCTTTGCGATCCCTGCGGTAAACGTAGTGGGGAGCAACTCCATCAACGCCGTCTTGGAAAGCGCTAAAATCGCAAATTCGCCCGTTATTATTCAGTTTAGCAACGGCGGCGCAGCGTTTTATGCGGGAGCTACTTGCCCTAATGCCGCGGTTTTGGGCGCTATCGCAGGCGCGCATCAAGTGCATGCTTTGGCGGCTCATTACGGCGTTGCGGTGATTTTGCATACCGATCATGCCGCAAGGAAGCTGCTTCCGTGGATCGACGAGCTCATTAAGGCCAACGCCGAGAATAAAAAAGCTCATGGCGTGCCGCTGTTTAGCTCGCACATGCTCGATCTTAGCGAGGATGATTTGGAGCTAAATTTAGCGACCTGCGAGAAGTATTTGGAAATTTTAAGCGATCTTGGAATTTCGCTTGAGATCGAGCTTGGCGTCACGGGCGGCGAAGAGGACGGCGTCGATAATACTGGCGTCGATAACGCGCGGCTTTACACCCAGCCCGCAGATGTCGCGCTTGCCTACGAGCGACTTGGCAAAATCAGCGATAGATTTAGCATTGCAGCAAGCTTTGGCAACGTCCACGGCGTGTATAAGCCTGGCAATGTTGTGCTGAGACCTGAAATTTTGAAAAATTCGCAAAAATTCGTCCGCGAAAAATTTAATCTGCAATCCGAAAAGCCTGTAAATTTCGTCTTTCACGGCGGCAGTGGCAGCGAGACCTCTGACATCAAGGCAGCCGTAAGCTACGGCGTAGTTAAGATGAATATCGACACCGACACGCAGTGGGCGTTTTGGGACGGCGTGCGCGCTTATGAGGCCAAAAATCGCGGCTATTTGCAAGCTCAAATCGGCAATCCGGAAGGTGAGGACAAGCCAAATAAAAAATTCTACGATCCTCGCAAATGGCTGAGAGCAGGCGAGCAGAGTATGGTGGCGCGCTTGCAGGTCGCATTTGACAATCTAAATTGCCTAAATAGGAACTAATATGGATCGCCCGAATAACGAAGTGCTCGATATCACGCTACCTGAGGCGAAGGAGCGCTCGCTAGCGGGCGTTTTTTTTAAGATCGCAGCTCTGCCGATTGCGGTTTTTGTGGTGTTTTTGCTGGGCTATTTGGGGCTTATCGGGCTGAAGGTAGAAACGCACTCGATCCTGATGCTTGCAGTTTTGCTTATTATTGCACTAATTTTAGCTCGTCATAATGCAGAATATGGCTGCTTAAATTTTCAAAATAATATCGATGACTTCAAGCGCGAGCTGAAAAATTACATCGTCGCCAATCTCTTAAGTATCGGCGGTAAAAAAAAATCAGATGCTAGCTTTGATCTTTTTGTGGACGAATACGGCTACTCGCTACGTAATCAAAACTACGCTTCCGTCGCGTCGGCAGTCTTTCCGATGCTTGGAATTTTAGGAACTTTCATCTCGATTGCGATTTCGATGCCGCACTTTTCCTCAAGCAATATTGATGGGCTCGAAACCGAGATCGCGCAGCTTCTAGGCGGCGTGGGCACAGCGTTTTACGTCTCGATCTATGGAATTTTTTTAGCGCTTTGGTGGATATATTTTGAGAAAAAAGGCATTAGCAAATATGAGCGTCTGCTCATCAAATACAAAAATTCCACTAAAAATTTCTTTTGGAACAAAGACGAAATAACACAGGGCTATCTGAGTGAAATTTTAAACGCTAATTCCGAAATTTCGCGCTCATTTGCGATGATGAGCTCTACGAATTTTACCGAAAAGCTAAACCGCCTAATCGATGAAAAAATCGGCGCTTTTGAAAGCGTGATGGAAGCTGAGAAGCGAAGTATGGCGATTACACAAGAAGAGCTTGAAAAAGCAGGAGAGATGGTCCAAAGGACAAATCTCGCTCACGGCGAGTTAGATAAGAGCTTCGCTCAAATTTTATCTGCGCTCAAGTCCGTGTCTGCAAGCCTAATCGAAATTCAAAACGGAATTTCCGCGCAGTATCTAAGCCAGTCCAAGGCTTTAACGGACGGACAAGGCGAGCTGGCTAACGTTACGAATGCATTAAGCGCTCAAATAAAGAGCCTAAATGCCTCCTTAGGTGGGTTTGCGGGCGAAATTTCAAGTTCGCAGAATGCTTACGCCGCTAAAATTGACGCTAGCTTTAAGGGGTTAAGCGCGGATTTGAAGGCACTTTTAGCTGGAGAGGGCGCTGCGCGGACGAGCAACGAAAGCATCATCGAAGAGCTTCGTAAAACGCTTGCGAGCATCGATGAAAAAGCACTTTTAGATGAAAACGAATAACGAAGAAAAAGAGACCTTTTGGATTGCGTACGCCGATTTGATGGCGGGACTGCTTTTTGTTTTCGTGCTTTTAGTAGGCGGCATCATCGTCAAATACTTCCTCACGCAAAGCAACCTGCAAGAGAAAGAAAGCCAAATTTCAAGCGCGCTAGCAAGCCTGCAAAGCCAGGAGAAAAAAAGCGCCGAGCTTGAGGCGCTGAATAAAATTTTTAGCGATCAGCTCGAGAAGCTAAATATCGAAAACACCGATCTTCGCAAGCAAAATTCCATCTATTTCATACAGATCGAAGATCTAACCGAGATGGCGGAGAAGCTGAAAAAAGAGAATTTAGACATCAACTCGCTTCTGCAAAAAGCGCGCGACGATGCCAACGCTACGATCAGCCAGAACGAACTTAAAATCGCCTTTTTGCTCGATCAGCTCACGAAGAAGGAGAGCGATTTTAATAAAATTTTACAAGACCTCAACGTCACGAAAAACCGCATCCGCAACCTAACCGGAATGAAGGTCAAAATCATCGCCGATCTGAAAGAGAAGCTGGGCGGCAATATCCGCATCGATAACGAAAGCGGCGCGATGACGCTAAGCTCGTCGATCCTTTTTGACAAGGGTTCAAGTGAGCTGAAAGAGGACGCCAAAGAGACGCTCCGCTCGACGCTGCAGAGCTATTTCGCCGCGCTTTTGAATAACGATGAAATTCGCGAAAATTTAGATCAGATCATCATCGAAGGGCACACGGACAGCGACGGCGGGTATTTGTATAACCTCGAGCTCTCGCAAAATAGGGCGTTTGCCGTGATGGATTTCATCAACTCGTGGAATAAAGATGAGCGGCTGCAAAAATATCTCATCGCCAGCGGTCGCAGCTACACGCAGCCCGTGATGCGCAGAGGCGTCGAGGACAAGGACGCCAGCCGCCGCATCGAGATCAAATTTACCCTTTCAAACAAAGAGGCGATGGAGGAGATCAGGAAATTTTTGCAGTTCGACGCGAACGCTACGAATTAGCGGCTCGCTCGAAATTTTAACTCGCAAAGGGGAGAGTTTAAAATTTTAAAATTCTTAAAGAATTAACGGCTCATCTGAAATTTCAACGGCGGCGGAGCGCATCCCTTTATTTTAGCGCGAATGTCGTAATTTGGCGGCTCGCTAAATTTTACGCACCGCTTACGCAGCATCTGCTGCGGCGGAATGGGTTTAAATTTTAAACCCGCGTATTTTGCCGCGCTTTTAGTGCTGCTGTGCGCGACGATATAATTCAAATTTTGACCTTTAAATTTAAGTCGCAAATTTAAGCAGGTTTAACGGGCGGCTTAAAATTTAAACGGATTAAAAGCCTTGTTCGTTTAGCTTTCTATATCCGTTACAACCGACTTGATCACCCAAATCACAAGCTTTGCCGAAGTATTTTTTTGCCATACTTATATTCTGACTTATGCCTTTTCCTAAATAATATGAAATTCCGATATTATAGCATCCGCTTCCATCTTTTAAATTGCAAGCTTTTAGATATAGTTCATTTGCCTTTTTATAATCTTGCTTTACGCCTTTGCCAGAGCTATACAAAACTCCTAGATTATAGCACCCTTTGCCATATTTTAAATCACAAGCCTTAGAATATAACTCATTTGCTTTATTATAGTTTTGTTCTACACCTTCTCCTTGTTCATATAAAAACCCTAGATTGTTGCATCCTGCGTCATATTCTAGGTCGCAAGCTTGAGAATATAGCTTGCTCGCTTTTTTATAATCTTTATTTATGCCTTTGCCGTGTTCATATAAAATTCCAAGATTAGTACATCCTATGCCATATCCTAAATTACAAGCTTTAGAATAAAATTCACTCGCTTTTTTATAATCTTGTTTTTCATATAAAGCCCCTAGATCATTACATCCTAACCCATATCCTAGATTACAAGCTCGAGAAAGTAAGTTTCTTGCTTTCTCGATATTTTGTTTTATGCCTTCGCCTAAATAGTGTAAGACTCCAAGATTGTAACATCCTTCGGCAATTTCTAAATCGCAAGCTTTAGAATACAATTCGCTTGCCTTCTTATAGTCTTGTTTTATACCTTCGCCCGAGGCGTATAAGAGCCCAAGATTATTACATCCTGTGCCATGTCCTAAATCACAAGCTTTAGAATATAGTTCACTAGCTTTTTCGAAGTTTTGTTCTACATCTTTTCTTGAGTCATACCAAAGCCCTAATATATAGCATCCTTCGCTATATCCTAGATTGCAAGCTTTAGAAAGTAATTCATTCGCTTTTTTGTCGTCTTGCTTTATAGACGTACCTAAATAGTATGAAGCTCCAAGATTGTAACATCCTTCGGCAATTTCTAAATCACAAGCTTTAGAATAGAATTGATCCGCTTTTTGGTAGCTTTGTTTTACGCCTTCACCTTTTTCATATAAAATTCCAAGATTATGGCAGCTTTTACCATGTTTTAAATCGCAAGCTTTCAAATATAGTTCGCTTGCTTTTTTATAATCCTGTTTTATATTTTCTCCGAAGTAATATGCGCTACCGAGATTTGCACACGCCGATGCATCGTTATTGTCGCATTTACTTTGCAGTTCGTTTTCATTAAAATCGCTCTGTTTTGCCACTACTAAAGCCGCCGTGGCGATCAGCGCTAAAAATATCTTTTTCATACATCGCTCCATTTAAAATTTCGGCTATTTTATTTCATTTTCGCTTAATCTTTTGAAAATCGGCGAGCTGTAAATTTGCGCAGCCGCAAGCTTAAAGGCGAAATTTAGCAAAAAGCGTTAAAATTCCAAGCAAAACAAGGAGCGAAAATGAAAATTTTAAGAAGTACGGACGCAAATTTCAAAGAGGAATTTGCGAGGTTGGTGCGCCGCGGCGAGACGGATATGAGATCGGTAATGCTCGTCGTAAGCGGCATCATCGAAGATATCAGAGCGCGCGGCGATGAGGCGCTAGCTGAACAGATAGAGAAATTTGACAGATGGCGCGTACAGGGCGATTTGGCTATCACGCAAGAGCAGATGAGTCTCGCGTATGAAGGCTTAACCGCAGAGCTAAAAAACGCGCTTCAGATCGCATACGAGCGCATCTACGCTTATCATGAAAAACAGCTTGAGAGGAGCTGGTTTGGCTTCGATCCAAGCGGCGCGATGCTCGGGCAAAAGATCACGCCCGTGGATCGCGCGGGGCTGTATATCCCGGGTGGCAAGGCGGCGTATCCGAGCTCGCTTCTAATGAACGCGATCCCAGCAATCGTCGCGGGCGTGGAGGATATCAGCGTCTGCACTCCCGCCGTGGGCGGCGTCGTAAATGAGCTACTGCTTGCGGCGATGCATGTGCTGGGGATCAAAAAGGCCTACAAGGTGGGCGGCGCAAGCGCGATTGCGGCGATGGCATACGGCACGCGCACGATCGGCAAGGTCGACGTCATAACGGGTCCCGGGAACATCTTCGTAGCGACTGCTAAAAAGCTCGTGTTCGGCGATGTAAATATCGATATGATCGCGGGCCCTAGCGAAGTGGGCGTCATCGCAAACGCCGCGGCAAATCCGCGCAACATCGCCGTGGATCTACTCAGCCAAGCCGAGCACGACGAGATCGCGAGCAGCTTTTTGATAAGCGACGATGAAAAATTCGCTCTTTGCGTCGCAGAGCATATCGAGCGCGAGCTTCCTACGCTCGCGCGTGAACCGATCGCTCGCGCCAGCATCCAAAACAAGGGCGCGATTATCATCGCTCGCGATATAAACGAGTGCGTGGAGCTGATGAACGAGCTTGCGGTCGAGCACCTCGAGATCGCGACCGAGAACGCCTACGAGCTGCTTCCGCGCATACGCCACGCAGGCGCGATATTTTTGGGCCACTATACGCCCGAGGCGATGGGCGATTATCTCGCAGGTCCTAACCACACACTGCCGACCGGCGGAAGCGCGCGATTTTTCTCGCCTCTGGGGGTTTATAATTTTATTAAACGAAGCTCGATCATAGCGCTAAATAAACGCGCCATAGACGAGCTAGGCGGCGCGTGCATGGCGCTAGCGGATGCCGAAGGGCTAGGCGCACACAAAAAATCGGTGCAGATTAGATTCGAAGAGAAGTGATTTTGCGGCGGTAGCGCAATTACGAAATGAAATTTTAAAAAAGCGGCTTAGGGTTTAAATTTGCCCGCATATAGCCTAAGGCGGTTCGCATGCAGCTTAAAAATTGTAAAACGAAATTTTAAAAAGCACCGGCGGCAGTTGCGAAACCAAGAGCTGAAATTTTAAAATTTAAAGATGAGTTAAATTTTAAAAAATGTAAGCGTCGAGGTAAGAGTAAAATTTTAAAATTTCAAAAGCGCTATAAATTTAAAAAAACAGCCGTATTTGATTAAAATTTAAGGCAAATTTACTAAGCGAAATGATATACTTTCGCTGATTTTTTACAAGGAGAGAAAAATGAAAAAATCACTTTTAGTTTTGGCTAGTTTTGGCTTTGCGCTAAGTCTTAGCGCCGCAGATCTTTCAGATAGCTGCAAAGAGTATTTCGCAGATCTTGACAAGATGGTCGATACCTACAAACAAGCAGGTCAAGAGCAGCAGGTCAAGATGTATGAGGATCAAAAAAAGCAGTCTATGGATCAGATCAGCGCACTTCCTAAGGAGCAGCAAGAGGCCACTTGCAAACAAGCTAAAGAGATATTTAAGCAGATGATGGATCAGATGAAACAACAAGGCGCTATGAAATAAGCACCTTCGCGGGCACGATGATGCCCTCTTCAGTCGCGGCGATGCGATATCGTCGCGATTAATTCTTTTTAAACTCACACTTTTTTTAAAGATTTTTAAATTTTAAAATTCGGATGTTTTATCCTCGTTGCTTTCGGGACTTGCTAAGAATTTCAGATTTGATATTTAGCTTGTTGCAGGAAGTCAAAACCAATAAAGCGCTCGCCGTCGCGAAAATGCTCCGTAAGGCGATGCATCTTAGTGGGACGCTGCGGTGCACCAAAGATTTACGAGCCGTTTTGGCGCGGCTCGAAACAGCGCCTCATCAATATGACAAATTCGAGGCTCGGTTTGAGCGTTATTTTATCGCGATTTGAAATAGCTGGGCCCATAGATAGAGCGAATTCGCGTCTCAGTTTGCCGCTCTGCCTATGAAATTTACGGCCAAAAACATCTCGCAAAATCGCCTTGGATTTTAATCCTTAGTAACGATCGCGCCGTTTTGTATTTCGTGCACGCAGACATTTCTGTGCAGCTCTTTATCGCTATCTAAAGTATAGTAGTGCGTTGTTACTGTGCAGCGTAAATCGGCGTCGATGACGAACTCCTGCTTGGCGCGCATCGGCGGCTTGCTTTTACCGCAGTGTACGTAATCGGCGTAAATTTCGCGACAATCGCTTATACGAAATGCGTCGTTTAAAAGGCACATAAAAACATATTCGTGCCCACGTTCGCTATCTTTAAAATCCATCAGATAAAGCCTTAGCAGAATTGTTTTGACGCTCTTTTCTGGCAAACGACAAGCCCTTATGTCTTTGATCCTCTCCCAATACGCGCTTAGATTGTCGATTAAAAAGCTCTCCTTTGCGAACGAAAACAGCTCATTTTTATCAAGTAAATTTTTATCGATAGCCGCTAAGGGCGAAATTTCTTCCGGATAGCGCATTGGCAGTTGCGCGATCGGTAGATCGTCGTAGATATTTTTCATGGTCTGGTAAATCTCTGGTCGCGGCGCATTGGCTCCCTTGGCTGCAGCATTTTCCATGCCGTATAGCGCAAGTAGGCACAGCAAAAATGTCCACACCTGCTTCATAGCATTCCTCCTCGTTTCGGTCGCGCCCTCTTTGCTCCTAATCATACTGCAAATTTTAAAGCCTTAATATGAAGAAAAAAGATCAAAAATCAAAGCGCCCTTTTTACAACCACTCTCGCGCTGTCTTTTTCTGCCCTTGCTTTTGGGTTAATTTAATCCGAGTCCTCTTGTTTTTGTGTGAAACGGACGATGCGCGACTATTCGCCTTCCGTAGCCTTTTCGGTGAAGCTAACGATGCGCGGAGCTGCGATGCGCGCGTAATCCTGCGCGTTTAGGATAATCGAGTGATCGAGCAGGCCCGCGTTGAAAGCGATCTCTTCAAAGCGTCCGAATAGCGACGGATCGGCGATTAACAGCAGTTTGTCGTGGAAGCTAAAGGGCGGCACCGAGCCGATAACGCAGTCCGTGAGATCGCCCACTTCATCGGGGCTTACGAGCGATGCTTTTGTGCCGCCGAGCCTCTCTGCCAAGCGCTTTAGATCGGTTTTATGATCGGCTGCGAAGACCGCTAGGACGTAAATTCTGCCGTTTCTGCCCGCGGGTTTGTCGCTAGGAAGCTTCAGCTGCTGCGGCACGTTGGCGCAGATTTGATCGGCGGTTAAAGTTAAATTTCCCGCGCAGGCGCCGTTTTCGCAGCCTTGAGCGCTCGCAACGCAGGAAGAGTCGGGGTTTTGCGCG
Source organism: uncultured Campylobacter sp. (assembly GCF_938017775.1). Lineage (GTDB taxonomy): Bacteria > Campylobacterota > Campylobacteria > Campylobacterales > Campylobacteraceae > Campylobacter_B. The sequence goes on from NZ_CALIIU010000008.1 coordinate 94,464, forward strand.
TCATCGGCGCTTACTAAATTTAAATTTTGCGCGAAAGAAATTTGCCCGTCCTTAAAGCCCTTGATCGTGCAAACCAGCGCCTTTGCGCCTTGTCCTAGCTGCGTGCCGCGGGCTTTGGCGACTTCTGCGGAGGTGCCCGCGCTTTGGTGAGCTACTACGCGGAAGTGCGCGCCCTGCTGCGTCAAAAGCTCTTTTAGGCTTTCAAAAATTCTCTCTGACATGCTCTCTCCTTGTTTTTGCGAAATTATACTGAAATTTTAACTAAACGACGCATCGGCGCCAAATTTTGCAACCTCGCCACTTTTGTTGGCGCAATGCTTGCCGCCGCCGCATAGGCTTTGTATGTCGCGCATTTTACGGCTAAATTTTTAAAATTTAAAAGGCGGATAGGCTGAAGGCGCGCTAAATTTTACGGCCGCAATCTACGCAGAAGCGCGATGAGGTCCCGTCGCGCATAAAATTTACGCAAAGGCGCGGCAAAATTTCGCGGTTAAAATTTGCGCAAAGGCGCAGCATAGTTTTTAAAAAGGGCGGTTAAATTTTCTACGCGCAGTTCAGCTCTTGCGAGCGATTTGACTTTTGTGAGCAGTTTGGCTTTTGCAAGTAGTTCGGCTAGTCGGCTCGTTTGCGAACGGCTAGGTTTTTCTGCGGCGCGGACATCTATAGGCGGGTCTTAAAAGCAGATCGCGTATCTCTTTTGCAGGCGGCTAAGCTTTTCTGCGTGCACGCACCCGCGCGACGACCTGCCAGAGCCCCGCGTCGCTTCGCAGCTCCTTCCGCCATGAAAACGACGCCTCGCTCATCTGTGAAAAGACGTAGCGCATCGCCCCCTTGCCGTTTTGCACTAGCACGATCTCCTCCGCCTCCTTGTGCGCGGTTAGGCGCAGCGCCGTGCCGACGCAGCCGTAAAAAATATCCCACGTCCCGCTTGCGGGCTCATAAATCCTTATCGTCGTGCCGTATTCGGCGTCGGGTTGCGGATTGATCAGTCGTTGCGTGCGCGGGGGCACGATAAACACGTCCTGCACCGCGTATCCGTCCAAAACCCGCGCAAAGAGCCACTCGCCCCTGACTTCACGCGGCGTGCCGCTCTGCAGGCCGTCCGTCCACCATATGTCCCAGTCGCCGATGAGCGGCGCGAAAAAATCGTGCTCGCTCGGTATCTTTGCACTCCGTGCGTCGCTGCATAGAGCCTTTACAAATCCGCTTTTTTGCATCAACGCTCCTTGCGGAATTATTTCATCTTGCGGATTTTAGGCTCTTTGCTCTCTACGAGTTCGTAAATTTTAAGCTCGACCTTAACGTCTTTGGGCGCTAAAATTCTAATTTCGCCGCCATCGTAGGCGAATGGATGCGTGAGCTCGTAATAGATCCGCTTCTTTTGCTTCTTGCCGTCGCATAGCATCAGCGTTTGAGCAAGCTCATCGCCGCCGCTAAACTCGTAATAAAGCCCATCCGAGCCCTCTTTTTGCTCTATTTTGCCGCCGATCAGATACGCGTCGTTGCAGTCGGCTTTGATCTCTTTCGAAAAGACCGCTTCGACCTTAAACTGCTGCGGCGGCATCTTTGACGGCGTTAGCTGAAAGACGTTTAGCTGCTTTTGCGCCTCGCCGCCGAATAAAAACAGCGGCAATAGGAAAAATAAAACGCTTTTTCTCATTTTTTACTCCTTAAAAAGATATTTTTATTTAAAATTTTAGCAAAATTTTTACTCATTAAACTGAAATTTCAATCGACTTCGTTTTTATCTATAGCAGATGATATTTTTTAGCGCCTCTGCCTCCGGTTTTAACGCCTCGCTATCGGTTTTTTGCGCGGCGCTCTTTTTGTTCGCTAAATTTTTGCTAGAGCTTTGCGGCGAGGGTTTTTCCCGCGCGTTTAAAGCTTTGACGACGTCGCGCGATATTTCGCCCTGCGTCTGCACGGTAGAAATTTCGCCGCTAGCCCCGCCAGACTTGCTCGTGCGGCGGCTTAGCACGCTTTTGATGCTTATCTTTTCGCCTGCGTAAAACGCCTCGCAAAGCCTGCCTTGCGCCTCATAGTCCGTTACTTTGACGCCGCCTTCTTGAAATTTGTAAAATTTTACCCGTTTTGCTCTTCGCAGCTCTTCGGTTCCGCCCCATACGTCGCTATGCGCGTCGAGACCCGCGAGCGCAAATGCGCCGTCTGTCGCCTTATACATATTGCCGAGCCTTATCGGTATGCGTTCGCCACTCTTTTTGGTAAGCACGAAGCCGATCTTTTCGCCATCTTTTGGGTGCGGGCGGAACTGCTTGGAGAAAAACGCCGTGAAAAATGCGACCTCCTTGATCTCGCCGTCGGTGCCTAGGTATCTCGTCCAGCCTTCTTCGGGCACGTCGATCTCAGCGACGTCTTGCCCGTCTTTTGCGCCGCATTTTAAGCCCGCGCAGCCGCTAAGCGCTAATGCCGCAAGCGCGACTAGAAATAGGTTTTTCATATTTTCCCTTCAAATAAATTTTGGCTCGGAGTAGGGCGTCGCCTGCGCCTCGGCGCGTAAATTTGCGCAAAATAGGGCGCGCTTGCTTGCTTTGCTACTTGGCTTACGCTATCACACTTCAAGGCACGCAAATACGCACGAGATAATCGGTAGCGCGGAATTTTAACGTCGCTCGGCGCCTTTTGCAAGCGTTCCGTAGCAAATCCGCCCAAAACCTCGGGCGCGCAAAGCCCGTATTACAGGCTAAATTTATTAAGCCGACGTCGCCCAGATGCGTAAAAATCGCTGCCCGCTCGCCTCAAACGAGCACTCATGCCAGTCCCAGTCGTTCTCGCCGCCCATTGCGAAATTACGAGGCTCGTCTGATAGCCCTGCCGCGCTCAAAGCAGCCGCTATCCGCTCTTTCATAAAATCATCGGGCTCGCTTGGCGTAAATTTTTCAAATTTTATCTCGTAAAGGGAGGCGAGCCCAAAGTCCGCGCGCACGAGCTTGCCGCACTGCTGCGCGAACTCCGCCGCGCTACATTCGTGCTTTGGGGCGTAGTACCAAACCTCCAGCTCCTCGATGCTCTCGCCCCAAAATTTTATGGATTTTAACATTTTGCCCCCTCCATTTTGCTCGTCGCGGCGATTTTAAATTTCATTGCTTAATTTCACTTGCCCCATACGGCGCAGGTTTTGCACGCAAGATCAAACTCTCGCTATTCGGCGCAAGCGCGCTGCGCAGACAAATTTAAATTTAATCCGCCGCGCTTTAAATTTGCACGCCGAAGTCCGTCCGCATCCCCTCTTTGCCCCTCGGCGTAAAATAGCAAACGACGTAGCAGAGCATTCGGTCCTTGCAGTCGTATTTGGCTTCGAGGCTTTCGATAATGCGCGCAAATTCCTGCGGCGCTCTGCCCTCAAAGGCGCCTCGCAGCTCCTCTGCGGCGATATGTCGCGGGCTAAGAAGCAGATACGCTGCGCCGCCGTCCTCATCCTCGCTGATGGCGCGTAAAATTTCATCGCTCGCGCGAACTCGCCAATGCTCTTTGCCGTCCCATTCGCGCAGGCTCAAAAACGTCGTGCCGCCGTCAGCGTCCAAAGCCTTTTCGTTTGGAATTTGAGCGCGTAAGGCGCCTTCATTTAAGCTCTCCTCGCTCGAAACCTCGATAAAAACGTCCGTGCCGAGCAGATAGCTGGTCCGCTCAAACTCGCTTTCGTACTCCCAGCCGTCAAATTTAGCGACAAATTCGCGCACCCGCTCGTCTGCTTCGCAGCCGAACATCATCGCGTCGCTATCTGAAATTTTAACGATATAAAGCTCGTTCATGGGATTTTCCAAATTTTATTGCGGCTCGCATTTTCCGTAAACCCACTCGCGAGTTTCGTTTAGCTTAAACTCGCCGTCTTTTAGAAAATACTGCTTGCTGCTTTTGATCGCGTTTTCGCCCGTAGCTATGTAGTCGCCGATGAAGCCGCGATCCAGGACGTCCTGCGCTAAAATTTCAGGCTCAAAGACGTTTTGCGTCTTTTGCGTCTCGCGCCATTTGCCGCTCTCATCAGGCTCGCGCAGGGTGATGGAGATGTTGTTGCCCACCTCGTCGTAGTCGTAGATATACTCGTACTGCTTGCCATCGGAAACCTGGCGATTTTTTATCACGTTGCCGCGCGCGTCGTAGCTAAGCTCGTTTTCAAACACGACCTCCCAGCGCTGCGACTCCTCGCGCCAAAGCACGGTTTGTTCGCGTAGAGGCCTGCTTTCCTCGGTCTCCTCGTGCACGTTTTTGTAGTACTCTCTCCACTCGTTTTTTGCGGCGTCCCAGCGCAATCTTAGCTCGCTAAAGCGCCTATACTTAGGCTCGATCTTGCGCAAGATCTTTTCATCGCGCCCCCAGGCGCCGTCGCGCCACACAAAATTTATCTCGCTGCGCGTCCCGTCCGCCGCCGTAAAGACGGTATGTTTTGTAAGCGGCACCCATTTGCCGCGCCACGCGTAGCCTTCTGAGCCCGCGTAAGCGTCGCCGTTGTAGTGATATATTGATTTTTCGTACGGCGTCCATTTTTTCGTTTTGGCGTTCCATTCGTAGGTCGCTACGAAATTGTTTCTGTCGTTTTCGTCGATAATTCTTTTAGTAAGGTGCGTCGGCGTCCATCTGCCCTTTTTTAGCGTGAAATTTTGTAAAATTTCCGTTTCACCCTCGCGCTTTTCGACGGCTTTTTCTCCCTCGTATGGCTTGCCGTCCTTTTGCAGACTAAAATAAATTTTTGAGCCGTCCTTTGCGATCTCCTGCTTGCTTATCGCCGTTTCACGAAATTTGTTTGTATTCGCGTCCCAGTCGTATTCGACATTTTCGATCTCGCGCTCGCCGCTTTCGTCAAATTTACTAAAGCTTTTCGATACGGACGCTCCCTCTTCGCTGCTCTTTTTGTAGATTTTTTCTAGGCGGCGGGTTTTGGCGTCGTAGTTTTGGCTCACTTCATATTCGTAGCGCGGCACGGCGCCGCCCTCTGTTTTGTAGCTCGTCTTTTGCAGGCAAATTTTATTCGCCGCCGCATGTTTCGCCGCCGCCTCGGTCGCGCTCGCAGGCATCGCAAGCGCTAACGTCGCCGCTAAAATAGAGCCTGCTAAAACTGCCGCTCGCGCCCGAAGCTTGTCTGCTAAAACCGCCGTCTGCGCCCTAAAAGCGCCCGCCGAAATAATCGCTCGCGCCTTTAAATTTAGCGCCGCAAAATCTACCGCACCCTCGGGCAAAATTTTAAAAATACCTCTCATGACCGCTCCTTTTATCTGAATTTTAAATCGCGCCTACCACTTTATATCCTCGCTCGAAAAAGCTCTTTCGCCTTCATAAATTTTCTCATAGCGGCTTAGCTTGCCATCTTTGAAATAGCCGATGAAATAGCTTGCCGATTTTTCGGCCTGCTCTTGCGAAATTTCATCGTAGAGATAGACGGGCTCCTTTGATTTTTGTTTGTGCAAGCACGAACAGCTGCGAAAATAGCGCCTTTTGGTTTTAAAATTTTGCGCCTCGCCGCCTTGCTCGTCTGCGCGCTTTGTTGCGCTTATTTCGCTACTCTGCTTGTCTGCTGGCGCCCGATCTTTTCTTTCGCCGCCTTGCATCGTCTGTTTTTGCTCGCTCGCCGCGCCGTGATCTTGCGCCTCTACGGCGCCGAAACAGATACTCGCTGAAATTAAAGCCGAAATAGCCGCTCTTGTCGCTTTGAGTAAAACCATTTTTCATCCTCTTCTTTTGCCGCCGCCGCGTAGGATTTAAATTTTAAAATTTACACGCCGTACGAAACATCCGCGCTAGCTAAATTTAACGCATAGTTCGCACAACGCCGCGCCTGCTAAATTTAACCGCGACGTTCGCGCAAGACCGCGCAGGTAAAATTTAGCCGCGAAATTTTACCGATGCATCTTCAACGCTACTTTATCTTTTTATATTTCCACGTCTTTTCCGTTACGAGCTCGGATTTGCCGTCTTTAATCTTAAATTCCTTAAAGCTTGTTATCGCGTAGATACTAGGCATCTCAAACATCATCAGCGCGGCTCCGTATCCCACGCTATCAGCCGGGATTTGGGTATCGTAAGTAGCCTCTGAGCGCCCGGTTTGCACCCATTTGCCGCTCGCGTCAAGCTTGTAGATATCCATCGCCGTATTGCTGCCGCGCTCGTCGTAGCTATAGACGTATTTGTTGCTGCTGGAATTTGATTCAAAGCTTTGCACGAGCGGGCGCTCGCCCGATTTGTCGTAAATTTCGCCGTTTGAGTAGCTTTTGACCCAATCCTTAAGCTGCTCATCCCACAGATAAGAGGTCATATTAAGATCCGCGCCCTTCTTGATAGCGGTCTGTTTGCTCATATTATCCCACGCGCTCTTCTCGTCGTTCCAGATGAAGCTCGTAACGATCTCCTCGCCCTTTGCGGCATCCAGCTCGTGCTTACTCATCGTCGCGTTTTGCCACGCGCCGTTTTGGAAAGTACTGCGGATCTGCTCGTAGCTGCCGTTTCGATCGCCGTTAAGCATCTCTCGCTCGCTGTTTTGCCACGCGCCGTTTACAAACTCGTAGCTCACGTATCCGTTCATCTCTCCTGAGCCGTCATAGAAAATTTCGGTCTTATCTTTGGGCTGCCAGCTCTTGCCGTCCCATTTGAAGCTTATCGTAAGCTCCTCCTTATCCCACGCGTTTCTTACGGATCTGTTCATGCTCTCTTTCTGCCATTTGCCCTTTGCAAGCTTATATCGCACATCCTGCGTCGCGTTGCCGTCGTAGCTGGAGACGGTTTTGCTCGCATTGCGCGTGCCGTCATCCGCTATCGAATTGCTCTCGCGCGTCGTGACGTTACCCTTTACGCTTTCCGTGTAGTCTTCTATTTTTTTCCACTTGCCGCTTTTAAGATCGAGGTTAAATACTTCAAATTTAACCATTCCTCCCTTTTCGTCAAAGTAGCTGATCTCTTTGTAGCTAGAGCCTAGGCCGTCCGAGGAGTTCGTATCTCTTATCTGCTCCAGCTTGCGCGCCGCCGCGTCGTAGCTTAGATGCGTGCTTTCTTTGCGCTCTCCGAGTGAGCTGTAGCTCATACTTTGCACCATATACTCATACTCCTTGGCAAACGCCGCCGCACAGAGCAGCGCAAGTATCGTAACGAGCTTTTTCATCCTCTCTCCTTGGAAAAATTTTGATAATTATATAATGTTCGTATATAAAAACGGATAAAATTTCGTCGCGCGGCTAAATTTAAAAACTTCGATTTTTAGGCGGTAGCGGTGGAATTTTACGTCGCCGAAGCGCCGGTTTTACTCAAATATGTGGCGCAAATTTTACGCAAGCCGCCAGGGACGCCTTTGGGTGAAATTTAAGAGAAATTTCTATAAAATTTCGGCTCAAATTACATTAAGGAGCACTTATGGGATACGTTTATTTGGGGCTTGCTATAGTTTTGGAGCTAGCGGGGACCAACTGTATGAAGCTCTCGGACGGATTTAGTAAGCTGAATTATTCTCTAGCCACGCTAGCGGCATACGGCGCGTGCTTTTATTTTTTAGCGCTTGCGCTAAAAACGGTAAAGCTTAGCGTCGCTTACGCTACGTGGGGCGGGCTCGGCATAGTATTAGCATCGCTGCTTTCGGTGTTTTATTTCCACGAAAAACTCTCTGCGCCCGCGATCTGCGGCATAGCGCTCATCGTGATAGGCACGGCGATGTGTAATTTCTTCGGCGCAGGGCACTAAGACGGCGCGTTTAAATTTAGCCTCCGATCTAACTATCGCTACTGCAAAAGCGGCGCGAGCCTCAGCCGTCTGCGTAAATTTTAAAATTTTATAAATTTACCGCCTCGCCTCGCTGCCGCGCTATGTCCGTGCCGAATGTACCCGGTGGGAGTGGTAAAATTTTAACCGCCGCCTAATCTTACAAAAAATTCTTATCGATCAGGTCGTAGTTTTTATATAGCCTGCGCAGCTCGTCTCGCACCTCCATCAGTGCAAAGCCGAGCAGATTTTGCCCGCGCCACGCGCTCGGACGACTTGCGTTTTCGCTCTGCTGACCAAGGCCGATACCCCAAATTTTATCCAGCGGGCTGGCCTCAACTAAAATTTTATCTCCCGTCGCGAGCAAAAAGCGCATCATCGCGGGATTTTGCGTAAATTTATAGTAATTGCCGCCTTAGCACGACGCTGTAGCGCACCTCGCCCCAGAGCCGCTCATCAAAGCCCCGCACCTGCCTGCCGAGCGCCTTCATCTGCTTTGCATCGCGGCTCTGCATTATCCGCGCCCGCGTCTGCTCGTCGCCGAATATTTGCGCCTTGCTCGCCATCATAAACTGCTCGGCGCATAGATACTCGTCGGCATCTACGGCAAAAGGCGAGCTCTGCCACTGCCCGAGGCAGGATCCGTCCGCGGCCGCATCCGGCTTGTAGAAAAATAGAAATTCATTCGCTTCGGAAGAATTTATTAGCGAGGTTTTGTCGTATTTCGCCGCTCCGCCACGTCGCCAAAACGGCACGCCCTCGCGGTAGAAATCGTCTATGTCGTCCGTAAGATCGCCCCTAAGCTCATCGCACTCGCTAAATTCCAAATTTTGTGGCTCCGAGCAGCATCTGTCGCCGCCATGCGCGCATTTTACCCGCTCATTTTCAGACGTCTCGTCCAGCCCGTCCCAGTCGCCGTAGTGCCAAAAGCAAGGATAGGGGAAGGCCCGTGCATACGCTTTTTGCGCCGCTTTATCCAGGCGCTCGAACCACTGCCAAAATTTAAATTTATAATCCTCTGCCGCGCCCATCCGCCAGCCAAGCGAAAACTCGCTAAGAGCGGGGTATTTGATCCACGGCGGCGGCATCACGTTTTTTAAAATTCCGCTCACGCCCTTTCCTTAAATTTTATTTTGAAGCATAGTTTGAAATTCGCCTAAATTTAGCCTGCGAGCTGAAATTTAGGCAAAATACGGCTAAGCTAGCAAAACCCGTTCGACTAAATTAGCCGCAAATTTAGTCGCAGAAGCGCTCGTCCGTACGATATTTCTTGCGCTCGGCGATGTAATCGGCTCTGTTTTTCGGATCGGCGAAATACTGCTTTTGCTTCTGCTGATCGGCTTTGAGCTTTTCTATCACTTCCTTTAGAGCCGCCTTGCGGTCGCTAGCCATGGATGGGAATTTATCCGAAAATATCGCCTTGTACGGATGATCTTTTACCCAATCGACCGCCTTTTCGACTATGATCTGCTGCTTGTCGATGTCGCAAAACGCGTATGGGTTGATCACGTCGCCCGCAAGGTGCATGAAAGCGGAATTTGCCTCGACCGTCTCCATAAACATCGCGCCGCTGACGTCGATTACCGAAGCGAAGGAGATGAAGCGGTATTTGCCCGCGTAGAACCAAAACACCGCGTCGTCCTTAAGCCCCAGATCATAAGCGCGTGCAGCGACAGTCATCAGCGTGGTCGGAGCGACCATATCCGGGGCGTCTTCGATGATTTTGATCGCCTTTTTTAGGCTCGCCACGTCATTTTTCATCAATAGATCGTCGATCGGCTCGTAAACATGCACGTATTCGGGCTTGCCCTCCTTAGCTGAATAAAACGGCGAGACATAGATGTCGATCGAAGTGATTTTTTGTACCTTGTCCTCACTCTCGCCTTGGGCGCTCAAAGTTGCAGCCGCCGCCGCGCAGAGCAGCAGTGAGCGAAATTTTTTCATGGTCTCTCCTTCGGTTAAATTTTTATAAATTTCCTCGTAATTATACCTTGAAATTTTAAGGCGCGGCGTTTGATTTTTAACGAATATATTTTTGCGGAATTTTAATTTTTGCGGTGCGGCTCTATTTTCTTTTGATTCGGCTTCAGCGCGACGCTTTACGCGGCTAAATTTAAGCGCCGTTAGTCGTAAAATTTAGCTCATAATTTAGATCGTCTAGCTAAATTGTTCCGTTCGCGCTTAATCTGAAAACATATTTTATCTTTGCTTAAATTTCATCGCCGAAAAAGTCGCCGTCGATATCGCAAATTTCGATGTTTTGCCGCACTTGCACGCCGAGTTTGTATTTTATCATCAGCTCCGCCAGCCGCTCGCCGTCAATCAAAACCACCGTGTGACTTTGCACGTTCGCGGCGTATCTTTCGGCATCCTTGCTAAATTTTGACGTGGTGATAAATACACCCTTTTTGGTCTGCTTATCCGAGATCGCGCCGACGAACTTTTGAATTTCAGGGCGTGAAATTGCGCCTTGCCAGCTTTTAGCCTGCACGTAAATTTGCGATAGTCCAAGCTCGTCCTCGTCTATAATGCCGTCTATACCGCCGTCCGGGCCGCTCTTGGTTAGTCTGCTTACTCCGTAGCCCATTTTTTCGAGCAAGTGCGCCACTAAATATTCAAAAAAGCTCGGCTTTTTTTGCGAAATTTCATCTAAAATTTGAGATTTTAGATTTTGCGCCAATTCATTTGCCGTCTCTGCTATGATGTCGCTGGGAGTCTTTTCTTGCGTTGCTGTTTGCGAGATTTCGGCGCTCGGCGCGCTTTTATTTTTATAAATTTCATCATACCAAGCCTCAAATTTAGCCTGCGCGTCTTTGCTTTTTAGCATCTGCTTGCCAAAATCCGTTATCTCATACACGCCTCTGCCGGTTTTTTTGACGGGTTTTTTGGTGCCAGGTAAATTTACGACTTCTTTATTGCCCGCAAAATACGATAACGCCCATCCTGCGCGGTTAACATACAAAAGCATGCCGCTAGGTATCCTTTGCGAGAGTTCGTCGTCGCTAAATTTATAGTACTCGGCGACAAATTTACAAACCTCTTTTCTGTCCACGCTGCCGTGCTCGCCGATAAACTGCAAAATCGGAAACATCATCTCTTTATAGCTTGGTATCATCGTTTTCCTTCCTAATTTTTAAAATTTTACCTCTCTAGGTCTGCGACTCAAAAACTTCAAATTTTACCGCTAAATTTAATGTTGCGCTTTAAATTTTACTTTCAAAGCCCGTTTTCGCCGCGTTGCGGTAGAAATCGATCTGATCTTTTTTGATGATGCGGATGTAGTCGGTGCTGCCGGGATGGCCGCTTTGAAAGCCCGCCGTCATTACGTAGGTGCCGTCCTCTTCGATGAGCCCGCGCTGCAGAGCCTCGCTTATGATACGTGCGAGCAGAGAGTTTATGCTCGTTTTTTCCCTAACCATCGCTGGATTTACGCCCCACACGAGACTTAGCGCGTGCGCGGTCTGCTCGTCGTGTGCGATTGCGATGATGTCGATTTTAGCGCGGTTGCGTGCGAGTTTGATCGCCGAGCGCCCCGAGCCCGTGATCGAAAGTATCGCGCCTGCGCCCAGTCTTGCGGCAAGCGCTGCGGTGCTTGAGGTGATCATATCGGTCTCGTCGTAGAAATCGTAATCGTTAAATTTATCGTAAGGATAGATCTTTTCGGTCTCGCGGATCGTCTCGCTCATCGCGGCGACTACGGCCGCGGGATTTTTGCCGATGGCGCTTTCCTCGCTTAGCATCACGGCGTCGGTGCCGTCGAGCACGGCGTTTGCGACGTCGCTGATCTCGGCTCTGGTGGCGCGCTCGTGCTCGGTCATGCTAAGCATCATCTGCGTGGCGGTGATGACGGGCTTTGAGCGGGCGTTGGCTAACGCTATGATGCGCTTTTGGATGCGCGGGATCTCATAAAACGGCATCTCGATGCCCAGATCTCCGCGCGCGACCATTATACCGTCGCTTGCTTCGATGATCTGCTCTATATTTTCGACTGCGTCGAATTTCTCGATCTTGGCGTAAATTTTAGCTTTTGAGCCCAGCGAGTTTAAAATTTCGCGCACGCGCAGGATGTCGTTTTGCGACTGCACGAAGGAGATGCCTACGAAATTTACGCCGTGCGCCGCGCCCCAGCGCAGATCCTCGAGGTCCTTTTGCGTGATAACGTCGATATTTAGGCGGGTGTTTGGGAAGTTCACCCCCTTATTCGAGCTTAAAAAGCCGTCGTTTTCGAGCACCGCTCGCACGCCTTGCTCGCTTACCGCGACTACCTTGGCGCGGATCGAGCCGTCGTAGAGGTAGATAAACTCGCCTACCTTCATTAACGGCAAAATTTCTGGGTGGTTGATACACAGCTCGTATTCGCCTTCTGCGGTCTTTTTGCCGATTATTTCGCGAGGAAGGAAGGTGATTTTATCGCCCGTTTTTAGTTTAAAATTTTCCTCTAGCTTGCCGACGCGGATCTTTGGACCGCTGATGTCCTGAAAGACGCCTACGCGGACGCCCAGGCTCTTTTCTACGGCGCGAATTTTGTTTAGATTTGCCTCGTGATACTCGTGCGTGCCGTGGCTGAAGTTCATCCTAAAGGCGTTGCAGCCCGCCTTTACCATCGCACTCATCATCTCCTCGCTGTCGCTTGCGGGCCCGATGGTCGCTAGGATTTTGGTTTTTTTAAGCATCTTTTCTCCTTTAAATTTAAAATTTATCGCCGCATTAGGCGAAATTTTACGCAAAATTTTGAAATTTCTAAATTTTAAAATTCGCTAGACGAAGAAATTTTAAAATTTTATAGCGCGAGAAAATTTTAGAATTCTAAGGCACGGCGAAATTTTAAAATTTCATAGCTTGCGGTGCAGGTTAAATTCTAAAAATTCGCGTTTGAATGAAATTTTAAAACTCTCTATATGTGAAGCGCGAGCAAAATTTTAAAGTCCTCGCCGAAGTAAAATTTTAAAATTCTTGCCCGAGCGAAATTTAAAAATTCCTCTTTATCGCATCATTTCCGCGTCAAATTTTGCATCATCAAAGCTCACTCCCAAATATTCGCAGGCACTTTTTGCGTCGCGAAGTGCGTTGCCTAGGCAGCTCGTAGCACCTGGGCTTGGGGTCATATTAAAGATAATCCCTGGATTTTCGCCTATTCTAGCTTCGCCTAAAAGCAGCTTTTTTTGCGAGTGTGAGATTACTTGCGGGCGCACGCCGCCAAAGCCCTTGGCATAGTAAATATCCTCCTCGCGGATGCTAGGTATGATCTTGCGCGCATTTTTGACGAAAAGCTTTTTACCTAAAATCGGTATCTCAAAGCCTATATTGCGGATTAAGAAGTCCCTTACCTCGCTATCGCCAAAATTTTGCCAAATGACCTTGGCTACATCCATGTCAAAATTTAATGACTGAAAAAATTCCGGTACCGAACGACAGCCCTTGTAGCGTTCAAGCTTTGGTAACGTAAGTGCGGTAGGGCCAAATCTCGTGCAGCCGTCCGCCAAAAGATCGGGGTCGCCGTGAAGCGCGGCAAATGGAAGCTTTGGGTTTTGCACCATGTAAACCTTGCCGTTTAGAAGCTTTTGCTTGGTTAGATAGAAGCTGCCGGCGATGCAAATCGTGCTAAGATCCTGCCCAAGCCCCATTTTGTGCGCTAGCCACAGCGAGTGAGCGCCCGCATCTACGACTACGAAATCAGCGCTTAGCGAGAGTCTATTTGCTGTGCGGATATAGAACTTATCGCCTACTTTAGTGATGTTTTGCACTTCGGTGTTTAGGTACAGATCGCAGGTTTTACCCTCCACGTTTTTAGCGTTTTGCACGAAGGAATTCGCCATCGCGCCGTAATCGATCGTCGTGTAAACTCCCGATTGCACGCCCATCGCGACGATATCCTCCGCTCGCTCCTCGCCGCGCCCGTCAAAAACTAGCTTAGGCTCGATTTTTTTGAGCTCTTCCTTGTCAAAAAGCTGCAGATACGGATAAAGCTCTTTAAATTTCTCAAAGCGCTCTTTAATTAGCTCTACCTCGCTTTCGCCCACGCCAAGAGCCATTTTCTGCCCCTGAAATAAAAATTTATTCTCATATCCGTGCTTTTGGCAATATTTCACGATCATATCCGCCTTGCGCTTGACTTCGGCCGCTTTTTGCAGGTCGTAGTTGGTCTCGATGTCGCCGCAATGAATCGTCTGGGAATTTGCGCTGGCTTTAGAATTTAGCGTCGCAAGCCCTTCGTATTTTTCAAGTAGAGCGATATTTTTGATCCCGCTAAATTCTGCCAGCACGTACGCTAGCGCGCTGCCCGTGATACCGCCGCCTATGATGATTATATCGTAATGTTTTTCTTGCATGCCCTTTCCTTATCGAATTTGGCTACAATTGTGCGAAAATTTCGCTTAAAAGCTAGTTATAAAAGCGTGAATTTAGATGATTTTATATAAAATTCGCACCATTTCATTTTGGGAGTAGTATATGAAAAAATCGATTCTTGTCGGATTAAGTTTGATTATAGCCACGTCGCTGTGGGGCGCAGATAAGAAAGTTTATCGCCTTAAGCTAGCTCAGACTTACGAGCTTAGTATGCCTATCGTAGGCGATGTCGCCAAGCGTATGGCAGATCTTGCAGATAGTATGTCTGATGGCAGGCTGAAAATCAGCATCGACGCGCCTAGCAAACATAAAGCACCTTTTGCGATCTATGATATGGTCAAAAACGGACAATACGATTTAGGCTATACTGCGAGCTACTATTATAAAGGCAAAAATAGCGCGAATATGCTGTTTACGACGGTGCCTTTTGGTATGACGAAAGACGAACAGCACGCTTGGTATTACTTCGGCGGAGGCAAGGAGCTAGCCGATAAATTCTATGCTAAAAGCAATCTAAAGGTCTTTAATATCCTAAATAGCGGTATGCAGATGGGTGGTTGGTTTAAAAAAGAGATTAATACGCTAGACGATCTAAAAGGGCTTAAATTTAGAATTCCAAGCTTTGGCGGGGAGGTTATGAGCCGCCTTGGCGTCGCAGTCGCTACGATACCGGTAGGTGAGCTATATATGGCGCTAGAGATGGGCACCATCGATGCGGTCGAGTGGGCAAGTCCTAGCTTTGATATACCTCTAGGCTTTCACAAGGTCGCAAATTACTATTATACGGGATGGCAAGAACCCGCTAGCGAGCAGCAGATAGTGATAAATCTACAAACTTGGCAGAAGCTTCCTAAGGATTTGCAAAATATCCTGGAGGCTTCGATCGCTAAGGCGCGCGAATACGCAGAAAACGAGACGTTTTATAAAAATGTAATAATTTGGGACGAGATCAAAAAGAAATATCCAAACGTTCAGATTCGCTCTTTTTCACCTGAGATTATGCGTGCGCTTCGCAAGGCGACGGATGAAATTTTAGCCGAAGAAAGCGAGAAAAATCCCGATTTCAAAGAGATTTGGGAGAGCCAAAAGGCGTTTTTAGCTAAAGCTAGAACGTGGACGAAGATGGGTGATTTTACATATATCGAAAAAACTGGCGATGTTGAAGCCGAGCAGAATTTTACTGCTTCGGTGAAAAAAATCTCTGTTCCTGAGCCCGTAAATAGCGCAGCCAGCGAGATAAACGCAAGCACTGCCGCACCAAAAAATGAGGATAATCAGACAAAATAGCGCTTCGCTTTTAAATTACGTATCAAAACCTAGCATCAAGTCAAGAAGCGGCTTAAATTCGGTCGGCGATTTAAGAGATTTAGGCTGAAGTGCGGGCGATTTACTTATTTGCAGCTGCGTAGCTCGGGATATCTTTAAAATTTTAATTTATGAAAGCGGCGATGAAATTTTATCGCCTCTTAGCATTTAAGTTAAGGCGCGCAATTTGCATCATTGCGTTTAAAGCCCAATTTAAAAGCCGCTCGGTTGCCGCCGCACAAAGCTAGAATTTTATCAAGCTCCAAGCCTCTTCTATTTTTGCTTTATTCTTTTATCTTTTGCGTTATTTAAGCTTGATATTCCGCCGTGCTCGCTTGCGGGCGACATCACGCGCGGGAGAATTTAATCTTGCTTTTTCATTTTGCGTAGTTAGCGGGGGAGCTTCGGCGAAGCGTGCTAATCTAAGATTTTAAATCGGTAACGTTCATAAATTCCACATTTTAAAATTTTAATGTTTTTGTCTTGCCGATACTGCTTTTTAAATGGAATTTGCTTTGGGTTTTCTTTCTATATAAAAGTGGCAAACTTCAAATAAAATGGCAAAATTTTAAAATTTACACGCTTAAATATCATAAGCAATGAGAATATAAAATTTTTGTCCTTCGGAGATTAAGTACAAAGCGCGTTAGAAAAAATTTTATAGGTCAAATTTCGTTTTAAGCGATTGCAAATTTAAAAGCTTGCATGCAAATTTTTTTAAAGCCTGCTCTAGTTAGAATTTATCACTAAACTAGACGGGCTTAGCCTTGGGATTTCACTGCGTCAATTTTAAAATTTTGCGCGAGCTGGGCTTAAAATTTTAAAATTCTATTCTACCTGCGAAAACTCTTAAATTTCACGGCTTAGAATTTTGATGGAGAATTTTGCCGCAACGCTATTTTTTGGATGCGATAAAACTAAACGGCATGCAAAGCCGCGTAGAATATTGAGCTAGGCTCGCTGCTGCAAGCCTAGCGAATGTCGTAAGCTAAAAAGGCGCTACTGCAAAGCGTAAAATTTTATTTCAAAGCCTTAAAAAGCTCCACGCTATCGAGCTGTTCCCACGGGTATTCGTCATTTCCGACCTGTCCGCGTGCGGCTACGTCGGCGTAGAGAAAGCTTCCTTTGCCGGGGCGATCAAGACCGAATTTATCGATGATCCAGCGCGGCGTGAGCGGGAATTTTTCAAGCACGAAAGCGGATAGCTCATCGTCGCTAGCCGCGCCTAAATTTGTCCCCATACAATCGACGCTGACGCTGACGGGCTTTGCGACGCCGATTGCGTAGCTGAGCTGGACGATGCATTTTTTCGCAAGCCCCGCCGCGACGATGTTTTTGGCGATATAGCGCGCCGCATAAAGCCCGCTGCGATCGACCTTAGTATAGTCTTTGCTACTTTGAGCGCCGCCGCCTATCGGGCTGTAGCCGCCGAAGCTATCTACGATCAGTTTGCGCCCCGTTAGACCGCTGTCGTGAAGCGAGCTGTGATTTACGTAGCGGCCGGTAGGATTGATGTAGATGATCGTTTTGCTTTTGTCGTAAAGCTCCTTCGGAAGTCCCGCCGAATCGATTAAATTTCCGATCAGATCTCGGACGCGCTCGATACTCATACTCTCGACGCAAGGCGCGGAAACCACGATCGTATGGATGCTTTGTGGTTTGCACTCCTCAAAATTGCTCTTTGTGCCGTAATCGACCGTAACTTGCGTCTTAATATCGACGCCAAGTTCGTCGGGATGGGATTTTGCGTAGGCATAAACGTGATCGCAAAGCGCTCTTGCGTAGGTGATCGCCGCCGGCATAAAATTTTTCGTTTCGCAGCTTGCGAAACCGAACATTATGCCCTGATCTCCCGCGCCGATCTCGCCGCCCTCTTGATCGACGCCTTGGTTGATGTCGGGGCTTTGCTGGTTTAAAAATACGTCCACTTGCAGATCCTGCGGATGCAGGCACTGTGCGCGCGTAAAATGAGGGTTGTCGTTGTAACCGATCTCGCTAAGCGCGCCCTTTACGATGTGGCGGTAATCGTCGTGGGTAAAATCGATCTTGGCGTTTACTTCGCCGCCGATTACTACGTGTTTGCCCGCGATGAAAACCTCCGCCGCGACGCGCCCGTTGGGATCTTGCTTTAAAATTTCATCTACGATGCTGTCCGCGATGATATCGGCGCACTTATCCGGATGACCGGGGCTTACGACCTCGCTGGTAAATAGATACATATCTGCTCCTAATTAAAATTTCGCGTCATTTTATCTAACGAGGTTTTAAGATTGACTAAAAATTACGAAATTCCGCTCAAATTTAAATGCGCTTAAATAAAATTTCGATATATTTCAAACGACGTTTTGATTGAAAGGTAAAAAATGAGTTCGATTCAAAAATTAGTAGCTAGCTACAAAGATAAAAATCTAGTTCTGCGCATAGTTACAGGCTTGATAATAGGCGCCATTTTGGGCTTTGCCGCACGTTCAGCGGCAGGCGATATTGCGGCAGAGCACACTTCGTTTTTAATAAACGTAGTAGCTTTTGCGGAAATTTTAGGAAATTTATTCGTAGGTGCCCTTAAAGCGGTAGCTCCGATTTTAGTTTTTATCTTGATTTTAAGCTCGATCGTAAATAAACAATACGGCAGCGCAAGCGGCTTAAAACGCGTGGTTGTTCTATATATCGTAGGCACCTTTTTAGCCTCGTGCGTGGGGGTGGCGGCTAGCTTTTTATTCCCGACGGAGCTTGCTCTAAGCAATGTTGGCGCGGCGGAAAATACCGCTCCTGCAAGCGTTTGGATCGTGCTAAAAGATCTACTTTTTAAGGTCGTAGATAATCCGCTAAACGCTATCGCGCACGGAAACTACGTAGGAATTTTAACCTGGGCGATAGGTCTTGGCGTCGCGCTTAAATTTTGTACCAACGAAACGAAAAAAATTTTTACCGATCTGAGCGAAGCGGTAACCAAAATCGTGCAGTTCGTAATCCAGCTTGCGCCGTTTGGAATTTTCGGCTTAGTAGCTTCTACCGTGTATCAAACCGGCGTCGATGCGCTGCTTGGATACGTGCGAATAGTAGTCGTGCTCGTAGGCGCGATGGCGTTCGTAGCCCTCGTGGTAAATCCGCTCATCGTCTTTGCGGTGATTAAGAAAAATCCATATCCGCTCGTATTTACCTGCCTGCGCGAAAGCGGCCTCACAGCGTTTTTTACCCGCAGCTCGGCGGCAAATATCCCGGTAAATTTAAATTTATGCAAAAAGCTCGGTATCAGCGACGAGCTAAGCTCGATCTCGATCCCTTTGGGAGCTACGATAAATATGGCGGGCGCTGCGGTGGTAATCGCGATCTTGGCGCTTGCTGCGGCTCATACGCTCGGCGTGCGCCCCGATTTTTGGACGGCGCTACTGCTTTGCGTGGTCTCGGCGGTCGGTGCGTGCGGTGCTAGCGGCGTGCCTGGCGGCTCATTGATGCTGATACCGCTTGCGTGTTCGCTCTTTAATATCTCAAACGATATCGCAATGCAGGTCGTCGCGATCGGCTTTATCATCGGCGTGATCCAAGACTCTGTAGAAACCGCGATCAATAGCTCCACCGACGTGATTTTTACGGCGATCGCGTCGCAAAGTATGCAAAAATAACTCACCTTAAAATTTTACCGCAAATTCCGCCCGTGCGGCGGATCTCGCGGTTTTTAAAATTTTACTTATTCTTTTTTGATAAAATTATCCAAAAATTTTAAAAGGAAATCGATGAATTGGAATTTAGGCGAGCTGTTTGCAAACGAAGCGGAATTTAGCGGCGCGATAGATAGCGCGGCCGCGCAGGCTAGGGATTTTGAGCTTAAATTTAAAGATAAACTGCGCGCTCTTAGCGCGGAGGAGTTTTTAGGCGCGCTTGCGCTTTATGAGAGCATCAGCGAGCAGATCGGCAAGATAATGAGTTTTGCACATCTTAGCTTTGCGCGAGATACGAGCCTTGGGGCTCAGCAGGCCAAGACGGAGCAGGCTTGCAACGACATTTCGCAGAGCCTACTTTTTTTTGAGCTTGAATTTAACGAGCTTGACGCCGCAAAACAGGACGAGTTTATCGCAGGAAGCGGGAGATTTAGATATTATTTGAGCCTACTTAAGCAGCGCAAGGCCCACCAGCTAAGCCTGCCGCAAGAAAGCGTGCTTTTAAAAACTTCGCCCGTAAGCGGCGAGGCGTTTTCGCGACTTTTTGACGAGAGCATGGCGCGGATGAGCTTTGATTTTCGCGGGCAAAAGCTTGGCGAGGAGGAAATTTTAAGCCTGCTTCATAGCTCCGATCGCGAGGTGCGAAAGGACGCCGCAGCCTCGCTAAGCGCGGTGCTAGAGCAGAACTCCCACCTGCTTGGCTACATCTACAATATGATCAAAACCGATCTTAAAATTCGCTGCGAGCTGCGCGGCTACGACAAAGCCGAGGCGGTGATGCATGAGGAAAATCAGATAAACATCGCAAGCGTCGATGCGCTGATCGCAGAGACGGAGCGAAGCTTCGCTCTAGTGGGCAAATTTTACGCCAAAAAGCGAGAAATTTTAGGCTACGACGCACTGTATGATTACGACAGATACGCGCCGCTCGGGGGCGATGAGAGCGAGTTTAGCTTCGAGCAGGCTAAGCAGATCGTGCTTGCGGCGTTTGAAAAATTTAGCCCAAAATTTAAGCAGATCGCGCTGATCGCGTTTGAGCGAAATTGGATCGACGCGATGCCCGCGCAAAATAAGCAAAGCGGAGCGTTTTCGCATTCGGGCTCGCGCGATACGCACCCTTTCGTGCTTTTAAATTTCACGCGCAAGCGCCGCGACGTATTTACCCTCGCGCACGAGCTGGGGCACGCGATACATCAGTATCTAAGCTACGGCGTGGGCTATTTTAACTCCTTCACGCCGCTAACGACGGCGGAGACCGCGTCGGTTTTCTGCGAGATGTTGGTGTTTGATTATATGCGCGAAAATTTTTCAAATTTAAACGGCTTGCTAAATTTCAAAAGCGCCGCCGTCTCGGACGGCTCGCAAAATTTTAAACGCAGCGCTTCGCAAGAGGCTCAGGGCGGTAAAATTCCAAACGAGCGCGCCGTAAAACACGCCGCCTCGCAAGACTCTGCGGGTTCGTGCGAATACGCGGCGAGCGATACGGATATGCCCTCGCAGACCGCAAGCGATAAGACCGCGCTAAGAGCGATGCTTGCGGCAAAGATCGAGGATATCTTCGCGACGCTTTACCGCCAGATCGGATTTACGACCTTTGAGCGGCGCGTGCATGCAAGCGCGGATGAGCTAAGCGTCGAGCGGCTGGGTGAGCTGTGGATGGAGGAGTCGAGCAAGATGTTTGCGGGCGAGCTAATCTTGCAGGATCATTACAAAAGCTGGTGGAGCTACATCCCGCACTTCATCCACTCGCCGTTTTACTGCTACTCATACGCCTACGCGCAGCTTTTGGTGCTCGCGCTTTACGGGCTGTATAAGAGCGGCAGGCTCGAAAATTTCGTTCAAATTTACACCGAGTTTTTAAGTTCGGGCGGCAGCGACGAGCCGCAAAAGCTAGTGGCGAAATTTGGCTTTGACATCAATAAAAGCGAGTTTTGGCGCATCGGCATAGAGCAGGTCGCGACGCTTGTAGATGAGTTTGTGAGGGGTTAGGATGATAGATAAAATTTTAAAAGACGATAAATTTATCGCTGCGAGCAGTGCGAATATAGGCGCGGTTTTGGACTACGTTTTGGCTCTTGGATGCGGATTTGGCATCGTTGCGAGGACGGATCAGATAAAATTTGACCCGCCGCTGCCGGAGGAAATTTTAAAAAGCTTCAAAATGCCCGCGATCTTTTTGCAGCTGGAGGAATACACGCTTTCTAGCGCGCATCTTAGCAAGGATGAGCTGGTTTTCGAGGCGGGCTTTGGGCCGCAGGATTTTGCAAGCACACTTAGTGTGCCGTTTTATGCGGTATTGCAGATCGTCGTGGACGGCAAGCCCATCGCGGTAAATTTCTCCCAGCCCGAGTCCGAGTGGCTTAAGCGCGAAAAATCGCGTAAAATTTTTTCAAAATGAGCGATATTTTAGAAGGTCTTAATCCCGCTCAGCGCGAGGCTGCGAGCCACGTGGACGGAGCGATGTTAATCTTAGCGGGTGCGGGCAGCGGCAAAACTAAGACGATCACCGCGCGCCTTGCTTACTTGCTTTCAAACGGCGTGCCTGCGGAAAATACTCTCACGCTTACGTTTACGAACAAAGCCGCCGCCGAGATGCGCTCGCGAGCGCTTAATCTGATAAGCGGGCTAAATTTAAGTAGCGTGCCGCTTCTGTGCACCTTTCATAAATTCGGGCTTTTGTTTTTGAAATTTCATATTAGCGAGCTTGGACGCAGCGCAAACTTTCAAGTAATCGATACGGACGATAAGAAAAAGATCATCAAGGGCTTTGAGATAAATTTGCCCACATCGCTATTAGCGGCTAAAATTTCAACCTACAAAAATTCTCTAATCGGTCCTAAAGATATCGACGAGCTTCTAAAAGGCGAAGATGACGAGCTAAGCAGGATGTATAGCGGATTTTACGCGCATTGCGCTAGAGCATATAAGCGCTACGAGGCATATTTGGCGGCGAATAATCTGGTGGATTTCGATGATCTGCTGATTTTGCCGTATAAAATTTTAAACGCGAATGAGCGGCTATGCGATGAAATTTCGCGCCGTTACGCTTACATCACGGTCGATGAGTATCAGGACACCAACGACATTCAATTCAAACTGCTGCAAAAGCTCTGCACCGCGCACGAAAACCTCGTAGTAGTGGGCGATGACGATCAGAGTATCTACGGCTGGCGCGGCGCGCGGATAGAAAATATTCTAAATTTTAAAGATCAGTTCTCAAACGTAAAATTTATCAAACTCGAGCAGAACTACCGCTCCACGGATGAAATTTTAAATGCCGCCAACGAGCTCATCTCGCATAACAAAAATCGCCTCGGCAAGTGCCTTACTAGCATGAACGGCGGGGGCGAAAAGATCGAAATTTTGCGTTCAGACGAGGAGAGTATCGAGGCGGCAAAGATCGCAGAAGCCATCAAAAAGCTGCTTTCAAGCGGCGCAGCGCCCTCTCAAATCGCCGTGCTTTATCGCGTAAACGCTCTTTCGCGCGCGCTGGAAGAGGGGCTAAATCGCGCCAAAATCCCGTATAAAATGGTAGGCGGCGTGAAATTTTACGAGCGCGCCGAGATCAAGGATACGATCGCCTATCTGCGCTTAGTAAACGACGAGCACGACGACTTTTCGATGAGGCGGATCATAAACGTGCCCAAGCGCGGCATCGGCAAGGTCTCGCTGGCAAAGCTCGAGGAGCTTTCGCGCCTGCGACTTATCAGTCTATTTGACGCCTTTAGCGAGCCGGACGCGGGGCTTAGCGCCAAGGCGGCGCAGGCTCTAGCGGAGCTTAAAAGCGACATCGCTTCTATCTCCGCGCTAGCGGATACTATCAAAAAAATAGACGCGCTGGAGCCCGCTTTCGGGCTAAAGGCCTACTATGCTTCGCTGCCCGACGGCGCCGATCGCGTTGCAAACATTGACGAGTTTTTGGCGATGCTGAAGGACGAGGCGAGCAATAAGCCTGATTTTGATCTGGCGGAATTTTTAAACGAGCTAAGTCTTCTTAGCGATCAGGACGCCATCATGGGCGATGCGATAAACATAATGAGCGTGCACGCCAGTAAAGGGCTTGAGTTCGAGCATCTTTTCGTAATCGGGCTGGAGGAGGGCTTTTTCCCGCTTTTGGGCGACAGCAATGACATCGAGGAGGAGCGTAGGCTCGCATACGTGGCGATCACGCGCGCCAAGCGCACGCTTACGCTTAGCTTTGCCGCCAGTCGCTTTTATCGCGGCAAGCGCGAGAGGCTGGACGCTAGCAGATTTATAGCCGAGGCGGGTTTGGTGGCTAAAGAGCCGCCGCGCGAGCAAAGCAGCGGCTTTAGCAAGGGCGAGCTGATCAAACACAAGCTATTTGGGATCGGACAGATCACGGCGGTAAACGGTGATCGGCTCACTATAAATTTCGGCGGAATTTCGCGCGTGATAATGTCAAATTTCGTAGAAAAGATTGGCTCTTATGAATAGATTGTTTTTGGCGGACAAGCCCGCTGGCATCGGCAGCAATAAATTTTTAAGCGCTCTTAAGCGCAAATACGGCGTGAAAAAGGCGGGCTTTAGCGGCACGCTCGATCCCTTTGCGAGCGGCGCGTTGATCGTCGCATTCGGGCAATACGCGCGCTTTTTTAGATTTTTGAAAAAGGAGCCAAAAATCTACTTCGCGACGCTGTGGTTGGGCGCACAAAGCCCAAGCGGCGATAATGAAAACATGGGGCGCGTGGAGCAAATTCCGCCGCTCTCGCGCGAGGTTTTAGACGCCGCGATGGCGCAAATGCGCGGCGAGATAAAATTTATCCCGCCCGCTTTCAGCGCCAAGAAAATTAGCGGCGTGCGCGCATACAAGCTCGCTCGCGCGGGCGAAGAGGTGAGCCTGAAAGAGAGCTCGATGCATGTTTTTGATGCCGAAATTTTAAGCTACGCTCACCCCTTCGTGAGCTTTCGCGTTGCGCTTAGCGAGGGCGGCTACGTGCGCTCTTTTGCGCAAATTTTAGCAGAAAAGCTAGGCGTTTGCGGTACGCTAAGCGCGCTTAGACGAGAAAGCGAGGGGGCTTTTGACCTGCAAGATCCGCGCTTTGCGGACGAGGCAGCACTAAATCCGCTCGAGTTTTTGGATCTTAAGCCGAACTTTTACGACGGCGACGCGCGCGACGTGATCTTGGGTAAGAAGCTCGCCGCAAAGGATCTGGCGAGCCGCGCGGACGGCCGCTATCTGCTTATCTGCGGCGATTTTTACTCGATCATCGAGATTAGCGCGGGCGAGGTGCGGTATCTGTGGAATGACGTCCCGATCGCGGGCGGCGTGTTTTAATCAGCGCCTCCAGCCTGCGACGGAATTTTAATCGGGCGGCCCTGGCTTGAAATTTGAGCGGTTATAAATACGGCGCGTTTTAAATTTGCTCGCATAGCGCGCCGCCCGCGCGGCTAAATTTTATCGTGCGGAGCAGCGGGCGAGCGATCACGCTTTTTTGTTGCGCACGGATCGCAAAATCTGCCTCAGGCGGCGTAAATTTAAATGTGCGGTTAGGTAGGCGACGCCCTCTCGAAAGGCATAAATCCGCGGGGATTAAATTTAAACGCGACGGATCCGGCGGAGCGGCGTTTAATTTGCTTTTTGCCGCGCGATGGCGACGCGCCGCGAGATTAAAATTTGACGATTTAAAAAGCGCGCAGGTTGGAGCTTATCGCGGCACGCCAAGCGGTCTTTGCCGAATGAAATTCCGGCTCGCGGTAATGCGTAGTTTGCGCCGATGGGTTTGATTTTGCGGCGCATCGCTAAGCTAAATTTGCGATTTAATGTGGCGTGGCTAGAATTTTGCTAACTCGGAATTCTAATCGTTAAGATAGATTTGCGCCGCGGGTTGAAATTTAGCTGCGCGCGTTGCGGATCTGAATTTCCGCGCCTTATAAATTTACGTATCGGGCGCTGCGATCGCGGGTTAAATTCCACGGCACGCGGTTTTGAATTTTGATCGCACTGGACGGGGCGCGTCGCAGGCTGAAATTTAACTCGCGCGCGGATTGAAATTTTAATCGCGCTAGATGGACTTGTCGCAGTCTAAATTTAACGCAAGTGCGCCAAAGCGCAGAAGGAGTAAAATTTTGAAAGCCTATGCAAAGATCAATGTTTTTTTAAAAGTCGTCGGCACGCGCGGCGGCTACCACGAGATCGCCTCGCGCTTCGTGCTGCGCAGGGAGCTGTTTGATGAGATAAGCTTCGAGCGCGCGAGCGGCTTTGCGCTTGAATGCGACGCCGCGCAGATCGCGGATAACATAATTTTAAAAGCCAAGGCGGCGCTTGAGCAGGCAGGCTTTGCGCGCGAGCTTGCGGAGTTTTTCAGCTCGCACAAGATCGTGCTTAAAAAGCATATTCCGATCGGCGCGGGTCTTGGGGGCGGCAGTAGCGATGCGGCGGCGTTTTTGCGACTTGCGAACGAGGAATTAGGCTTAAAAATTTCGCGCGAGCGGCTTACCAAAATCGCGCAAAATATCGGCGCGGATGTCGCGTTTTTTGTTAGCGGACTTGAGGCCGCGAATGTGCGCGGTATCGGCGAGATCATCGAGCCTTTCGAGGACCGCCTGCCTGCGATTGAAATTTTAACGCCCGCGATCTTTTGCTCTACCGGCGCGGTTTATAATGAGTTTCGCGCAAGCTTTATGCCAAACATAAACGCCGCGCAGGCGCAAGAGATGTTGCGTTTAAGCAGCGAGCAGCTGCTGGCGCAATATGGCGGCTTTGCGCTAAACGATCTTTTCGCGCCGTGCATAAAGCTATATCCGCAGATGAGTAAGTATCGCGATATGTTTCTAAGCGGCAGCGGCAGCAGCGTGTTTTTCTTAAAATAAGAATTCCAAGGCGCGCGGTTAAAATTTAAAAGCTAAATTTTAAAGATAAAATTTAAAATTCGCTCGCCCGCTTTTAAATTTAAGCAAAAACGGGCTAAGCTTAGGGTCAAATTTAGAAGGAAAAAGATGAAAGAACTGAGTAAAAATCGCAAGGCATTTCACGATTTTACGATACTTGAAAGCTTTGAAGCGGGCATCGTGCTAAAGGGTAGTGAGGTCAAAGCTCTGCGCGCGGGCAGGGGCAATCTCAAAGATAGCTTTTGTCGCGTGATCCGCGGCGAGCTGTTTTTGCTAAACGCGCATATCAGCTATCTTGAAAGCACCAACGCCCATTTTCGTCCAGACGAAGGGGCGGCGCGAAAGCTTTTGATGCACAGAAAGCAGATCGACAAGCTGCTTGGCGCGGTTAGCAAAGAGGGTCTTACCATCGTGGTTTTGTCGCTGTATCTGAATGATAAAAACCGCGTAAAGGCGCGTATCGCTTTGGCAAAAGGCAAAAATCTGCACGACAAGCGCGAATCGCTAAAGCGCAAGGAAGCCGACCGCGAAGCGCAAAGCGCGATGAAGCGATACGACAAGCATTCATTTTAAATTCACAAAACTTTGGTTAAAATGCGGGCTTAAATTTAAACCCGAAGGAAATGCAATGAAGAAATTTTTACTATTATGTTTGGCGATTTTTGTTTTAAGCGGCTGCGGAGATGATTCGCAGAAAAAGACGGGCTCTGCGGGCGAGAATCCTACCGCGAGCGAGAATCAGATGGCAAAAAATTCCGCTCAAGATAAAAATGACGAGCGTATTGGTGGAGAGAGCGGCGAGGAGGTAGCTTTTACGCCGTTTAAAACGGGCGAGCGATTTACGCTTAAAAGCGTCGTAGGCGGCGAGGTAACGATCGAGCGGACAGAAAAGGGCTTTAAGCTCGCGGATAGCGATAAAATTTTGATGTTTGATATTTTCGGTACGTATTGCCAGCCGTGCCGCATCGAAGCGCCGCATCTGATGGACTTTCAGCTAAAAAATTCCGCAGATTTTTTGATGGTGGGGCTGATCTATTTTGAGGATATTACCGACGCGCAGGTGATCGAAAATTTTACGAAGAAATTTAACGCGTATTATTTCATATCAAATTCCAAACAAAACGAGCGCATAGTGGGTCAAATTTTAAGCGACATCGGTTATCGCCACGCGCTTTCGATCCCTTTTAAGGTAGTACTTAAAGATGGAAAATATCAAAGGCTTACCGACATCAATGAGGGCGATGAGCGGGGCAAGCCGTATTACTTAGGCATGGTCGATACCGATGTGATAAAAAGCGATATCACCAGGATAAAAAATGGCAACTAAAACTGGCGTGCAGATTCACACTCGCGCCAAAACAAAATCTTTTGTGCCTCGTCCGTATAAAGTAATTTTGCTAAACGACGACGTGACGACGATGGATTTCGTGGTTTATATTTTGATGGAGATTTTCGCCAAAAACTTTAACGACGCCGTAGATTTAATGATGAAAGTGCACAAGCAGGGTCGCGCGGTTTGCGGCGCGTATCCTAAAGAGATAGCCGAGTGCAAGCAACAAGCGGTTTTACAAGCGGCAAAGGCCGCAGGATTTCCTCTTAGATGCGAGATCGAAGAGGATTAAATTTAAAGGAAAGCAATGATAGGATTTTTTTTAAACAAACATTTTGAACAAGCAATCAGCGTCGCAAACGACGGCGAGGACGAATATATCACCACTTCGCACGTAGTTTATGCAATTTTTAAATACAATAAGCCCTTTCACGGGCTCATCGCCAAAGAAATTCCGGATATTAACTACCTAAATATCTTGGATAATCTGGGCGGGCTTTTGGATATGATGCCTAAATCAAGCGGCAAGGCTCCGGCGCAAACGATAGAATTTAAGCAGTTCTATACTGAATTAAATAACGCTAAAGAGCCTAAAAACGAGCTTGATTTTATGCTTAAAATTTTAAATGATAAGGAAAACGACTGCACTAAAATTTTAAATCACTACGGTATCAATGCCGCGATTTTTGAGCTCATTGTGCGAAAGTACAAATCCGCTTTCGATCACCGCGATGAGGTCGTTTCTCGCGACGAAGCCGCAGCGATTAAGCTAAACTCATACGATATTGACGATATCACGCATGCGATGAATTACGACGAAAGTCGCAGGCAGTGGCAGAATACGGAATTTGAGCCTGCGTTTGAGGGCGAAAAGGACGCCATAAACGAGCGCGATATTAAAAAGGATTCGCCTAGTTCACTTTATACAGCAAACCTCAATAAAATCGCGCTTGAGGGCAAGATCGATCCACTCATCGGACGCGAAAAAGAGATCGAAAAGACGCTACAAACCCTCTGTCGCCGCAAGAAAAACAATCCTATCTTAGTGGGCGAAGCAGGAGTTGGTAAAACCGCGATCATCGAGGGTATCGCGCTAAAAATCGTCCGCGGCGAAGTGCCAGAAAAGCTAAAAAATAAGGTGATTTACGCCCTTGATGCTGGCGCGCTAATCGCAGGTACTACGCTGCGCGGGGAGTTTGAGGAAAGGCTAAAAGACCTTATAGACGAGTTTAGCGCCAATCAAAACGCGATTTTATTTATCGATGAAATTCACACGATCGTTGGCGCAGGCACGGGCAATCGCAACGAACTTGATATGTCAAACATCCTAAAACCTTCGCTTGCAAGCGGCGAGCTATCGGTCATCGGCGCTACTACATACGGCGAATACCGCTCGTTTTCGCAGGATAAAGCGCTTAGCCGCAGGTTTTGTAAGATCGATGTAAGCGAGCCTAGTATCGATGATAGCGTTGAAATTTTAAAAGGCGTAGCCAAAAAATATGAGGAATTTCACGGCGTGAAATTTAGCGACGAAATTTTGCGTGATAGCGTAACGCTTGCTAAAAAATATCAAAGCGATAAATTCCTTCCCGACAGCGCCATTGATCTCATCGACGAGGTGGGTGCGAGTTTTGCATTTAAGCCGCACGAAGCTCCGCTTGAAATCAGCAAGGACGATTTAGTAAATACACTTTCGATTAGCGCGAATATTGCAAATTTAAGCAGTAGCGTCGATAATAAACAGGTACTAAAAAATCTAGAAGCCAATATCAAGCGTGAAATTTTTGGTCAAGACGAAGCGGTTAGCAGCCTTTGCAAGGCACTTCTACGCTCTTACGCCGGGCTTGGAGGCGCAAGCTCCCCAATCGGCGTATTTTTGTTCGCAGGTAGTAGCGGTGTGGGCAAAAGTGAGCTAGCTAAGGTCTTAGCCGCGCAGCTTGGAGTGCATTTTGAGCGCTACGATATGAGCGAGTATATGGAAGCCCATAGCGTCTCTAGGCTCATCGGCGCACCTCCCGGATACGTGGGCTTTGAAAATGGCGGAATTTTAACTAACAACATCAAAAAGCACCCCTACAGCGTCATTTTATTTGATGAGGTAGAAAAAGCTCATCCTAGCATGACGAATATTTTTTTAGGAATTTTCGATAACGCAAGTCTTACCGATAACAACGGCATTACGACCGATTTTAAAAATACGATCATAATAATGACGTCGAATTTAGGCACGAAAGAAGCGCCGCAGGTCGGATTTACGAAGGACGAGAGTTACAAGATCGATAATGCGATCAAGAGCTTTTTTGCGCCCGAGTTTCGAAATCGCATCGATAAGATCATAAATTTTAACCGCTTAAGCGGCGAAATTTTAGAAAAGATCGTGGATAAAACTATCGGTGAGCTGGAGTCGCAGCTAAAAAACGTAAAAATTAGCCTAAACAAGGAAGCAAAAGATTTGATTATCTCGCGCGGCTATTCGGACGAGTTTGGAGCGCGAAATTTAAAGCGCGAGATCAGTTCGCAGATCAGCGATCATATAAGCGGCGAGCTGCTTTTTGGCGCGCTGCAAGAGGGCGGCTTAGTTAGCGTGAGCGTAAAAGATGGCGAGCTAAGCTTTAGCTTTGCTTCTACGCCTTTGCCGCAGATAGAAAAAAAGCAACCCGCACTAGCTCAAAGCAGTGTCGTTAAATAATGGCTCGGTTTTACGATTTTCCAGATCCTATGGATGCGCCCGATTTTGCGCCGCTTGCAAGTGGCGGCGATCTGAGCGAGGATTGTTTGCTTAGCGCTTATAGCGCAGGGATATTTCCGTGGTTTAGCGAGGATGAGCCGATTTTATGGTGGTCGCCCAATCCGCGCGCAGTGCTTGATCCGCGTGAAGTGCGTGTGCAAAAGTCCATTAAGCCCTATCTTAAGAGATATGATGTTAAATTTGACGCGAATTTTAAGGGCTTCATCGAGCGCTGCAAAGACGTACGAAAAAAAGAGAGCGACGGCACGTGGATCAGCGAGCAGATCGTGCAGGCTTACTCGCGTTTGGCAGCAGATGGCTACGCTCACAGCGTTGAGGCATACGAGGACGGCGAGCTCGTAGGTGGGCTATACGGGCTAATTTTTGGGCGGGTGTTTTGCGGCGAGAGTATGCTGAGCCTAAAGAGCAACGCTTCGAAAGTCGCGCTGATTAGGCTTTGTGAGGTGCTTGCAAATTTCGGCTTTTTAATCGACTGCCAGATTATGAACGAGCATCTGAAATTTATGGGTGCTAAAGAGATGCCACGAGCGGAATTCCTCGCTCTATTTGCTGAGCTTAGTGTGCAAGATAGCGGCTTTGAGCGCTTTGCAGATCTTAAAGCTCCGCGCGGAGCGCAGCATTGAGTCAAAGCTTGAGATGCAGCAGCGTAAAAAATGCGCGGAATTTAGAATTTTAAAGAAATAAGATGTGGCAAAGAGATAAAAGTTCCTCGGTCGGTATGATTATCGTGATGTTTATATTCGTGCCGGCGGCGCTTTTTGTATTTTTGGCGATTTTATATTTTTGGGGCAGCACTGAGCGCAAGCTACCGCGCCTGGATGTCAATGAAACCAACAGCGCGATCCGCGGCGCGATAATCGCAAAAGATAACTACGTCGCGGCAAATTCCGTCAAACTCTATAAAGTTAGCGTCGATGCGCGAAGCATCGATAAAAACAAGCTTGATCTTTTCGTGCGGCTTTATTGCATCTATACGGGCGATAGCGAAAAGCGCGTCAAAAGCGCGATCGAGGGCTCTGGCGGTACGACCGTGCTGTCGTATAAGATCGACGCCAAAACCGCCGTGCATCTAAAAGAGCTTGCATATAAGCTAAATTTAAAAAAGGTCTTCGTCAGCTTCATGGGCGCAAACGGCAGGCTAAATCCGCCTATCCGCATGAGCGTGAGCGAAAGCGGCGAGAAGCGCAGCTACAATGTCGGCGATTCGCTCACTCCGTTAATCGGCTATATCAATAAAAAAGAGGTTGATGGCATTACAAAGGTTAGTGGTATCAAAGGGATCGAGAAGTACTATGAGTATTATCTAGCGCCGGTTAGAGATGAGTTTATCGTGGGCCCGCGCGATATCGGCGGCAACATCATCCTAGAGCGTAGCAGCAAAAAAACGGGCAGGATCGACGGCTACAACGTCCGTCTAAGCGTGCCGCTAACGTTGCAAAGAAAGATAGAGCGCCTAAGCGATGAGGGCGCTGATAATTACGATGCGCGAGAAATCGTGGTGGGCATTATGAACTCCAAAACGGGCAAAATTTTATCCCTTGCGACCAATGCCCGCTATGACCCCTCAAACATCACGAAAAACGATCTTAAGAATTTAAATTTTACCGCGAGCGAATACGCCTACGAAGTGGGCTCGATTATGAAGCCGATAATTTTCGCAATCGCCTATGATGCCAAAGCCGTCAAACCGGGCGAGATCATTAATACCTATAACGGCAGCTATAAGCTTGGTACTCGCACGATCCGCGACACGCATCCTGCAAAGCAGATGAGCGGCGAGGAGATCATCATCCACAGCTCAAATATTGGAATGATTAAAATTTCAGAGCGGCTGGAGGGGCAGGCTATTTATGACGGGCTGATGAACTTCGGTATGTCGCAAAAAACGGGCATCGATCTGCCGTATGAGCAAAGCGGAAATATACCTAGTATCAAAAGCCTGAATAATAAAATTTACAAAGCCACGATCAGCTACGGCTACGGCGCGCAGATGACCTTCCTTCAGATGCTCAATGCCTATACCGTCTTTAACAACGGTGGCGTCATGATTAGCCCGCGCCTAGTCGAAAATCTCGAAAATAATGGCAAAACTTACACCGTTAACGAAAGCGAAACCCGCCAGGTAATCTCTAAACCTACCGCTGACGTAATAAAAGGAATTTTAATCAAAACGGTCGAGAGCGGCACGGGGCGCAAGGGTCGAGTAGCGGGGCTGCAAATCGGCGGCAAGACGGGCACTGCGCGTATCGCCAAAGGAGGCGGCTATTCGAGCGCCTATAATAGCTCGTTTTTTGGCTTTGCCAACGACGCGGACACCAGCTACACGATCGGCGTTTTGGTGCGCGAGCCTAAAAGGGGCAGCTATTACGCTGCTCAAAATGCGCTGCCGATCTTTAAGCGAGCGGTAGGAATTTTGATTGAGGAGGGCTATCTAAAGCCCGCAGCTGACGCAAACGCTACGCAAAAGGTTGAGATCAAGGATGAGGCGGTTGAAATTAAAGATTAAATTTGCTAAATTTCGCGAGGTTTTTTTGAAATTTTGCGGCTTGCGTTACGGCGTCGAAATTTTACGCAATGCGACGCGGCTTCGTGAAATTCAGCGGCGTTTAAATTTTACGGCGCGGAATTTTGGCGGCATAGAATTTATCGGCGCAAAATTTTAACGGTACGGCGATGGAATTTTATCGTAACGCGGGATTTTGGCGCGGTAGTAAAATTTTATCACGGCTTGAAATTTTGCATGGCGCCGCTTACTGCACTAAGGCAGCGAATTTTTATCACAATACGAAATTTTGCCGCGACGTAAAATTCCGTATCAAGGCAAAATTTTAAATTTGCCGCGCAAGTAGCGCAAATAAAACGGCGAGCGAGCTTGCAATGTTTAAATTTTAAGACGCGCAATGTATCTGCGCGAGCATGAAATTTAGCGAGTTTGAGAGCGAAATTTAACGATGAAATTTAACGCAAAGAAAAGAGGAAAATATGAAAGTAAATGAGGGAAAAATGAAAATAGCGATAATCGGACTTGGCTACGTTGGGCTTCCTTTGGCGGCGGCGTTTGCCGCGAAACACGAGGTCGTGGGCTTTGACGTAGCTCAGGACCGCATAGACGAGCTGCGCGGCGGGCACGATCGCACGCTGGAGCTTAGCGATGAGGAGCTTGCTGCGGCGATTCAAAACGGGCTTAAATTTAGCGCAAATCTAGATGATATGAGGCAGAGCAATTTTTATATCGTGTGCGTGCCGACGCCCGTAGATAGGCTAAATCGCCCCGATCTTACGCCGCTACTCAAGGCCAGCGAAAGCGTCGGAGCCGTGCTTAAAAAGGGCGACATCGTCGTGTATGAAAGCACCGTCTATCCGGGCGCTACGGAGGAGGACTGCGTACCGGTGCTTGAGAGAGCCAGCGGGCTAAAATTTAACCGCGATTTTTTCTGCGGATATTCGCCTGAGCGGATCAATCCGGGCGATAAAGTTCACACTGTCACGAAAATCAAAAAGATCGTCTCGGCAAGCACCCCCGAGGCTTTGGACGTGGTGGACGGCGTCTATCTTAGTATACTTCAAAACGGCACCTTTCGCGCTAGCAGCATCAAGGTCGCCGAGGCCGCGAAGGTGATCGAAAATACCCAGCGCGACATCAACATCGGCTTTATCAACGAGCTTGCGATCCTGTTCGGCAAGCTCGGTATCAACACCAACGACGTTATCGACGCGGCGGCTACAAAGTGGAATTTCTTAAGCTTCCGTCCGGGACTCGTGGGCGGGCACTGCATCGGCATCGATCCGTATTATCTGGCGCAGAAAGCGACCGAGGTGGGCTATCACCCGGAAATCATCCTCTCAAGCCGCCGCATTAACGACAATATGGGAAGCTACGTCGCTACGGAGGTCGTTAAGATGATGATAAAATATGACGAAAAGGTAAAGGGCGCAAAGGTCTTGATCTTGGGGCTGACATTTAAAGAAAACTGCCCCGATACCCGCAATACGCGCGTCGTGGATATGATAAATGAGCTTAAAAATTTCGGCTGCGAGGTAAGCGTCTATGATCCTTGGGCTAGCGCCGCCGACGCCAAGAGATACTACGACATCGATCTACTGCAAAAGCCCGATTTGCGCAAATTTGACTGCGTCGTCCTCGCACACCTCTCCAAGGAGAACAACCGCCCCGCGCTCGCGTGTGATACCGTGCAGGACATCCTTTCCTCGCGGGGGATGACGCTCGATGTGGAGAGTTGTCTGCCGGAGGGCGGAGCAGAGATCATTCTATAAAGGAGATGTCATGATGAACATCCGATTCCAAAAGAAAAAAGGGGCTGCACTCGCTGCGGCGGCAGTTTTTGCATCCTTTGTCATATTCGGCGGCTGCTCGATGGGAACCGCTGCCGACAACTCCGTCGGCGGTCTGAAGCCCGCACAGGCGGTCGATGTCTCGGGACTCTCGGAGGCACGCAATACCCCCGTCGTCCGTGCGGCAAAGGCGGTTGGCCCTGCCGTCGTCGGCATCACGAACAAGGCGGTCGCCCGTGACTGGTTCAACAATCCGGTCGAGACGGAGGGCGTCGGCTCCGGCGTGATCTTCCGCAGTGACGGCTACATCGTGACAAACAATCATGTGATTGACGGGGCGAAGGAGATC
Organism: uncultured Campylobacter sp.; assembly: GCF_938017775.1. Lineage (GTDB taxonomy): Bacteria > Campylobacterota > Campylobacteria > Campylobacterales > Campylobacteraceae > Campylobacter_B. The sequence continues at coordinate 129,041 of NZ_CALIIU010000008.1, forward strand.
ATTGTGTCGCTCTCCGATGGGCGCAGTCTCAAGGGCAAGCTTATCGGAAAGGATGAGTTCACCGACCTTGCCGTTGTGAAGGTGGATGAAAGTAATCTGCCGACGGCGACCTTTGGCAACTCGGATACGGTCGTGGTCGGTGAGCCGGCAATTGCGATCGGCAATCCGCTCGGGCTCGAGTTTCAGGGAAGCGTCACCGTGGTGGTCATCAGTGCGCTGAACCGCACGCTCGATGTCAGCGACAAGCGCGTGAAGCTGCTGCAGACCGATGCAGCGATCAGCCCGGGAAATTCAGGC
>NZ_CALIIU010000009.1 GCF_938017775.1 uncultured Campylobacter sp.
GGTGTTAAAAAGCTCCAACGCTATCGATTGATGAGGCGTGGAATTTCGTAACTTGCGGGCTTTGCAACCCATAAAATTTTGCAGTTTGTTAAATTTTAAAAATTGTGGAATTTTATAGCGCTAGAAATTTATGCCACATTTAAGCCTTATCACCAAAAGGTCGCGATGAGGTTTAAATTTGAAAAGAAAGAAGGGCGAAGGCTCGGGTAAGTTTTAAAATTTAACTCGCGCCTCGCCCGTATAAGCTTAATCTAAAATCTTACTTCCAAATCGACGTAGAAATTTCGTCCAGCGCCTACTGCTACAGTATCGCGTGTGCGGTTTGCGTTGATATAATGCTTATCGAAAATATTATTTACGCCAAAGCTCACGTCCGCGCCGTCAAGGACCGGGATAATGCCGTTTTTGATCTTGTAGCTTCCTCTGAAATTTGCGATCGTAAAGGACTTATCTACATAAAAATACTCCCTCCCGCGTGCAAAATATGAAGCGGGTTTGGAGTGAGGTTTGAAATAGTGGCTCACCTGAAATCCTAGACTCAAATCTTGCAGCGGCGAATAATCTATGTTCGCGCTTAGTTTTTTGGCGTGGTTATTGATGTTTTCGTGCGTCTTTTTATTGTAAATTCTAAGTCGCTCGAAGCTCGCGCCGAAATCAAAGTCCTGCGTTTGGTAGTTTGAGCTTAGCTCAAAACCATGCCTTTTGGCTTGATCGATATTTTGATACTGCCCGTATTGTTGCGAAAAGCCGCCCGGCGGCACGCCTAGATGTGGTAGCGGCTTAACGTCAATCATATCTTTGATATTGCCGTTAAAGTAGATAAATTTCATATCGAAGTGATCATCCGTAAAAATTTCATCCTGTTTAAAGCTAAATCCGACCTCGTATTCCTTGACGGTCTCGGGCTTTAGATCGGGATTTGGGATGTAATAATACATTCGGTTGATAGGCCCTGATTGCGATGTTTCGTGCGGCGTAGGCGCGCGGAAACTCTCGCTATATCCCGCTAAAAGAGTAAATTTATCAAAGAGCGTATAGGCAATTGCCGCGCGTGGAGAAAATCTGGAATCTTTAAATTTAGCGGGTTTGCCTTTGATGTCACGATCGAATCTATCGTATCTACCGCCCAAGGTAAGCTCTAAATCATCGTGCAAGCGGATCAGATCCTGCGCAAAAAGTCCGTAGCTATTGTATTCGTTCGGAAAGGAGGCAAAATCTCTTAGCGCTCCATTTTGGATAAAGATCGCATCCTCCTGCCTATTTTCGTAATCGCCGCCGAAAGCGAAGCTATGATTTAAAAAGCCCGTATCAAATTCCGAGATATTTTTGATCTCTAGTCCCTTACGATCGTCTTTGTTCGTGTAGCTGCCGGTATCTGCGCCGTCGATGTAGCCGCGTTTATACTCAGCTCTGCTTTTATAGGCCTTAAAAGACATATCCACTAGCGGGCTTTGCGGCGTGAAATTCCAATCAAAAACATAATCCCTTTGGCTTAAATTTCCGTGCACAAAGAGATCTTCCTCGTTTTTCCATAGCGTTTGCCAGACGGTGTGTAAATTTTCGTCGTAATCAAAGGCGCTGAAGCTGATACGGTGATCGTCTAAATTTGCGCCGATCTTAAAAAATCCAGTATCGATATGCTCGTTATTAAAGCTCTTGTCATACCCCTCGACATAGTGCGTGCCGCCGTCTGCAAACTTGACGTTGCCGTAGCTTGCGCGCTTGCCGTAGAGTAAAACGTCGATCGGAATTTCCTCGCCCTTGCCGTAGACCGCGCCGCGCGTGCTATGCATATTGTTTGATTCAAGCCTCTGTCCTAGCATCAAACCTACGCTTTTACCCTCGCTTAGATAATCGCTCGCGCTTTTTGTCTGCATATTTACGATACCGCCGATCGCGCCCGAGCCGTGAAGCACGGACGAGGCGCCCTTTACGACCTCGACGCGCTTTAGGATGTCGCTATCGGTGCGGAAGGATGAGATCATATTCGAGTACATTCCCGCGCTTCTGCGCACGCCGTCTTGTTTGATGATGACGCGCTCATCGCTTTGATATCCGAATCCGCGGATCTGAAACTGCCTGCCGATTTGCCGCCCCATATCCATACTGCCGTCGACGCCCGGTATCTGCATGATCGAATCGATCACGTTGGTTTTGGCTTTCATATCTTTGGGGGTTAAAATTCCGGCCGAGCCCGCGTATTTTAGGTTATCGACCGCGCTTACCGTCGCTTGCACGACGATTTGGCCTAGATCTTGCGACTTCGTGGCGTTATTTTCGGCCGCATTCGCTCCGCCTATCGCGCCTATTGCAAGCGGCACCAATAAAATTTGCTTTTTCATGCCCCGACCTTTAAAATAAAATTGAAATACATTATTATATATCTACATACTTAAATAAGGTTGAAATTTAATTTCAAAAATATTTGAAATTTGTTTTTATTGGCGGCAAGTATTGTGCCCTGTCTGAGCCGCTTACGCGTTTTGGCTACGTCATGTCTACACTCTATTTGCGCCGTTTCTGTCCCCTCGACTCTGCTCTACCTGTATCCGTTTGTATCGCGTTTCGTCTGACTGCCTCTACGCCATGGCTTCTCGTTGCGATCCGTCTGCGCCGAAATCGAGCGGCTAAATTCGGCGCTTCTATCACAGCAAAGAGTCTAAATTTAAACGCTCGCGATTTGTTTGCGTCTAAATTTAGCGGTCGCCCGCGCGATTTTAAAATTTCGCTTTTCGCAAATTCAGATCGGAATTTATTTGCTTTTTATTTTACAAAGGATAAAATCGCGCCTAAGAGATCGGTCGATCTAGATTATTTCAGGATCTTTTCATGAATAACGTTAAATGGTACATCATCGCAGGCGCCGTGCTGGGCGTGCTGGGTGCGACGCTGGTGCATTTCGGAAACCCGGGCAATATGGGCGTTTGCGTCGCTTGCTTTTTGCGCGACACCACCGGCGCGTTGGGCTTTCACCGAGCTAGCGCGGTGCAATACATCCGCCCGGAGATCATAGGGCTCGTGTTCGGCGGCTTTTTGGCAAGCGTGCTTTGGACGCGCGAGTTCGCGCCGGTTGCGGACAGCTCGCCGTTTGCGAAATTTTTCCTAGGGATTTTCGCGATGATCGGCTGCCTTGTATTTTTGGGATGTCCGTGGCGCGCGTTTTTGCGCCTAGGCGGCGGCGATTTGACCGCGCTAGCCGGATTGGCGGGTCTGATCTGCGGCGTACTCATTGGGTTTTTGCTTAAAAAGCGCGGCTACGAGGCGAGCAAAGAGGCAAGACTTAGCGGCCCGATCGGAATTTTACCCGTGATACTGGGTGCGGCGCTGCTTGCAGCCTTGGTCTTCGGACTCAAAACGGGCGAGGGCGGCGCGCTTTTTATCTCCGCTAAAGGCCCCGGCGCGCAACACGCTGCGGTAGGCATCTCGCTGGCTGCGGGCATTATCGTGGGCGCGGTGATGCACAAGAGCAAATTTTGCAGCGTCGGCGCGTTCGGTAGAATTTTCCGCGGCGATTTCTCGATGTTCTGGGGCGTGCTAAGCGTCATCATGTTTGCTAGTATCGCAAATATCGCGTTTGGACAATACAAGCTCGGCTTCGAAGGCCAGCCTATCGCGCATAACGATTTCGTTTGGAATTTCTTGGGTATGGTGCTCGCAGGTCTTTGCTTTAGCCTAAGCGAGGGCTGCCCGGGCAAGCATCTGGTGCAGGCCGGCACGGGAAATTTAAGCTCGGGCATATTCGTCATCGGCATGGCGGCGGGCGCTGCGGTCGCGCACAATTTCTTGCTCGCAAGCTCGGCTAAAGGTATCACAGAGTTCGCTCCTTACGCGGTCGCGATCGGTTTTATTTTCGCGCTTTACGTGGGGATTTTTCAAAGGCGCAGCGCTTAAGGCTGATATTTAATCTCGGAGATCAATCTATACAGAGGCGGCGTATCTGATCAAGCTCTGGTGGCGTACTTATAAAGAAATACGCTGCCAGAGCGGAGCGCTCGCTGTAAGATTGGCGCAAGCAGCTAGAGATGGAATTTAAAAATTTGTAGCCGTATTCATAACGCGATAAAGCAAATGATAAAATAGATTCCGTGCAAGAAAGATTACGATCAATTTTTAAGAGTCGCTCCTTTAAATTTTAAAATTTAAAGGCTTCTCTGATTACGGTTTCTTTCATCTAAAACTTTTAATTGCTAATTAAAATCCAGCCACACGTGGCGCTGGGTCTTATCCAAATCAATACCTTTTCTCTTTATAAAAAATTCTTTTATCCTAATGTAATCGTCCATAGTTTCTATCGTAAAGGCGATATCTTTATCCTTGCCTCGGATTATTATATTATCGTAGAATATAAATCTAAGTTGAAATTTAAAAACCAAAAAATATATAAATTTTGAGATGAATAAAAACAAAAATGCAAGTATAGATATGAAAAATACTCTGGAACTACCTGTTTCTATATATTTTCTTACGCCGATAGCTAATACCAATATGCAGATCAATAAAAAAGCGATTATCGTAGCATACGGATCAAATTTTAAGAAAAATCTATAAAAAGCGCCTTGCCTCCTAAGCCACTCATTATCTCTTGCGAAATAGGCTCTTTGTACATCCTTAAGGTCATCTAAGAATATAGTTTTTTCGGGCATTTTGTTTGTACAATAAGTAACTCGATCATTATAAAATTTTACAAATTTCTTATTGTAAAAATTTGTAAAATATTCCATTATTATAGGCAATCCGAAAAATGGAAATACTATAAAAAGCTGATTATATCTAGTTTGATTGGGTTCGTATGAATACATAAAAATCATAATCGCAAGCGTGCATACCGTAGCAAGAACTATATAAAAATTCGTCCTATCTTTGAGCACTAAAGGCTCTTTATTGTAATCACGAGCATAACTCGGATTTTGTCTGAACTTAGTAAGACTTATGCTTTCGTTTGAATTTATAGCGGAGTCATCCGTGAGTTTTTCAAATTTAAAATTTTTACTGTCAGAATTTTCGGCATCAAAATTCCGCCCTGAACCCCGTTCTAAATTTTGACGCCGTTCATTTAGAATTTTCTTTAGCTTTTCGAGGCTCTATTTTTTATTCATCTTTTATTCTTTATAGCCTACACAAAAATTTGCGGCGGGATTTTATCTAAATTTTTCCCTGTTTTGAGTAGAAAATAGGCTTTTAGCTCTTTGTATTCTTTGCTTGTTAATATGCTGCTTCGATATAATTACCATTGCTCATAAAAATAAGGCTGTCGTTTCCTATATCAAATCCCAAATTTTTCTTAAATCTAAATATGATTAAGGGCGCAAACGCCAAAAATAAGGAGATCGGCACAATTAAAATTCCATAAGGAATTCTATTTTTAAAAGTTACTACCAAAGATAAAAGGATTATCCACGTAAACGCGACAAAAAATGTTGAAATTTTACCTTTTTCCGTCATTTTTAAAGTGGATGGCCCAAAGGTGCGTTTTATTGCAATTATTTCGGATAAATTTATAGAGTATAGGGTCACTCTCTTTTTCTCGGAATAATATTCGATAACTGAATTTTTAAATTTTATATAACAGGTGCCAAATTTATCCGAAAGTTCTAGCCAGCGTTTAATGGATCTTGGCGAGTCTTGCCTTGTTCCAAAATCTATAAAATTAAGAAAATACAGAAATGGCGAATAAAATTTAATCATCTCTATTGAATTATCTTTTATGATTATCGGCTCTTTGTCGTAATTTCTAGCTTGAGTTTTAAAATTTTGCGAGAGTGTATCAGCGGCGCAAGAGAGATTGCTTTGCGATTTTTGTTCAACGGCATTCGTAAAATTTTGCTCGCTGACATTTATAGAATTTCGCCTGCCATCGCTCGTAAATTTTAGCCCACCACCCGCTAAATTTCGCTTATCGCAATTTTTATCTTGCAAGAAATCCTTTATATTTTTATCATACCGCGTTTTGTTTATGCCAAACCTAGCAATTTCGTCGTTATGCATTTTTTCTCCTTTTTAAGGCGCCATATTTCTGTTTCAAATATAAAGCTCGCACGCAAAGTAGGCCGCGATTTAGCTTCGCGCATCTATGATTTTTAAAATTTCACAAATTTTTTGTGGATCTTTAATGCCTCGCGCGTCCTCCACGCGGCTGTTTAGATCGATAGCGTATGGGCGCAGTGCGAGTGCCTCACGGATATTTTGCGCGCCGATGCCGCCTGCAAGAATAAAAGAGATCGCGCCGCCTTTGGAAGCAGTGCTACACTTATCCGCACTATCATCCTTTGCGGCACCCAACTTGCCCACCTCACTGCCGTCATTTGAAATATTTGGCGCGCCCGCCTCATAGTCGTTTGCACCTTGATTATTGACGCCTTCGCTTGTGGGTCTTACACCACTCAGCCTAGCGGTAGCACACGCACTAAATTTGCACCCATCGTCATTCTTTGCGGCGCGACGATCGGCACTCGTTTCTTGTGTTGTATTGCCCGATCTAATAACAATATCATGTGCGCGTTTTCTCACTTCATTGCTATTAGAGGCACAGCATACGTTGCTTACCATCTTGAGCTTCAAATTTCCGTTTTCGCTATGCTCCGCGCAGGAATTGTTGTAGTCGCCGTTTTTATCGCGCTTCAAATTCCCCTCGTTATATTCGTTACAGATAGCGCTATGTTTAAGATAGCTCCTTGCGCCGTCTGAGTCTTGAGCCATGCCCGCTACATAGCATTTTTCGTCACTTGATGCGTTATTTTTCGTATCGCAGCGCCCGCTAGCCGAGTCGTATTTTGTACCGCCTATGCTTTGAATCGTGCTGCCCGCGCAGTATTTTTCTTCACAGCCAAGCCTTGCGCGTCTCAACAGATCCCAGTCGAAGCTCACGCCGTTGCCGCCCAGGCTCGCTCCTTTGGCATCGAATAAGATTCGATCGCAGCTCAAACCCTCAAGAGGCGGCATCTCAGCGCCGATGCTTAGCACCTGCCACGCCTCGATGCCCGCCGCGTTAAGGCGCGCTTTGAAATCCGCACTTATGCGTCCATAAATCTGAGCGCAGTCTAGCTCACAAATCTCACAAATTTTTAAAATTTGCCCCTCGTTTAAAGCTTCCGCGCCAAAAATTTCAGAATTTAGATCTTTTATCGAAGCAGGTGCGTCAGGGTTTGCGTTTAAATTTACGCTCAAATCCTCGCGCTGCTTTTCGCAGAATTCCGCGGCTTCATAAAATTCTACGCTTCCGCTAGTGCCCGCGTAAAATTTATTTTCACAAATTTCTTCGCCGCGAGTTTTGCCGCTAAAATTTTTACATTCACACGTGGCGGCGCTGTGTTTTTCGGAGCTCAAAGCAAAAACTCCGACGCACTTTGCGCCGTTTTTATGCGCGATGCGTGCAATCTCACGCGCCGTTTCTACGCTAACGCGGCGCTTGGAGCTTGACACAAAAATTACGCCTAAAAATTCCACGCGCGCACCCGAGCCGTCGCCCAGATTTTGTGAATCGCTACTGAAATTTTTATCGCAATCGGAATTTTGCTCGGACGTAAAATTTGCATGATTTTGTGCGTGGCAGGTAAAATTCTCGCCGCCCTGATTAAAATTTTGAGCAAAATTCTTGCTACTGGAATTTCGCGTAGCATTCTCGGCATCCGAATTAAAATTCCGCTCAGAATTTTCGCCGCAAAAATTAGAATTTTTTATTAAGCTCTCGCTACCTGATTGCGGTAAATTTTTGGCGCCGTCCGTGCGCTCTAAATTTACGCAGAAAGCCGAGCCGCACGCCAGCACCGCGCGGGCTTCGGCGGCGCTTTTGATGCCGCAAATTTTGATCTTACTTCTGTACGACATATAAAAATTCAGTCACGTAAAGCTCGCGCGCGTTTAAATTTCTGCTCGCGCGGTAGGTCGGATAGCGGATCTCTATCGTGCGTACAGAGCCGATTTTCGCGAGGTTTTTTAAAAATTCCGCCTTCGAGATAAAGCCCTCGGAATTAAAAGAGATTATTAAAAATTTCGCCGGAAATTTCGCCAGCAGCGCGAAAAATTCCTCGGCAGCGCTTGATTTTTTATTATACGCCGAGCGGTTCCAGCCTGCGGGGATTCCAGAAACTCTGCTAAGCCCCGCAGCATTTGGGCGCTTGCCCTCGTTTATAAAATCCGTGATCAAATTTAGCATAAAATAGTTCGAGCCGTAGGGGTGCTGATTGTAGGGCGGATCGAAATACGCGACGTCAAGCTGCGAAAAGCGCTCGCGCGCGCTCTGTGCAAAGCGCGAGGCGTCCTCTTGAAAGACCGCGCTTTCGCAGGCGAAATTTGAAAGCACGGGCAGGCGCAGAGAAATTTCGCCCATTATGCGAGCCAGCGCGTTTTCGCCGCTGCCGCCGAACTTGCCCACGCCAGCTTTGTCCTTGTAAAACCCCTTAAAAACGCCGCCCGTGTTTGAGTGGATGCTCGCCTCGCTAAGCAGCGGCGCTGTAAAAAAATCGCGAAACCGCTGCGGGATTTTGCTAATCTGTTCGCAAAGCCCGCCCAAAATCAGGGCATTTCGGCGCGTGTAAAAAGCGCGCTCGCCCGCCTTGATATTCTCATCGTCCTTCGGCGCGTACAGCTCGCTAAAAAAGCTCTCCTTCGGCGTAAAATTTCTTAAAATTTCAGCGTGCAGCTCGCTCAAGTCTCGCCACAGCTCATCACTAAAATTTGAAAGATAGCAGGAGTTTATCGCGCGCGAGTAGCCCTCCAGGTCGTTTGCGATCACGAGGCTTGAGTGCGCTTTAGCCAGGCGCGCGACGATGCCGCTGCCGCTAAAGACGTCTGCGAAGCTGATCTTGTCCCGCCCAAGCTCCGCCTTAATCTCGCAGATCGCCCGCTCTATCGGCGCTAGCAGCGAGCGCTTATTGCCCAGATAGCTGATGAGCTGCTCGCTTAAAAACTCCCTCTTTTCGCCACTAGCCATCTAAGCTCTCGCCCCTACGTAGTTTTCGTAAAATTCCCACGTTTTGCCCGATCTGATCGCCTCTAAAATGAGCGGCTTAGCCTCCGCAGGGCTTGATACGACATCCGCGCAGTACAGCGCAAACATCGCGTTTAGCACGACGATATCAAATTTCGGCCCGCTAAGTTCGCCTTTTAAAATTTGCTTTAAAGCTTCGGCGTTAGCCTCGCCGTCGCCGCCTTCGATATCGCTGTGAAATGCCCGAGCGAAGCCGAACTGCTCGGGATCTACGCGGTATTCTAAAATTTTGCCGTCCTTGACCTCGTGGATTAGCGTCTCGTCGCACAGACTGATCTCGTCCATACCGTCCATTCCGTGTACCACCAGAGCGTGCTTGCGCCCCAAAATCATCAGAGTTTCGGCGATGAGCCCGTTTACTTTCTCCAGATAATTGCCCACGATCTGATTGCTTAGGCTTAAATTCGGATTTAGAAGCGGCCCCATTATATTAAAGACGGTGCCGATTTTTAGGCGGTCGCGAACCTCTTTGACCTCGGCAGTGATTTTGTGAAAAAACGGCGCGTGAAAAAACGCTAGCCCGGTGCGATCTAGCAGCGCTCTGATCTGTGCCAGATCGCTAAGTAGCGGCACGCCCAAAGCATCCAGCGCATCGGAGCTGCCCGATCTGCTGGTGATAGCGCGGTTGCCGTGCTTGGCGACGCGCACGCCGAAGCTTGCCGCGATAAAGGCCACGGTCGTGGAGATATTGATCGTCTTTAGCCTATCGCCGCCCGTGCCCACGATGTCAAACATCGGGCTCGGATCGTCGTAGGTGATCGAATATTTTAATATACTGCGCACGAGCGCCGTAAGGCTGCTTGGGTAGAGCGATTTTTCGCTGATCAGCACGAGCAGCCCCGCAAGCTGCACGATGTCGTAATCCTGCTCATAAAGCGCCTTGCAAATGACGGCGTAATCGTCGCTATCTAGCGGGAAGCCCTTTTGTAGCTTCAACATAAACGGGGCGAAATTTACCACGAGTTTCTCCTTTAAAATTATCTTTTTGCCGTAATTGATGAAATTTTCGATGATTTTTTTGCCGTATTGAGTAAAAAAGCTCTCGGGATGAAATTGAATGCCGAAAATAGGCTTACTTCGGTGCTTAATCGCCATTATAATGCCGTCATTTTCGCTCTTTGCTAAAATTTCAAACTCGCGCGGCAACGTCGCTTCGTCCACATAAAGCGAGTGGTAGCGCATTACTTCAAATTTACGCGGCAGCCCGCTAAAAAGTACACCATCTGCGTAAATTTCGATCGCCGAGCTCTTGCCGTGCAGCGGCACCTCCAGCTGCTTTATCTCCGCGCCTGCCGCATATCCGATCGCCTGATGCCCCAAACACACGCCCAAAATCGGCACATCCAAATCCGCGCGCAAAATTTCTAAGCAAACGCCGCTGTCTTTTGGGTGATTTGGCCCGGGGCTTAAGATTATGTGCGATGGGGCAAGCTCGCGCACCCGCTCTAGCGTTATCTCGTCGTTGCGGAAGTAGCGCACCTCCTCGTCGCTTAGCTCCAAAATGTATTGATAAATATTAAAAACGAAGCTGTCGTAATTATCTATCATTAAAATCAAAATTTTATCCTTTTTTAGGGCGTTTACGCCTCTTTAAAATTATAAATAGTTTAAATTTAACCGCTTTGCAGCGGCTAAATTTAGCGCCGTTTTAGCGTCTCTTGCGTGCTAAATTTAAAATTTCGCCCGCGGCTGCGGCATTGCCGCGTCGCGACGTTGCGCGGCTTTACGGCGCCTAATGAAGCTAGCCGTAAATTTTAACGCTCTCACAGCGAACACGCTTTAAATTTAGCCGAATCAAACTCGCACCGAAGCAAACGGCGCGTCTGAGCCGATAAGCTTAAGCGTCTAAACTTCCTCGCATAGTTCCTCGATCACCTTGAGCGGGCTTTTGCGCTTTTTGCAGATCTCTGCGTATTCGCTCTTTGGCGAGCTGTCGTAAACTATACCCGCGCCCGCTCCGATAAATACGAGATTGTTTAGCCCTTCGCAGCCGAAATTCTCCGCGCTAAATTTGGCAGTCTCAAACCGCATCGCGCGGCTAAAACGCGGCTCGCTTTCTAAATTTAGCGCTCCGCAGCCTGCGCGAGCTTCTAAATTTAACGTCGCGTCGCGTTTGCTTGCGCGAGCTGGTAAATTTTGCGCCTCGCTGCCGCCCTTTTGCGCTGCGAAATCACAAAGCCCCGTCGCTTCGGACTTCTCCTCGCCGCAAGCAGCGTTTAAATTTAAGTTGGAATTTCGCTTAGAGTTCTCGTCCGAGCAGGAATTTTGCGCGTCGCGATTTACGAAGATCGCCGAGCGAATCAAGATCGCTTGCATCACGTCGCCACTAAAGCGCCAAAATCCGATTCCGCCGCCGTAGATGCCGCGCTCGTAGCGCTCCAGCTCATTTATGATCTGCATCGCGCGGATCTTCGGGCTGCCGCTTAGCGTGCCCGCAGGAAAGATCGTGCTAAGCACCTCAAACGCGCTTACCCCGCGCGGCTTGCTGCCGTAGACCTCGCTTACGATATGCATCACGCTTTCGTAGCGCACGACGCGCATCGCATTTTGCACCCGCACCGAGGCTGGAGTGGCGAATTTGCCGATGTCGTTGCGAGCTAGATCGATCAGCATCCGATGCTCCGCAAGCTCCTTTTCGTCGCTTAAAAGCTTGCGCTCGAGCGCCGCGTCGGCCTCGGCATTCGCGCCTCTGCTGCGTGTGCCCGCGATGGGAGCGACGAAAATTTCGTCCTTTTTGATCTCCATAATCAGCTCGGGGCTGGAGCCCGCGACGCAGCCGTACGGCGTCGGGAAGTGAAACATATAGGGGCTTGGATTGTTCTTTTTAAGCCGCTCGTAAAACTCCAGGCTGCCCATATTCGTGCCGACTTCTAAAATTTCGCCCAGCACGACCTGAAACACGTCGCCGCTTTTTATCTTTTCTTTTGCGGCTTCGACCATCGCGCTAAAATGAGACTCCTCGGCGCCAAGATCGGTTAAAATTTTAAATTTAAGCTCTTTTTTCTGAGGCTCGGGCTCAGACGCGTCTTGCGATTTCGATCCGCCTTTTATCGCAGCGTCCGCTCTTGCGGCGCTCTGCGGTGCAGCTCCCTCTTCGGCGGAGCTTTGCTGCGAGGCTTGCAAGCTAAGCTCGCGCAGGCTTTCATAAATTTGGGTATCTTTGCCGTAAAAATCGTAAATTTTGCTGATTTTATCGTAGTGCAGGTAGTTTGCGGCGTCGGCGTAAAAAAACGGCGGGAAGTCATACAGCGCCTGCTTCGGCGCGCCGATATTTTCAAACGCGCGCACGATGTCGTAGCCCAAAACGCCGAAAAGCCCGGCAAAGCTCGCGTTTTTAAACTCGCTTGCGCCCGCTTTTGCGCCCTTTACCTCATCAAATTTAAGCCTCAAAGCCTCAAAACTCATCTTAAATCCATCGAAATAATCGCAATCGATGCCGATGATGACCTGAGCGTCGTCCTCTGCGAGGTAGCTTTGCGGATGCGTCTTTAAAATTTCGCGGTAGTAAAACAGCGGCTCTTCTAAAAGCATTTTCGTCCTTGGAATTTTTAGCGCCATTATACGCTGCTTAGCTTAAATTTGAGCGGGCGGCGCGAGCCTAGACGGGCTTAATGCAAGCAAAATTTTAGTAAAATGAGCAAATTTTAAGGAGAGCGTATGAAAATTTTATTTTCCCCAAGCGAGACGAAAAGCGAGCTAGGCGGCGACACGCGCATTTGCAAGCGAAATTTTATCTTTACAGAGCTTTACGAAAAGCGCCTGCAGATGTTGCGCGCTTACGCGGATTTCGTGGATAAAGCGAGCGAGGCGGAGCTTTGCAAGCTTTTCGGGCTGAAAAAATGGGATGCCTCTTTGCGCGAAAATATCTTTGAAAAAGGCTGCGCGAAGGCGCTTTTGCGCTACACGGGCACCGCGTATCGCGCCCTAGGCTACGCGTCGCTAAGCACTGCGGCGCGGGAGTTTGCGGAGCGAAACACGATAATTTTTTCAAACCTTTTCGGCCCCGTGCTGGGCGGCGACGCGCTGCCGAACTACAAGCTCAAGCAGGGCGAAAAATTCGGCGGCATAGACGCGGCGAAATTTTATCGCGACAGCTTCTCCGCCGCGCTGGATCGGTATCTGGCGGATGAGTGCGTCGTGGATCTGCGCGCGGGATTTTACGAAAAATTTTATGAGATGAAGCGCGAATATTTGAGTTTTAGTTTCATCAAAGGCGGCAAGGTGCTAAGCCACTACGCTAAGGCCTGGCGCGGCAAGGTGCTGCGCGAAATAGCTCTGACAGGCGCTTGCAGCGAGGCTGAGGTGCTTGCGCTGCGCTTGGGCGGCGCTTCCGTGCTAGAGATCAAACAGATCGGGCTAAAAAAGGAGGTCGTGCTGGAAATTTCATAAGGCGCGAAAACCACTCGGAGAAATTTACGATAAATTTTGCAGGTCTAATGCGGATTTTTGCGTAAAATTTAGCTCGGAAAAATTTGCCGCGAGTTCAAACCCCACCCTATCCGAAGCAATTTTTCCGGGAGAAATTTGCGGACGAAATTTTATCGTGAGGATTTTGCGGCGGCTTTTTGGTCTTTTGGCACTCTTTTAGCGAACTTTGAGCGGCCTTAAACGAGCTTTTGGCGGTGAAATTTCGTCGTAAATTTTGCAAAAAATTCGCGCTCTTTGCGTTTGCCTGCTCCGCATAAAATTTTGCGGCGATCTTGCCGTGACTTTGCACCGATTTCGCGGCGATTTTTAGAATACAGAGCGCGGAAATTTCGCTGTAGAAATTTTGTCTAAAATTTTACTTTACGGAATTTCGCCGCGATAGAACCCTATCGAAAATTTAATCGCGGCAAAAATACTGCGCCCGCGATCTAAACGTAAAATTTTATTTAAAATTTAAACCGAACCGTGCAGTATAGGCATAAAATTTTGATCCAAAATTCTACTGCAAAGCTGCGATAAAACAGACATAGATCGGGATAGCTCCGTATAAAATTTTAAGCTGAAATTATGGCTTGCGTTCCGTTGCGATAAAATTTTGAGCCAAAATTTCATGCTTTAAAATTCCAAAAATCCGCAAACGCGGCAAAAATACGCCATTGCTGCAAACTCTAGTAACTCCAGTGCATTAAAGTTTCTAGCCGAAATTCTGCAATTAAAATTCCGCGCTCTGAAATCTCGCGCTTTAAAATCCCGTAAATTTCCAAATTTCACAAATCCCACACATAAAATTTCAAACCGAAATCCCGCGATCAAAATTACCCGCCTCAAAACCCCGCAAATCCCCGCTTCCAAATTCAAAATTCCGCAAATTTAGCGAGCTTTAAATTTTAAAGCTATAAACTTCATCTCAAATTTCAAGGATTATAAATGCTAGAACTTCCATTTATCGGCGCCATCGTTGGCTTCATATCGGGCTTTTTCGGTATCGGCGGCGGCACGGTCGTAATGCCCGTGATGATGGCTCTGGGATACGACGTCAAGACCGCCGCGGGCATCTCGGTGATGCAGATGTTCATCGTCTCGCTTTTTGGCTCATATCTGAACTACCGCGCGGGCAAGCTTCGCCTAGATAGCGGCATCGCAGTGGGGCTCGGAGGGCTGTGCGGCGCGAGCATATCGGGCTTCATCGTAAAATACTCGCCAGAAATCATGCTTGAGATCGGCCTCCTGCTGACGCTTGCGATCTCATTTCTCAAACTCTTTAGCACGAACGTAACAAGTGGCGGCAACGCCGATCCCCACGGTGCGGTGCTGTTTTTCATCGGCTTTGCTATCGGCGCGATCGCGCTTAGCATGGGCGTGGGCGGCGCGGTATTTCTGACGCCGATTTTGGTCGGATTTTTGGGCGTCGATATCAAAAGAGCGGTCTGCATGGGGCTGTTTTTCATCGTTTTCGGCTCATTTAGCGCGCTTTTAAGCCTTTCGTACAACGGCCATGTAGATTACGAACGCGGCGCGCTGCTAGCCGTGGGCGGGCTTTTGGGCGTGTATTTCGGCACCTCTCAGGCTCGCCGTGCAAAGCGCGAAACGCAGAAAAAATGGCTGCTCGTCCTCTACGTCGTGCTATTTGCGCTGGCGCTAAAAAAGGTACTACAGTAGCGCTACGGACGATTTTACTACGCTACGTTTTGTCTCGCCTCAGTTTTGCTACAAGCGCGGTTTAGGCGCCTGCTACGGGCGCGTCAGAGCGGTTCTATGTGCGCTGTTTTGCTACGCCGCCCTTTTGCGTCTCGTAGTTTTTGCCTTGCCGTCCTCTTACACTGCGCGCGCTTAGTCGCTATTTTGCGGCGGCGCGTAAAACGTCGCGTTTCGTCGCGCGAGTAAAATTTTAAAACGAAATTTCAAAAAGCGCGAGCAAATTTTAAAAGCTGAATTTTAACTAGCCGCGTTAAAATAGCGAAGTCGCACATCTTTTGTCCTATGGAGGCTAGATAGCGAAATAAAATTTACAAATTTTAAAAGGACTTGGATTGACGAACTTGATTTTAGCTGGGCTAGGCGGCTGTGTAGGCGCGATGGCGCGAGTAGGCTTAAGCGGAGCGATCGCGCGCGCAATGGATCGCGCCGGATTTTGGAGCGCGTTTCCGATCGCTATTTTTTGCGTGAATGCGCTGGGAAGCCTGCTGATAGGGTTTTTGCTCGCACTAAATTTAACGCAGAGCCTGCGGGTATTTTTTGTCGCAGGCGCACTGGGCGGTTTTACGACATTTTCTACGTTCAGCTACGATACGCTGCAATTATTGCTGGCGCGAGAATTTGCTATCGGTCTGCTAAACGCAGTCTTAAGCGTATGCGTTTGTATGCTGTTTTGCTACGCTGGGCTGCTCGCGGGCAGAGCGCTTGCAGGCTAGCTGTGGAGCACGTGAGCTTTAAATTTAAATCGTCTCTATGTTTGCGCTTTTAAATCAAAATTTATTGAAAGTGCCTGCGTTACGGAATTTTATCGCGTGCATGTGCTGCAAAATCTGCGAGCGATGGGCACAATCCCACATGCCGTGCAGCTTTGCGAAAGGGCGCGCAGCAAGTAGTTTCGCAAATTGCAATATCAAGCAGGAATTATAAGACGAGCAAATCGTAAGACGAGCGAAAAGTAAAGCGAGCAAGAGGGATTGTAGCTAAATAATTGTGCTAGGCGTCGGGCGGGCAAAATCCAGATAAATTTAAAATTTGCGTGCATTCTCTGCGTATCTTGTTCGCCGCAGCTTTGTGAAATTTCGCTATCTTGCACCTAGTTATCGCGACGCCCTAAAAATTTCGCTGTCTTGGTGCGGATAAAATAAACCTAAGTCGCGCGATAAATTTTAAAAGCTCCGCGGGCAAATTTTAAGGCCTGAAGCTTAGAATTTTAAAATTCTCGCATAAATTTTAAAAGCTAAATTAAAGCGCGCCGAAATCACGATCTTATATGCCAAATCCTGCAGCGCTATCTTAGATTTATCGCAAGCGACTGCGAGCCCTCTTAATTTCGTTTCTGCAGATTTCATTGACCTGCTCGCCCTCGCTATTTCGCAAGATAACCTCGTAGTCCGTGATCTCGCGACCTTTGTTATACCCCTCGATATATCTGAATCTTGATAAAACTATTTTAAAGGATTCCACATCGTCTAAAGTATACTTATCGCCGAGCTTGACGTAGTTAAAATTCCTACTAGTAAGCGTATGAAAATTATTAAATTTTTGCTTTAAATTTAGCGTATAAATTGCCGTGGATGCAGCGCCGTTATCGCAGCGATTAAATTCGCTTTCATCAAAGGCAAGCGCGAGGCAAATTTCATCTCCGCAGATTACCTTTATATCTTTGGCGCGGCTGTTTATACGGATGGTCTGTCGCCACCCATCGCCCTCTATCTCAAAGACGTTGCGAGCGAGCTTTTTGGCTATTTCATCTCCGACATAGCCTCTGGCTTCAGATTTATCAGCCCAACCAAGCGCAGAGTAGTTCTGCTTTTGCGGAAAATCCGCAAGCGGAGTTTGAAGCTCGCTTATAGCGTTTAAATTTTCCTCGGTGCCTTGCGGAGCTGCAAAAGATGTGCCCCTCATAGAGTGTAGATTAAAGAAACCGATAAATTTCCTCACGACCTTATGCGCCGTTTGAGAAAATATCTTGGCTTCATTTTCAAAAAGCGAAATATCGTAGATGCCGTAGCTATAATATCCAAGCTCTCCACTTACCCACCTTTCGTCCGGCGAACGATCGATCTCGTCGTATCCATAGTAGCGCTCTGGCATATCTTTTTGTAGCAAAAAGTCGTCGCTGTCATTATCTTTGTATCTAAGCCAAACTCCGAATTCGTCCTTGATATATAGGTAATAAAACTCCGCTCCCTTTGCAAAATCGCCTTTGCCTAGCCAAAACACAGGCCTTTTGTCTAAGGACGGCAGAGCGGCGACCGGGGGCAAATTTTGTAGCTCTTTTTCAAATTTTTCATCGATATAATCGCAAGCGCTAGTGGGCATACTAGGATCGCAACCCTCTGGCGTATCGGATGAAAAAAGCAAATTTAAAATCACAAATATATACAGCACAAAAAGCACGCACGCAGCGCTCACGACCAAGGCGGTAATTTTTAAAATTTTTATAAAAGTTTTCATGTCCAAATTTTACCTCGTTGCACCTAAAAAGCATAAAATTTTGCTTTAAATTTGAAATCCTCCGCGTATTATCTGTACGCTTCGCCTATTGCTTCTCTTAGGCTTTTTAGTAGTTTGTCCGCGGCTTCTGCTTTGTTGCGCGTGCCGCGATTTTTACCGTTTGAAGCGCCGGGTCCCGCCCCGCTTACGCAGTCTTGCACGAAATACCACCAAAAATACCCGCCCACGTAGTTTTGCACGTAGCGCGGCATCGTATAATACCGCCTCATCATCGCCTTTCTGCTCACCTGCGTAGCGTCCGACGCCGTGTTTCCGCACTCGCCGATGCCGAGCTTCGAAGCGGGAAAGGCGCTTTGCAGATCTGTAAAAATTTCGCTCCAATCAGGCGCAAAGCCCTCGTTATCGTCCTCGTAGTAACTTACGAAAAGATAATCCAGCCCCTCCTTCATATCCTGCGGCACGAATTTTTGCAGCCACTCGCGCATCTGCGTTTTCTGCGCTCCGCTCGGCGTATAATACGCAGTAAGCGCCGTCTTAGCGCCTTTTTTGTGGATAAGCTCGAATGCCGCGATCATCTTGGCAGCGATGAAATTCGCATCATCCCCTAGCCAGCCCTCGCCGTTTATTTCGTTGCCGATCTCCCAGATCTGCACGTAGGGCGCGAGAGCAGCGAAGGCGTCCGCAAACCTCTTTTCGTAGCTTTTCACGCTTTTGTACGAGCTCATCTCGTAGGAATCCACGGGACAAGCCATCACGTACGAAACCTCGCTAAGCCGCCTAAAAAGGGGTTCGTACTCGCGCGGGCTAATTTCTTTTGACATAACGACGCGCACGGTCGGCTTTACGGGTAGGGCTTGCAGGGCGCGCACGATGCTCTGTAGTTTCGCGCTCGAGGCGTCTTGCGCGTCATCGTACCAGCCGTCGTCGATCGTAACGCCCCAGATGAAGTCAGATTTAAAATTTTGTTTTGAAATTTTATTTGGATTTTCGCCGTAAAGTACGCCGCAAAACAGCGCCCCGCAAAACAGCGCGAGAAATATGTGTTTGAAATAGACCACGGCTTGCTCCTTGATTTGAAATTTTAAAAATTTAGCTCTCTGCTGGTCTTTCTGTGACCGATCAAGCAATCAAAATTTATCTCTTGCCTCTAAGATCATAAGAATAATACGAACGAGAAAAACCCTCTACGCTGAATATAGCAAAAGCGTTAAGCGCAAGAGCCGCTAAGCTGAGCAGCACCGTAGCAGGCAGCGAAAAACGCGCCAAAAACGCATTTGCAATAGCTGCAAGTACAAGTGCGATAAAGCAATATGAAAATATCGCGACTCCGCTAGTGTCGGTAAGTTCCTGATAGAATCTATAAAAAAACAGAAACGATGCGATGAATCCCAATGCAAGTAGTATTTGAGCGATGATGCCGCCCGCTAAAAATATAAATAACAATACGCCTATAAATATTGCCGCAAAGGCAATGGCTACGTTGCGCAAAAGGCTGCGGCTTGCGGTAAGCTTAGAGATATTATAAATGCTAAAGATAAAAAGCACGAATGCCGCTGCGCTTAGTAATACTCCCAATCCGCCGTAAATTCCTAATAGCAATAGCACCAGTTCAGCTATAGCTTTTAAGGCGCAGGCCGCGATGAAGGTGTATTTGATGAGTGCTACTTCTTTTTCTTGAGGGTTTGAGGGCTGCTGATCTTGAGTGTGGAGGTAGTCGTTTAGGTCCATGGTTGCTCCTTGAAATTTATGTAGAAGTATATCTAAAAAACGAATAGGTAAAAATAAATTTCAAAATTTAGCGGCT
This sequence comes from uncultured Campylobacter sp., assembly GCF_938017775.1. Lineage (GTDB taxonomy): Bacteria > Campylobacterota > Campylobacteria > Campylobacterales > Campylobacteraceae > Campylobacter_B. Next base: position 19,371 of record NZ_CALIIU010000009.1, read on the forward strand.
CGCCGGCGTGGTATAAGGCAAGTGCCGCACAAAGGCGGGTAAATTTAAGAGGTAAATTTTAAAATTTAGATCGGAATTTCGGCGCTGACGCGGCGGGTAAAATTTTAAGCGGGCTGTAAATTTAAAAAAGATGTGAGATAAAATTTCGCGCAGATCTGCAAATTTAAAATCCGCAAATCCGCGCAAACCGCTACAAGCGTGACTCGTAGCGACGTAGCGTGTAAAGACGTTTAAGCATCTTTTTGCGAGCTGAAATTTTTTGCTTTTTGCGGACTTCCGTCATCGGCTCAAAAAATCGTCTCGCGCGAACCTCGGTAACGACTAGGTTACGATCAGTCTGCTTCTTAAAGCGTCTGTAAGCTTCGTCAAATGATTCGTTCGGATATACCTTTACTCCAGGCACTTTCCTCACCGCCTTTCAAAAAAATGAGTCGTGAGTTTAGCGAAAAATTCCTTAAATTTGCTTTTGAAGCGCTTTTTTATACTTCCACACGCTTTTGTTGTTGCGAGTATCTATCATCGAAAGCTCTAAAAGTAGGCTTTCGCTTGCTTGTACGGTAGAATTTTTAGATGCAGAATTTAAGCTTTTTAGTTTTTTAGATCCTGCCTTACCGTCGTTTGTCGCAGCGGGGCTTTGCGGTAAAATTTTACCTACCAAGATGTAATCCGGTGCGTAGATCGAGCCGCTTTCTACGGCGTGATAGCCACGGCTTACACCATCGTTGCTAAATACGAGTTCATCTTTACTTGGGGCGTCGGTGACGACTGCTTTGCCTGAATGCAGCAATGAAATTCTAATTTTTTTGCTTAAAAATTCCGCATCCATGCCGTGTGCGTTTGTCCCGTCCAGTGGCTCGATGCCGACGACGCTGAATCTACCGCCTTTCTTACCGACGATACGCTTTGAGAGCAGATCAGCGATGCTTTCGCCCGCGATGCGCTCTAGGTACGCGTTTGGATATCCAGTATGATCTATGCCTCCGGCAAGCACCGAATTATCAGTACTTTTGGAGCCTTTAATCGCAGCGCAGCCCGCTAAAAAGGCACACAGCAAGATCACGAAAAAACTTATTTTAAAATTTTTCATAGCATTTCCAAATTTTATAAAATAAACTCCGCGATTATAGCGAGATTTGGTTAAATTTCGTTTTTTATAAGCAAAATTTGTAACGGATATTCCGCTCGTTCCTTTAATTTTGAGTTAAAGATTCCTTGATATACTTTCTGCCAATTTATTCAGAAAATTCGCGGGGTTATTATGAAGAGAATCATTAAAAGAGACGGAAGTTTTCAAGAATTTCAATCCTACAAAATAAAAGATGCTATCAAAAAAGCCTACAAAAGCGTGGGTAGCGAATTTGACGAAAAAGTCTTTGATAATGTAATGAGCGCGATCGTTTTTAAAGATAAATTAAGCGTCGAAGATATTCAGGATCTCATCGAGAAAAAGCTCTTTGAAGCGGGCGATTTCGCCGTTTTGAAAAGTTTTATGATCTACCGACACACGCACAAGATGCAGCGCGAGCACATTTTGGGGCTTGAGGAGGATACGACCTATATCAACTGCACCCAGACGGTCAATGAATACATCAGCAAGCAGGATTGGCGAATTTTGGCAAATTCCAATACCAGCTACTCAAACGCAGGCCTGATAAACAACACCGCCGGCAAGGTCATCGCAAACTACTGGCTAGATAAAATTTACTCTCGCGAGGAGGGCGCGGCACACCGAAACGGCGACTATCATATCCACGACCTGGACTGCCTTACGGCGTATTGCGCGGGCTGGAGCTTGCGCGTGCTTCTAAACGAGGGCTTTAATGGCGTGCGCGGCAGGGTCGAGAGCAAGGCGCCGAAGCATTTCCGCGAAGCGCTGTATCAGATGGCGAATTTCCTTGGAATTTTACAAAGCGAGTGGGCGGGCGCACAGGCGTTTAGCAGCTTTGATACATATCTGGCGCCATACGTTTTCCGCGATAAATTAAGCGACGATGAGGTTAAAAAGGCGATTACGAGCTTCGTATTCAACCTAAACGTTCCGGCGCGCTGGGGTCAGAGTCCGTTTACCAACGTCACCATCGATATGACCTGCCCGGATGATCTAAAAACGCAGATCCCTACGCATAACAATGAGCATCTATTTAAAAATTTACGCGACGAGGAGCTTTTAGCAGAGGCTAAAAGGCGCGGCAAGGACTCGCTTGAGGCGATGACTTACGGCGATTTCGAGCCTGAGATGAACCGCATCGTGATCGCGTTTTACGAGGTTTTAACGACAGGTGATAAGTGCGGCCAGCCGTTTACCTTCCCGATTCCTACGGTAAATTTGACGGAGGAGTTTGATTGGGATACTCCTGCAGCCGATGCGGTTTTTGAAAACACCGCCAAGGTAGGCTCGAGCTATTTTCAAAATTTTATCGGCTCGCAATATATCACGAACGAAAAGGGCGAGCGCGTACCCAATCCAAAGGCGTATAAGCCGGGCGCCGTGCGCTCGATGTGCTGCCGCTTGCAGCTTGATCTGCGCGAGCTTCTTAAGCGCGGCGGAGGGCTTTTCGGGAGCGCGGAGATGACGGGAAGCATCGGCGTCGTAACTATAAATTTAGCCCGCCTAGGCTATCTGTATAAAAATAACGAGGAGGCGCTATATGCGAGGCTGGACGAGCTTTTGGAGCTTGCTAAATCGACGCTTGAAAAGAAGCGAAAATTTGTTACCGAGATGTTCGAGCGCGGCTTGTATCCATATACGAAGCGCTATCTGCCAGGCTTTAACAACCATTTCAGCACCATCGGTATCAACGGCGCAAACGAGATGATCCGAAATTTCAGCGGCAACAAAGAGGATATTACGACGGAATTCGGGCGTAAATTTGCCCTTAAAATGGTTGAGTATCTGCGCGAGAAGATCCGCTCGTTTCAGGAGCAGACGGGCAATCTATACAATCTCGAAGCCACGCCTGCCGAGGGTACGACGTATCGCTTCGCCAAAGAGGATAAGAAGCGCTACGCAGATATCATCCAAGCGGGATTTGATAAAAACATATACTACACCAATTCGACGCAGCTTCCGGCAAATTTCGGAAGCGATCCGTTCGAGGCTCTGGCGATGCAGGACGAGCTGCAAAGCTCCTATACAGGCGGCACGGTGCTGCATCTGTATATGAAGGAGCGCATCAGCTCGGCTCAGGCGTGTAAACAGCTCGTAAAAAGCGTAGTGCAAAACTACAAACTTCCCTATATCACGATCACGCCGATTTTCAGCGTCTGTCATAAGCACGGCTATATCGCGGGAGAGCACGAATATTGCCCAAAATGCGACGAGGAGCTGCTGGCGGAATACAAAGCCAAGCAGAGCAAGGGCGCCTAAATAGCGATTTAAATTTTAATCTTAGTGAAAGGATGGAGAATGGAATTTCCAAAAGAGTTAGAAGCAAAACGCACAAAATGCGTCGTTTACACAAGAGTGATGGGCTATTTGCGCCCAGTAGAGAGCTTTAATATCGGAAAGAAGGGCGAACACAAAGAGCGCGTCTTTTTTGAAGAGAAAAAAGACAAAAAACAAATAGCCTAGTCGCCGCTACCGGCCAAATGCAGCAAACGCATACGAAGCCGCCGCAAGCCTTAAACCTGCGTAATGCGCAGATTTACGAGATCACGCCGTTTACGATGCTTGATTTTCCTGACCACATCGCCGCGATCGCGTGGTTTTGCGGCTGCAATATGCGCTGCAATTACTGCTACAACCCTCAAATCGTTACTTCAGGGGGTAAAATTTCAAACGAAGAGTTTCTGCGCTTTTTGGATGCGCGCACGGGCAAGCTTCAGGGCATCGTATTTAGCGGCGGCGAATGCACCTGTGCGAGCGATTTTATCCCGCTGGCGCACGAAGTTAAGCAGCGCGGCTTTTTGCTCAAGGTTGATACCAACGGCTCGAATCCGCAAAAGATCGAAGAGGCGCTAAGCCTAGGGCTGATCGATTATATCGCGCTTGATTTTAAGGCGCCGCGGCAGGATTTTGAGCTCATCACGAAGTCAAGCTTATACGATAAATTTCTGCAAACTCTTAGGCTTTTGCTGCGGCAAAATTTTAAATTTGAGGTGCGCACGACCGTGCATGCCGATTTTTTAAACGAAGTAAAGATCGAGCAGATGGCGCAAATTCTATGGAGTGAGGGCTACCGCGGCGTCTATTATCTGCAAAACTTCCTGCCTACAGGCGATAATTTCGGTAATTTAGACGCACCGCTTGCGAGCTTTGATCCAAGCAAAATCCGCACCGATCTAAAGATCGAACTTCGAAATTTTGATTAAATTTACGCCGTCGCGCGCGTCTTGCTGCGATGAATGCGATGAAATTTTATTTAGCGCGCCGCGCATTGTTTGGCGTATATTGAGCTGCGATAAAATTCGCCTCGCCGTTTGCCGCAGGCATTAGCACGAAGCAAATAAACGAAATCGCACCGTAGTTCCACCTTTAAAATTTCTTTTCAAAGCTCCGTCATAAAATTTTATCATAAAGCTTTGCCGTAAAATTCCATCTCGAAATTTCGACCGTTCAGCTAGCATAAAATTTCGCCTCACTCGGCTGGCTACGGAATTCCGCCATGTGCTCCTGCCGAGCTGTGCGCGTTTTATAAAATTCCGCGCAAATTTTACGGGTGAAATTTCACGCCTTTAAATTTTACCCGCAAAGCCTTCGATAAGATTTTTTTCGTTACAATACGCCCTAAATTTTTAAAAAGGCAAAAAATGGATAGGAAAAAAATCTACAACCCCTTCTCCGACGAGACGCTTACCGATCGTAAGGTCTTCGGCGGCAATCCGCAGGGAATTTTAAATTTTACCAAGGCGAAATATCAATGGGCGCTGAAGCTTTGGGATCTGATGGAGGCCAACACCTGGTTTCCTAAAGAGGTCGATACCACCGACGACGTGCGCGATTATAACTTCAATCTCACAAGCGCCGAGAAGCGGATGTACGATCTCGTGTGGAGCCAGCTGATATCGATGGATAGCTTTCAGACCAACAATCTCGCCGATAATATCAACCCTTATATCACGGCTCCGGAGATCAACGCCGTTCTCGCTCGCCAAGCCTACGAGGAGGCCAACCACAGCAAATCCTACGCCGTCATGGTAGAAGCGATCTGTGAAAATACCGATCTCATTTACGAGATGGAGAAGCACGACGATATGCTCCGCAGGAAAAACGACTACATCTCAAGCGTCTATGAGGAGCTTGCGGGCGAGGTTAGCGATGATAAGCTGCTGCTGGCGATGGTGGCGAATCAAATTTTAGAGGGTATCTACTTCTACAGCGGCTTTACCTCGATCTATGCGCTCGCTCGCGCGGGCAAGATGCTAGGCAGCGCGCAGATGATCCGCTTCATACAGCGCGACGAGATCACGCATCTACTGCTATTTCAAAACATGATAAATTCCGTCCGCAAGGAGCGCGCCGATCTGTTTAACAAGCGCAACGTGGATAAAATTTACGAGATGTTTGAGACGGCGGGAAACTTAGAGATCGATTGGGGCAAATACATCACGGACAATCAAATCATGGGCTTTACGGACGACATCATCGAAGAATACATCCACTACCTGGTCGATCAGCGCCTGCTCGCCATCGGGCTTGAGAAGCGATACGGCGCGAAACATCCGATAAAATGGGTCGATGATTTTTCTAAATTTAATGATCAAAAGAGCAACTTTTTCGAGAGCAAGGTCACGAACTACAGCAAAGGAAGTTTGAGTTTCGATGATTTTTAGCGGATTTTGCGGTTTGAAATTTAGAGCCGTCGCGACTAGGCGCGCAGAGAGCTTTTTGATAAAATTTAAAGGTGCAGCGACGACTTTAGCGACGGGCACTTATGGATCGCGCGCCCGCACGATTTTTACGGGCGCCTGCGCGGCAGAGGCTTTGTCTGTGCGGCCTGCAGATCCAGCGCGTGCTCTTTTACCCGAGTTCAAACGCACGCAACAAATTTTATTAGGGCGCGATTTTGCGGCAGGGTTCGGATACTCGGCGCAAATTTCATCGTTGCAGCGCGGAAGCAAAGCTCAAATTTTATCGGCCGAGCTCGGCGTCGCGGAGCGAATTTTTTCGGCGCGACGCGGGGGCGCGACGGGCGTTATATCGTCGCGATATGATCGCACAGCAAGTATCTCCTCAGCAAAATTTTTAAAATTTAGCCGCGCTATGTACCGCAAAAATGCAGCATACGCTCCTTCGGCGCGGCTTAGGCGCTCGGGCAGCATTTTTCAAAATTTTAACAGCTTAGAATTTAAACGGAGTGAAAATTTCCGCGGCTTTAAATTCGGATCAAATTTAATCGGGAGCGCGTTATGGTCTCGCTAGAGCGGCTTCGCTGTGAAAAGATGGCGAACGACATCGCCGAGCAGGTGAGTTTAAATCCGGCGCTTTTTGAGGCGTTTTGCAGCGTCGCTAGAAGCGAGTTCGCCCCACTCGGCGCGCACGCTTTCAGCCTTAACGCGCAGCCCATTTTGGCCAGCCAGTGGATCAGCTCGCCGCTGACGGTCGCGCGCATGACGATGGCGCTAAGCGTGGATCCGAAGGTCGAGAAAATTTTAGAGATCGGCTGCGGCAGCGGCTATCAAGCGGCGATTTTAAGCAGGATGGTTCATCGCGTCTTTGCCGTCGAGCGCGTCGAGCGGCTGGTGGGCGAGGCGAAAAGGCACTTTGCGAATCTTGGGATTTCAAATATCAGCCTGCGTCACGACGACGGCAACGCGGGGTGGAAAAATTTCGCCCCTTTCGATAGGATATTGCTCTCCGCGTGCGCCGAGCGGATCGACGAACGGCTGTTTGCGCAGCTGGCAATCGGCGGAATTTTGGTTGCTCCGATGAATAGAGGCGGCTCGCAAAAGATCGTTAGATTTAGTAAAATTTCGCCGTCCGAGATCAAAGAAGAGGAGCTTGGCGCCTGCGAGTTCGTCCCGCTGGTGCAGGGTCGCGGATAGATCTAGCGCGCAGTAAATTTTAAAATTTCCTACCGCTTCCTAACGCGTAAATTTAATAAAATTTGCTTTCGCGCTCCGTCGCGAGATCAGAGTTTTATTAATTATTTATTTAAATTCAAGTACAATACACAATTTTAATCTTTCAAGGATGAGTCATGCAAGATTTTAGCAAGGAAAAGATAGAGTCGCTGGTCGCCAGCTGGAAAAATCACAACAAAAACCAATTCTGGCTTAAAAAACAAACCGCGATTTCAAAGTATTTAGGCGAGATAAAGCGCTGCCTGGCGAGCTTTGATGAGACCGAGAACGAGTTTTTGCAAACTTTATATATAAATCTCAGTGACGGCAATCTTAGAAGCTGCAAAATTTTATCTTTGGGCGAGAAGTTCGCGCACGCCGAGTATTTCTTTATGGATCAGTTTTTTGATTCCAATATCAGCGCGTTTTATTACGATTTCGCTTTCAAAGACCGCATCGTCGGCAAAAAGGAGCTGTTTCCTAAAAATGCCGTAAAAAGCGTAGATAGCGTGCTTAGCGGCGAGGATAAAAACATCGTATCGCTTTATGTTTTCATCGAAAATATCGTAAAAAATTTCAATAGCTATTCGCAGGAGCGTACCGCGCGCGATATTTTTAAACAAAAGCTAGTCAATTTCTACGACGAGCTTTACAGGCTTCTTACGGCGGTGGACAGCGCTTTGGCGATCGATTTTTTCGACGTCGCGCTGCATAATCAGCCCTTCGTGCTGATGGAATTTTTAAAATCCGCGATAAATGCCGATAATTTCTATCTGATCGATAGCTACCTAAGCGATGACGGGATGCTAAATTTAGGACTTGCCGAGGGCGGCGATTTTGCGCAAATTTCGCGCGAAAAGCTCTATCTGCTAGCTAGCATATTTGCGCAGTGCAACGATGAGTTTCCGACTCTCGTTTATCGCGATGAAACCGCACAAATTTTATCTTTGCTCTATGACGAAAAGGTTGAAATTTTCGAAGAATTTTACGAAGTAAGTTCGCGATTTATCGCGGAATTTACCCCGTATCCGCAGGATGTCGTGGGTGCGGCTAGGATCGTGTACTCCTCGCTATTTTTTGAATACGTCAAAAACTACAAAAGCGAAGAGGTCGCGAAAAATACGATATTTTACGGCGCAATCGGCACCGGCAAGACCCGCAGATTGCGATCTTTGATCACCGAAAAGAAACTTGCGACCAAAAATTTCCGCTACATTTGCCTGCACGAAGGCTTTGAATACAGTGATTTCATCGACGGATTTTACGGCAAAAGTTTCATCAATGGCGAGTTTAAGGCGCTTTGCAAAGAGGCGCTAAACGATCCGAAGGGCGAGTATTATTTTCTGATCGACAATGCAGGTGCTGCGAGCTTGGATAAAATTTTAGGCGAAGCCGCGGTGCTTTTGGATCGCCGCTACGACGAGGAAGACGAGCTTTCGCTGATCCGCACGAAAAATTCCCACGTAATCGACGGCTTTGAAGAGGTCGAAAAAGCGCGCACCAGCGTCGTTTTAAAGGACGGCCACTCATATTTTGCGGTGCCTAAAAATTTATACGTCCTATGCACTCTAAATGAGCACAAATGCGTTTCGCCGTCGATTGCGAAGGCGTTTAGATGGATCAGATGCGAGTGCGATTACGGCGCGCTTGAGGATTATTTAAGAGATCGCGAGATCGTAAATGCAAGCGCGGTCGTTGCAGTTTGCAAGGCGCTGAATAAATTTATCGCCGATGAGGCAAAGGGCCTCGGCACGATCGGACATGGCATATTTATGGGGCTAGCGCGCTATCAAAACAATGCGCAGATCATGCAAGAGGGGCTAAACGGCTTTTTTGCTGAGGTGCTTGAGCCGATCTTTAGGTGCGCAGCAAGTGGCGAAGATACCGCTACGAACCTTGGCGAGCGCATCGCTGAAGCCAAGGACGTGTTTAAATTTTAGCCGCCGCTTAGCAGAGATGGTTATATTTGCGATGAAATTTTAAAATTTCATTGCACTGCGTTTCATTTGTGCTTGCAGATACCGCGCGCGAATTTGGGTTTAATTTTATTTATGCTACACGGGCTTACAAGACGATTGTAGCGCCATTTTATTTGCTGTGCAGCACGCCCACTGGATTGATTAAATTTGCTATAAATTTAGATTTGAAATTTTAGTTCTCGCTTGCCATGCTTATCGGAGCGCAGGCACGGAGTTGGATTGAAATTTTGAGCTTTAAATTTAGCCTCAGCCGCTAAATTTACACAAAATCTTTATTTTGAAATTCTGCAGTATCTCTACGCGGAATTTTGCTTGTCGGCGCAATCGCCGTTTTGATTAAATTTGATTGAATTGAAGCAAGCCTGTGGGGATAAAACAGCGCATGCTTTTAAATTTAGCCCAAAAGCCCTGCGCCTTTTACTCTGTGCGAGCGATCCGCTGCGTAGATCCTCTTCCCGTCTACTACCTTGCCGCTCTCGATTTTGCCGCCCTTTACGTCGTATTTCCAGATCGGCGCGGCCGCCTTGAAATCCTCCACAAACTCGTTTATTAGCGCCAGAGCGACCTTACGCTGCGGACTTACGACGCCTGCGGCGTAGGAGCTTTCGTGGATCGGCACATCCCCGTTTGCATGTGCAAAAAGCACGAATGCACCCTGCGCCGCGGCCTTTTGCTGCCACGCTTCGAACCAAGTCCGCAAAATCGGCTCGTATATATCGAAGCTCAATGCGCAGATGCCGCCCTCATCGCGCACGATGCCCACGAAGGTGATAAACGCGCCGCAATTTACGTCCTTAAATTTAGCGTACCAGCGCGATAAAATCGCATCTACGTTCAAGCTGCCCTCATAAATTTCAGGCTCGATCCCGCTTAAAATTTCCGGATTAAATTTAGCCTCGCTCATCGTCGCTTCCTAAGTTTAGCCGCCGCAAACGGGAGGCAGAAGGCTCACGCGATCGCCGGATTTAAGCGCGAAATTCGCATCATAAATCATCTTATCGTTTACCGCTACGGCGCAGTTTGCGAGCCACTCCCGCAGACTTTCGTCCTTTTGCAGCTCCGCTTTTACCTCCTGCAAGGAGTTTGCGTTTAGGCGCAGGGGCTCGCGCCCTATCGGTCCTAAAAATTCTATCTCTACCATTTTTATCCTTTTTTAAAGATTGGGCGATTTTAACCAAAAATTCATAAAATTTTATATAATTGCGTAAAAATTTAATGAGGAAAAACGATGAAAATCGATGAAATTTCAACCCCCGCTTACGTGTGCGAGGAGCAAAAACTGGTAAAAAATTTAGAAATTTTACGCGGCGTAGGCGAGCGAAGCGGCGCAAAAATTCTATGCGCGCTAAAAGGCTTTGCGTTTGGCTTCGCGATGCCTTACGTTGACAAATACCTCTGGGGCGCCACTTGCAGCGGTCTGCATGAGGCGAAATTTGCCGCGGAATTTATCAAAAACGGCGAAATCCACACATACTCGCCCGCGTTCAAAGAGGATGATTTGAATGAAATTTTAAAAATTTCAAATCACGTCGTATTCAATAGCGCCGCGCAGTGGCAAAAATACCGCGCAAAGGCGCTCGCTGCGGGCGCGTCGTGCGGCTTGCGGCTAAATCCGCAGACCTCCTTCGCGCCCAAAGACGCTTACAATCCGTGCGGCAGCTTTAGCAGGCTCGGGATGAGCCTTGAAGCGCTGCAGCGGGCGATCTTGCAAGACGGCGAGTTTTTGCGCGGCATCTCGGGGCTGCATTTTCACGCGCTGTGCGAAGAAAGCGCGCAGAGCCTAGAGCGGGTGCTCGAGGTTTTCGAGGCGAAATTTAGCAAGTATTTCGGAGGGCTAAAGTGGCTAAATTTCGGAGGCGGTCATCATATCACGCGCGCAGGCTACGACGTGGAGCTACTGATAGATTTGATCAAAAAATTTCGCGAAAAATATGAAGTCGAAATTTATCTCGAGCCAGGCGAGGCAGTCGGCTGGGAGTGCGGGTATTTAGTCGCTAGCGTGCTTGATATTGTAGAAAATGGCGCTAAAATCGCTATTTTAGACGCTTCCGCTGAAGCCCATATGCCCGATACCGTGCTGATGCCGTATCGTCCTGCGGTGCGCGGCGAGAGCGAGAGCGGTAAATTTAGCTATCGTTTCGGCGGCAATACCTGCCTCGCAGGCGATATCGTGGGGCTTGAGAGCGGGCAGCCCGAGTATAAATTTGATGCGCCGCTAAAGATCGGCGATCGGGTGATTTTCGAGGATCAGATCCACTACACGATCGTGAAAAACACGACCTTTAACGGCATCAAGCTGCCCGATCTCGTCTTAGCGGACGAGCACGGAGAGGTTTTGGCAATCAAAAAATTCGGCTACGACGAGTATGCGCGGCGAAACTAGCGCCGCACTTAATGCAAAAATGTAATTTTGCTTTGTAAGAAAATTTTTTGCAAAAAATGATATAATCGGCTTGAATTTTATATCTAAGGAAATCCATGAAAAGATTGTTTCTCGAGCTTTTTGCCTGTATTTATGCGCAGGCCGAAGAGAAAAAATATGCCGATATCGTGCAGGGGAATAGCGATGTTTGGGGCAATGCAAGGCTTGAAAACATCGATAGCTACGGCAACGGCTTCGGTCCGATTTTTCTGCAATTTCAAGGACATCTGCAAAGCTCGGGCTTTTTTGCTTGGTTGGCACTGGGCGCGGTTTTGGGCGTAATCATAGCTTTTATTGGGCACTACGCGATCATAGGACCGAAGCCCTTCGATCATCATGCGGGCAAGCCGATCTATGCGTTTAATAAATTTGAACGACTATACCATCTTGTAGCGGCCGTCGCATGGGCGATTTTGGTTCCGACCGGCTTGATTATGATGTTTGGCGAAGAATTCGGCGGTGGCGCTTTCGTGAGATTTTGTAAAAACGCTCACGGACTAGCTACGATAGCCTTTGCGATCGCCGTTATGCCTATGCTAGTGACATGGTTTTGGCGTATGCTACCGCGAGCTTACGATATCAAATGGATGATGATCGTGGGCGGTTATCTAAGCAAAAAGAAGCGCACGATTCCCGCGGGTAAATTTAACGCCGGCCAAAAAGCGTGGTTTTGGGTCGCGACTTTAGGCGGCATAGTGATGATAGCCACGGGCGCATCGATGTTTTTCTTAGATTACAATATCCCTGAGATGAGAAGCGCGCTAGGTATGAGCCAGATCGAAATTTTAAGAGCAAGCGCGATTATTCATAATTTTTTGGGTGCGGTCTGCGCGGTATTTTTGCTCGTGCATATCTATATGGCGGTCTTTGCGATCAGCGGCGCTATCCACTCGATGATCGACGGACACAAGCCGGAGGAGGAAGTTTACGTACTTCACCACTACTGGTATCGCGAGCTGCTCGATAAAGGGCAGATTGCTAAATCGCAATTTGAAGCGAAGTACCCGCGCTTATAACTTGGGTAAATTTTATGCGGGTCTGCTTGCGTGCGGCTCGCATTAGCTTTGAGGTTCAAAGAATTTTATTTTTAAGGATTACATATGCAACTAGATTGTCGCAATTTAAATTGCCCGGAACCGCTTTTACGCGCTAAAAAAGCCCTCGGCGAGCTAAAAATCGCAGAGAGTTTAGAAATTTTAGTAAACGACGTAGCGCCACGCGAAAACATAAAACGCTTTTTGGCTAAAAACGGCTTTGAGGCGAAAATTTCACAAGCGGGCGCCGATACGCTTATAAAAACCGTAAAAACGGACGAGCTTAAAGATGAAAGTATCGACGATATTTATTGTAATGTCACGGCGCCAAAAAGAGGCAAGGTGATATTCCTAAACGAGGAGCAGTGCGGAAGCGGCCCGATCGGAAAGAGCTTGCTTGCTAAATTTTTAGGCGCGGCGCTAAACCTAGACGAAAAGCCAGTGAAGGTCATCTGCGTAAACAACGCCGTGCACATAACTACCAACCGCGGCCACGAATGCTTTGAGGCGATCAAAAAGCTAAATGAAGCGGGAGCTGAAATTTTAAGCTGCGGAAGCTGCCTAGAGGGTTACAAACTGGTCGATAAGCTCGCGATCGGCGAAATTTCAAACGCATACGAAATCATGGACGTCCTATCAAAATACGAAGTAATCAAACTATGATCTACAGAGATTTTAACCTCACGAAATTTATTGCAGCCGCCGGTTGAGCCGCCAAGCTTGACCCGGCGGGTCTAACCGAAAATCTTGGAAATTTAATCGAGCCCAATGCAAGCCTGCTTTCGTCCATCTGCAGCAACGAAGATGCGAGCGTATTTCGTTTAAGCGACGATCTTGCGCTCGTGCAGACGCTCGATTTCATCACCCCTTTGGTGGACGATCCGTTTATTTTCGGACAGATCGCAGCGGCAAACTCCCTAAGCGACGTATTTGCGATGGGCGGCGAAGTGATAAACGCCCTAAACATCGTGGGTTTTGACGATTGTCATTTCTCAAACGAAATTCTACGCGAAATTCTGCGCGGCGGCAAAGACAAGATCAAAGAGTGCGGAGGGGTCTTGGTGGGCGGCCACACCATCTCTACTCCCGAAATTTATTACGGACTTAGCGTTACGGGGCGCGTGAATCCGCGTAAATTTTGGAGCAATAATACAGCGCGCGAAGGCGACCTGCTGATCCTAACAAAACCCCTCGGTACGGGCATCATCGCTACGGCTATTAAGGCGAAATTTCTTAAATTTGAAGAATTTCGTGACGCGATAGAGAGCATGATTTTGTTAAATTTTTATGCCGTGGGCGCGTTAGCGGGTCTAAAAATACATGCCGCGACCGATGTGACGGGCTTTGGACTACTTGGACACGCGCTTGAGATGATAAATGAAAGCGTGAGTTTTAAAATTTATCCCAGTAAAATTCCGCTTTTAAAAAGCGCCCTCAGATGCCTTGACGAGGGGCTAATCCCCGCCGGAAGCTATAAAAATTTAAAATTTATCGCGCCTGGTGTCGATTCCGAGCCGGACATAACGCTTTGCGACGCGCAAACCAGCGGCGGACTTCTGCTTGCCGTAGCGGAAAAGGACGCGGCGCGAGCGCTTGTAAATTTAAAAAACGCAGGCTACGCTAGTAGCGCTATCATCGGCGAAGTTATAGCACATGCCGAACATAAAATTTATTTAGTTTAAAATCTTTTATATTCAGCCCCCTTTAAGCATCACTCTTGTATAATCACAATTCTGTTTCGCATCGAGCCGAACCTGCTTTCTTAACTCTTAAGTCCTAGTAGTTTTAGCCTTTTAGCGAACGCGTTTTTTAAAATTTTAACTGTTAAAAACAAATATCTTTAGTCAATCTTTGAAATCTAAACAAGTGATCGATTGAGCCTATGGATTTAAGATTTAGATCGCCGGATCGAAATTTAGATTATTTTTTACATCCGTAACGAATATCTAATTAGCATCTAGCTTTAACTAAACCTATCCATAAAAACAATGTTACAAAAACATAAAGTTTTTAGATTAAAAACTTCATAATCGTATCTACCTGTATAAGTATAAAGAGTTTAAATCATAGATTAAATTTAAGACGCAGAATAGACCAAAGCTAAGCTTCGGTTTTAATGCTATCCTTAGAAATTTATGATTTGCAAAAAACTTGTTTTTTGCAAATCTTTGTAACTTTAGGTGGGTGCAGGGAGCGAAAGCTCCCGCTCGCAGTAACGGCTTTGCCGTTGCGAGAAGTATAAATATGGAGAGTTTGATCCTGGCTCAGAGTGAACGCTGGCGGCGTGCCTAATACATGCAAGTCGAACGGAATTTAAAAGAGCTTGCTCTTTTAAATTTAGTGGCGCACGGGTGAGTAATATATAGCTAATCTGCCCCTTGCTGGAGGACAACAGTTAGAAATGACTGCTAATACTCCATACTCCTTTTTACCATAAGATAAATCGGGAAAGAATTTCGGCAAGGGATGAGACTATATCGTATCAGCTAGTCGGTGGGGTAACGGCCTACCGAGGCTATGACGCGTAACTGGTCTGAGAGGATGATCAGTCACATTGGAACTGAGACACGGTCCAAACTCCTACGGGAGGCAGCAGTAGGGAATATTGCGCAATGGGGGAAACCCTGACGCAGCAACGCCGCGTGGAGGATGACACTTTTCGGAGCGTAAACTCCTTTTGTTAGGGAAGAATAATGACGGTACCTAACGAATAAGCACCGGCTAACTCCGTGCCAGCAGCCGCGGTAATACGGAGGGTGCAAGCGTTACTCGGAATCACTGGGCGTAAAGGACGCGTAGGCGGATTATCAAGTCTCTTGTGAAATCTAACGGCTTAACCGTTAAACTGCTTGGGAAACTGATAATCTAGAGTAAGGGAGAGGCAGATGGAATTCTTGGTGTAGGGGTAAAATCCGTAGATATCAAGAAGAATACCTATTGCGAAGGCGATCTGCTGGAACTTAACTGACGCTAATGCGTGAAAGCGTGGGGAGCAAACAGGATTAGATACCCTGGTAGTCCACGCCCTAAACGATGTATACCGGTTGTTGCTGTGCTAGTCACGGCAGTAATCCACCTAACGGATTAAGTATACCGCCTGGGGAGTACGGTCGCAAGATTAAAACTCAAAGGAATAGACGGGGACCCGCACAAGCGGTGGAGCATGTGGTTTAATTCGAAGATACGCGAAGAACCTTACCCGGACTTGATATCTAACAAATCATCCAGAGATGGAAGAGTGTCTGCTTGCAGAAATGTTAAGACAGGTGCTGCACGGCTGTCGTCAGCTCGTGTCGTGAGATGTTGGGTTAAGTCCCGCAACGAGCGCAACCCACGTCATTAGTTGCTAACGGTTCGGCCGAGCACTCTAATGAGACTGCCTTCGTAAGGAGGAGGAAGGTGTGGACGACGTCAAGTCATCATGGCCCTTATGTCCGGGGCGACACACGTGCTACAATGGCATATACAATAAGACGCAATATCGCGAGATGGAGCAAATCTAAAAAATATGTCCTAGTTCGGATTGGAGTCTGCAACTCGACTCCATGAAGCCGGAATCGCTAGTAATCGTAGATCAGCCATGCTACGGTGAATACGTTCCCGGGTCTTGTACTCACCGCCCGTCACACCATGGGAGTTGATTTCACTCGAAGCGGGAATGCGAAATTCGCTACCCTCCACAGTGGAATCAGCGACTGGGGTGAAGTCGTAACAAGGTAACCGTAGGAGAACCTGCGGTTGGATCACCTCCTTTCTAGAGTACAAATAGATATCCTCTCACAAGGTATCTATCATAAAGTCTTAGCGCTAACATATTATTTATTAGCTCTAAGCATGCTCAATCGAGCTTGTTTAGGTTTGAGAGATTGACGGACAAGATTAAATTTTAGTCTTGTATTTTATAAGCTATTTTCCTTAATATATTAAAGTAAGAATTAATTGCTTAATACAATTTATTTTATATTTTTAAAATAGATTTGTTTAGATTTTTTTCTTAGACGAGCAAGTTTTAAGAAAATCAAGAGCGTATTATATATACGCAACGATGGTTTTTGCAAAAACTGACGAAGTATAAGGAAAAAAGATAAACGAAGATGGGGAATTAGCTCAGCTGGGAGAGCGCCTGCTTTGCACGCAGGAGGTCAGCGGTTCGATCCCGCTATTCTCCACCATAAGATATTTGTAATGTAGATCTAAATAGAGAATTTTAATTCGGTTTTATCCAAGCAGATCGGTTTGTTAAATTTAACAAATTTGATCAAACTGCCATAACTTAAAATTTTCTATTTAGGTTTACCCTAAACGTTCTTTAAAGTACCATTGTTAAAGTCACAATCAAGTTTTAATAAAACAATTTTACAGGACTTGTTAAAGCTTTGATTATTCGAAGTGATGCCAAGCCTTTAGCTTTTTATGTTATCCAAAGCTAAAAGCTAAGATCAATACACGCTTATAGAGCTTAACTTACTTTATAAGTTTGATCTCTTTCCGTCTTAATTCGAGTTAATCAAATACTATAGAATAAATTTAACGCTTAGGTTTTAAAGATAAAGCAATTCAAAAATGCTTATCCGTAAACCAACTAGCTTAGTTAGATCGATTTTATCTTTAACAAGGAAGTAATGCGAATTAGAATATATAAATAAAAATAGTCTAAGTATTTTTTACGAATCTAATCCTAAATGATTTCTTTTATAGAAATTTTACGGCAACGCCGAAAGCGTTGCTGTGCTTTAGGTGGGTCGAGGGAGCGAAGCTCCCCGTCGCAAAGAGCGGCTTTGCCGGTCTGCGAAGTAAAAAATATATAAAAGGTAAGCTACTAAGAGCGAACGGTGGATGCCTTGGCTAGTAGAGGCGATGAAAGACGTGCCAGGCTGCGATAAGTCTCGGGGAGCCGTCAAGGGGCTTTGATCCGGGAATTTCTGAATGGGGCAACCCAATACATAGCGATATGTGTTACCATTAATGGAGCCAACGCGGGGAACTGAAACATCTAAGTACCCGCAGGAAAAGAAATCAATAGAGATTACGCTAGTAGCGGCGAGCGAACGCGTAAGAGGGCAAACCACTAGTTTACTAGTGGGGTTGTAGGACCGCAACATAGACTAGGATCTGATAATAGAACAATCTGGAAAGGTTAGGCATAGAGGGTGATACTCCCGTATATGAAATCACATCCTTACTTAGCGGTATCCTGAGTAGGACGGGACACGTGAAATCCTGTCTGAAGCCGGGTCGACCACGATCCAACCCTAAATACTACTACTAGACCGATAGCGTACAAGTACCGTGAGGGAAAGGTGAAAAGAACGGCGGTGAGCCGAGTGAAATAGAACCTGAAACCGTTTGCTTACAATCATTCAGAGCACTATGCTATACTCTTTAAAATTAATCCAGCTTGGCTTTTTAGCCCTTTTTTATGAAACTGCGACTGCGGCAGCCGAATCTGGCTAGCCTTGCCTTGTTTCATAAAAAATCATCTAAAAATCCTGCGTATTTGAAATTCTAAATTTTGATCTGATAAAATTTAATCATAAATGACACAAACAAAATTTTATGGTCTAAATTTAGAGATAATGATTAACGATTAGTTTTAATGAGTATAGCAGTGTGATGGACTGCCTTTTGCATAATGAGCCTGCGAGTTGTGGTGTCTGGCGAGGTTAAGGAAACCCGGAGCCGTAGCGAAAGCGAGTCTTAATAGGGCAATTAGTCAGATGCTGCAGACCCGAAACGATGTGATCTATCCATGAGCAGGTTGAAGCCGGTGTAAGAGCCGGTGGAGGACCCAACCGACGGCCGTTGAAAAGGCTCCGGATGACTTGTGGATAGGGGTGAAAGGCCAATCAAACATCGTGATAGCTGGTTCTCTCCGAAATATATTGAGGTATAGCGTCGTGTAGTAGTTATAAGGGGTAGAGCACTGAATGGGCTAGGGCATACACCAATGTACCAAACCCTATCAAACTCCGAATACTTATAGCGTAACCACGGCAGTCAGGCGGCGAGTGATAAAATCCGTCGTCAAGAGGGAAACAACCCGGACTAACAGCTAAGGTCCCCAAATCTCATTTAAGTGGAAAACGATGTGAAGTTACTGAAACAACCAGGAGGTTGGCTTAGAAGCAGCCATCCTTTAAAGATAGCGTAATAGCTCACTGGTCTAGTGATTTTGCGCGGAAAATATAACGGGGCTAAAATGAGTACCGAAGCTTTAGACTTGCACTTAATCATTTATACTAGCTCGTCTTTTGGCGATAAATTAATGAGTTTGATTTTTTCTCAATCGATGGGCTAAAAGCCTTATCTCAATCGAAAAAATCTTCACAACATTAATTTCTCATCCAAAATACTTCGCTTTCTATATTCAAATTTTAAATATTTCGAACTTTGTTAATTTTAAAATCCCAACTTAGATATTTAAAATTTAATAACCAAGAAGCGAAGAAAGACAAACAAAACTTTAAGATATCGGATAAATTCTTAAATATCTTAAGTTTTAAATTTGAACAAAGCCGCAAGAAAAGTATAAATCATTAAGTGCAAGTGGTAGGAGAGCGTTCCAATCAGCGTTGAAGCCGTACCGGTAAGGAGCGGTGGAGCGGTTGGAAGTGAGCATGCAGGCATGAGTAGCGATAAAATACGTGAGAATCGTATTCGCCGTAAACCCAAGGTTTCCTACGCGATGCTCGTCATCGTAGGGTTAGTCGGGTCCTAAGCAAAGTCCGAAAGGGGTATGCGATGGAAAATCGGTTAATATTCCGATACCGATATCAGTGTGCGACGGAAGGACGCTTAAAGTTAGTGGAGCTAGCGGATGGAAGTGCTAGTCTAAGGAAGTAGGTTGAGTTATAGGCAAATCCGTAACTCTTTATCCGAGATCTGAAAGGCTTCTGACGCTCTTCGGAGTAGATGAAGAATCCATGATACTATCGAGCCGAGAAAAGTTTCTAAGTTTAGCTGATATCGCCCGTACCGTAAACCGACACAGGTGGGTGGGATGAGTATTCTAAGGCGCGTGGAAGAACTCTCTTTAAGGAACTCTGCAAAATAGCACCGTATCTTCGGTATAAGGTGTGCCTAGCTTCGTTAAGAATTTACTTCGTAAGCGAAGAAGGTTACAACAAAGAGTCCCTCCCGACTGTTTACCATAAACACAGCACTCTGCTAACTCGTAAGAGGATGTATAGGGTGTGACGCCTGCCCGGTGCTCGAAGGTTAATTGATGATGTTAGCTTATGCAAAGCATCTGATCGAAGCCCGAGTAAACGGCGGCCGTAACTATAACGGTCCTAAGGTAGCGAAATTCCTTGTCGGTTAAATACCGACCTGCATGAATGGCGTAACGAGATGGGAGCTGTCTCAAAGAGGGATCCAGTGAAATTGTAGTGGAGGTGAAAATTCCTCCTACCCGCGGCAAGACGGAAAGACCCCGTGGACCTTTACTATAGCTTGACACTGCTACTTGGATAAAGATGCGCAGGATAGGTGGGAGGCTTTGAGTCGTAGATCTTGGTTTACGATGAGCCATTGTTGAGATACCACTCTTCTTTATTCGGGTAGCTAACTAGCCTAAGTTATCCTTAGGTAGGACAATGTCTGGTGGGTAGTTTGACTGGGGCGGTCGCCTCCCAAAATGTAACGGAGGCTTACAAAGGTTGGCTCAAAGCGGTTGGAAATCGCTTGTAGAGTATAAAGGCAAAAGCCAGCTTAACTGCGAGACATACACGTCGAGCAGAGACGAAAGTCGGTCTTAGTGATCCGGTGGTTCTGTGTGGAAGGGCCATCGCTCAAAGGATAAAAGGTACCCCGGGGATAACAGGCTGATCTCCCCCAAGAGCTCACATCGACGGGGAGGTTTGGCACCTCGATGTCGGCTCATCGCATCCTGGGGCTGTAGTCGGTCCCAAGGGTTGGGCTGTTCGCCCATTAAAGCGGTACGCGAGCTGGGTTCAGAACGTCGTGAGACAGTTCGGTCCCTATCTGCCGTGGGCGTAAGAAGATTGAGGAGAGTTGACCCTAGTACGAGAGGACCGGGTTGAACCGACCACTGGTGTACCGGTTGTTCTGCCAAGAGCACCGCCGGGTAGCTAAGTCGGGATGCGATAAGAGCTGAAAGCATCTAAGCTCGAAGCCGACTCCAAGATGAATCTTCTTTTAAGAGCTCTAGTAGACTACTAGTTTGATAGGCCGGATGTGTAATGGATGAAAGTCCTTTAGCTGACCGGTACTAATAGCTCGTTTGCTTATCTTTTAAGCATTACTTCCTTGTTAAGGATAAAATTGATTCCTAATTTTTCACTATGCTTCGTTAAACTTCGTTGCAGACTTCGGTCACATACCATACGTATGCTCCCTTGTCTTTGCTCGTTTGCCTCGCCTAGCAAAAAATTAGTTCTCAATTCGAAATAGTAAATTTTTACTATACCTTATCAACCTTTGTTTTTATAAAACAAGATCTGACTTTAACGATGAACGCAGTGTTAAATAAGAGATTATAAAAGATATTCGTAATCTACGATTAATCCAAATTAGATTACGAAGTATTTTTGATATGAGGCGAATAGGTAGGAACGAGTAAAGCTCCTATGCTACGAGGTCAAAATTCGTATAACGTATTCGCAAGATATTACTATCAAACAATAAAATTAATCCCTTATTTAACACTGCCTGTGGCTATACAGACGAGGAAACGCCTTGCTCCATCTCGAACCAAGAAGCTAAGCTCGTCCTGGCTGATGATACTATCCGTTACTCGGACGGGGAAAGTAGGTCGCTGCAGGCTTTGTTAAAATTCCATAACTTTCCATGCAATTTTTAATTTAAATTCTATTCCGGTATCTTTGGCTTATCGCTTTTTTTATCTAATAATATTGCTTGATAAATTTAAAATTCTATAATCTCTTTAGAATTTTAGAACCTTCTGCAAATACAAATTTTAAATCTAGCCCTCCATCAATACAAAATCTCAAAACTCTGCATTAAATTTGACTTATATTGAGTGAAAAATGATACGGATTGAGATTTTTCTATAATACTTGCTTGTTTGTATCGTTTTTTCATACTGTCCTGTTGCATTTGCTTTTTAACTTCTATGGCGCGATCTTTATTTCTAACCTCTACGAGCCTCATTTATGATTTATACGTTCGTTTTTTAATACATTGCCACGTTTTTATATCTAAATTATAAAGCCGTCGGCAACTTATAAAGCTTTCGTATGATTTAAACTATATGCCAAATAAAGCTTGGCAAGTGCTGTTACTTAATATAATGAAACGTTCTATAAGCAGATAAAACCCTATTAAAAATCAAGCCAGTAAAAAGCATGTCCTACAAAAGCAAGCTTATTGATCCGGCTAAATTTTATGAAGATCGCTCGTATAGCTTTGCACGTAAGGTATCCGTGCCCTTTCATAACACCAGTATCCCGTCGCCGTATGCGTCTAGTATCGCACGTAAAAAGTCTCTGTGCACAGCAAGGTAGGACTAAATTTCATAAATACCGTCGCTTAGCCTTTTAGATGATTTAAATCCAAATCCAGTTTCAATGCTTGCGGTATTAAATTTAATCTATCTAGCTTTATCCTTTTCGGTCTCCAAAGAGGAAGCAAAAAGGCGCTGTTAAATTTAATCTATCTAGCTTTATCCGCGCCTATCTGCTTTTTAAGATCAAGCTTAAATTTAAGGTATTTATTTAATAAAACGATCAAAGCAGATAAAATTTCAATATATCCACTTAAATTTTATCTCCCTTTAAGCCCGCTGCAAATATAATCCTTACCGTATTGCAAGGTAGCGTAATAGCATATGGGCGCATTCCTTTTCTAGCACTGACGCGGGATAGGTATGCAAAAGCCTCAATGCTAATAGACGTTTTATTTGGCAATACAAATATCTCAACCTCAAAGGACTTTTAATGAAAAACCTATTTAAATCCGCACTATTTCTATCGCTTCCTGCATTTATGCTAGCAGCAGTAAATTTAAACACCGCAAGTAAAGAAGAGCTTATGGCACTTCCCGGTATCGGAGAGGCAAAAGCTCAGGCTATCATAGATTACCGCAAGGATAATAAATTCAAAGATATCGAGGATATCAAAAACATCAAAGGCATAGGCGATAAGAGATTCGAAGCCATTAAGGACGATCTTGCCGTAAGCGGACAGACCGACATTAGTGATCTAAAATCTGCCAAGAAAAAAGCAAGTAAAAAAGCTAAAGATACCGTCAAATCTGCTAAAGCTAAGGCAAATGCCAAATCAGAAAAGATGCAAGAGAAAATGGATGATAGCATGGATAAAGCTATGAATGAGGATGGTAAAGTAAAAAGCTCTACGGCTAAGATGAAAGACGAAGCTAAAGAAGAGGGATCATCTAAGGCTAAAGGTAAGAGGGGCAAAAAGGGTAAGGGGGAGTAAAATTTCTCCCGATCTTAGCTTATTATTCTATAAGCCTAGCGCTTGCGGCGATTGCAAGGGTTAGGCAGCAAGTATATAGATTTAGGCGGAGCTATGGAAGTGTGCAAGATTTCAATTCGAATCTTGCGTAATTAGCTTACTAGACTATACTGTAGATTTAGAAGTTTACAGTTCGATTTAAACTTGTGGATGCGATTTTATTTTATGGTACGGTGAGCCGATATTTTTTGGAATTTTAAGGTGTAAATTCTTGATTTTTCATAAATTTTAATCTCACTACTTTTAAACAGAACTAAAATTACCCTAAAGACCGCCTAACTATAGCAAGGTATCGGCAAATCGATTACCGGCGCGTTTCAGGTAATGCCTAGAAATCGTGTAGGCTAAAGTCAAGCCATAAGAAATCATAGCGGTTTAGGGCGGCAATTTTGCAGAAACCGGCAGTGGGTTTATCTGATCAAAGTGTATGGCGTAGTGCAAGCGTGTAATGCGAGAAAGCCCATAATAAGATCCTTATTTTTTCAGTAATAATTATATTACTAACAATAAAAAGAAAGAAAAGTAATCGAAATATGAAATAAGCACCTATATATCGGAATTAAATGAAAGTAAAAAGAAAAGACTTAATGGTGGTTAGAGGCGACTTGACGATGTCATTAATAGGCCCAACAATACATTATTTCGACGATAAAAACGGCAAAAATATTTTTCAAATATTTTTTGGGCGATTAAGTTTTTAAGCCTCAAAAAGGCGATAATGAAAAGTTTACTTTTCAATATTAAACGCGAGTAAGCGCCCTAAAATAGGACTTTGCATTTTAGAAATTTTCAGTTTTTAAGTTTCGCTAGCTTAAACGGCTAGATTTCTCTTAAGAATTGAAAAATTTTACGGCTTTTTTAGCTCGAAACTTAATTAAGGTTTCTTTGTGAAACTAGGGCCGTTTCAATCGTTTCACTCTTGCCACTCATTCGCGCCGTAAATACCTAAGACGTAAATCGTCTCGCTCTCTATTAGATACGGGATAACGTAGCCTTTGAAAATTAAATCCCTAGCGTTGTCTTTCTTAACCTTTTGGCTAAGCCTATGCGCTAAGGGCATATTTTTTAAATCTAGGCACTTTCGAAAAACCTCATCGACGAAATTATCCGCTCTGTTTGAGCTGTCTTTAGCGATGAAGTCTTTTATCGCGTCAAGCTCATCAAAAAAGCGACTATGAAATTTTACGCGCATATTTGCCCGCTTTTATCCGCTCTATCGTATCGCGTGCAGTCGCTTCGTCTATTAGCCCTTTGCCTTTTAGGGCTTCGTCCGCGCGAGCGTTTAGCTCTTTAACATATTCGTCCGTTAGTTCGGTCGTAAGCGTCTCAAAACTCGCATTCGCACTGCTAGCTAAAATCTTGCCTATGGCGACGAGCTGGCGCATTATGGTCTCGTCCGTTCGTATGGTTAGAGTTTGCATTTCTTAGCCTTTGTTTTAAAATCCACTTTATTTTAACTTCTTGCTGCTTAGGGTTTGATAAGACATCGCTTTTTTTGTTCGCTCCCGCTCGCGAAATTGCGCCTAAAAGCGAAATTTTAAGCGTCGTCACTCCCTGCCTGCGTTCGTTTTTTGTCATAACTTCGATTAAATACGCTGTAAGCTTCCGCGTTAGCGAAATCGTCGCGGTCAAATATCGGACTTTTGTCTTTAAATTTTATCAGCAGGTTTAAATAGGCTTTTTGCGGGTTGTTCTTTGCTTCTTGTAGGGCTTTTAAATATTCCTCTTTGTAGCGCCCAAACGTAAAATCCTTGTATATTACTTTGGCGTCTAAATTTAGCGTATAGGCTACGGCGTGAGCCATTAGGCGCAAATCGTCGTTAAAAAATATCGATAGCTCGTAAAATAGGTCAATATCATAAGTTTTCAAATATCATCACGCCTTATTACGATTTGGGTTATGGCATTTGTTGCCCCTTGCTCTTGTAGCTCGTAGTTTTTGCCGAGCATCGTTTCTTTATTGCGCGCGGTTATCCTGCTATGAAGTTCGATATCGCTTAGGTTGCTCGCTTCATTTAGTAGCCTATTAGCCATTATTTGATTTTTAATCGCCGTTTGTTTAAAAAAGGTTATCGCCCGTGCGTTGTCGCTTACTGCTTGCGTTACGGCTTCACGCTCGTATTCGTTTAAATCCGATAGCTCCGTTAGATACTCCGTACCTTTGGCTATCGTGCTTTTTAAATTTTTGGTTATGCCTTTAGTGATTTTATTGACCGCGCCCGCGCTTAGGTTAAAAAGCTTTTGTAGCTCTCTTTGGGTTGCACCCGCCTTATGTTTGGCCAATATTTGCGCTCTGATCTCGGGTGATATTTTCATTTGCTCGCCTTTAACTCTTTTATAGCTTGATTAACCGCCTCGCGCTCGTATCTTACCGCGCGCCCTATCTTGATAAAGGGCAAAACGATATTAAAGCGCCCTTTGTATTTGTCGCTCCTCATTTTAGAAAGCGTGCTTCTGGATAAATTTAATATCTCGCCTACTTGCTTTGGCGTTAATAGTTCCATTGGTTTGCCTTTGATGACGTTTTAAAGTATTTTAACGCGTTTTTAAATATTGCTTGGTTTCGCATAAAGGAGGGCGATTAAGCCCCCTCACGCGCCCTTTAGCGGAGCGCGCCACCTGTAGCTACCTCTCGGCTCCGCTTTGTCTTGTAACGCGTCTATTTGCTCGCAAAGATAGCTTATGCGCTCTTGTAGCTTTTCGCATTCGCTCGCGTAGTAGTTAAATAGGCAGTAAGCTTGTAAGCCTGCTTCAAATGTCGCCTACGCTTCGTTCATATCCTGCGCTCGCTTAACTATCTCGGCTTTAAATTCAGCCCTTTGCTTATCGTCTGCGGCTCGCTCTAGCTCGCGCTTATGCAGACTAGTCCATAGCCTAAAGGCGAAATCTTTTAGCTGTTCGTAGCTGGGCGCGTCTGCGCCCTTAGCCAAATACTTCAAAGCGATGTTAAAGTCTCTTTTATTCATCGCGCGCCCTTTCGCCTAGCTTGTTTTTAAGCTCGTCGCGCTCTTGTTGCGCTTCGTAAAGCTCGTCGCAGGTTTCGCACCATTTTAGGTGCAGTTCATTGTAGAGCTTGCTTAGTTTGTTGTATTTATCCTCTAGGATTATCTTATCTGCTAGCAGGGTTTGAATTTTAATCCTATCCTCGCCCAATATTCTTAAAAAATATTCGTGAGCCTCCTTTGGCTCTGCGTTTTGTTCCTCTGCTTCGGCAGTGCGTCTATGCAATACGCCGTTACCTTTTAATACTCTTTTGTTCTCGTTTTGTATGTGGTTACGCTGGTAAAATAGCGAATAACCCACATCATAAAGCACCTGTTCGCTTACCTCATCGCTACCTGCCGTTTGTTTAAGTAGCTCGTGAAAGCTTTTAATTACGGGTCTGTCCGTTCCGGTTAAAATCATCTTAAGCTCCTTGTGGTTAATTTCTCATCTTTAATTAAATATCTAGTAAAATAATATCATCTTTGATTTAATAAGTCAAGCATTTTTACAATCTTTGATGAAATATTTAGATAATATTTTACATTTCTGATTAAAAATGATACAATTGTCTAAAATTCTTAATAAAGAGGGCTAGAGTGTTAAAAAGTGATTTTTTAAAAAGGTTGAACGATTTAGGTTTATCGGTTAATGATTTTGCAAATTTAACAAAACTAAACGCGGGCAGCATTTACAATTGGAACGATGAAAAAAAACCTATCCCGTCTTGGGTCGAGCCATTTTTAATATGCTATGAAAAATCCACCCGTTACGAAAAAATTAAAGAGCTAACTAAAGACCTTTAACCTAATCGCTCCGCGCGTGCTAAATTTCCTTTTTCCTTTCCCTTTTCTCTCGCTCTTAGTGCGTTAATTCCGATATGTTGAGTATTCTTACGTTTTTTTGACTTTTCCTTTTGCTTCTGCCGACCTAAAATAATGAAAGCAAGTCGAAAATAAAAACAAGGTATTCACTTTTATTGTCCGTCGTCCTATTTATCGTTATTTGCTCTTTCGCTTAAATTTTGCAAAAAATGCGCGTGAGATTGTTTAAGGTTGAAAGCTCTGTTTTATCAAAAAGGGGGCGGAGGTGAGAAAGGAAAAGTAAACGACTACCCCTATGCTAAGGGGTTTGAAACTTAAATAGCGTTTTTGGGTTTTGATTTTGAGGTGGAGCGAAGCGCCAAAACATAGGGGCGGGCGGCTACTTTTTTAAAAAAGTAAAATGGGCGTTTGTATTTTCGTTTACTATGTGCTTTAGTTTTGCTTCCTATACCGATTTTATGAAACCTTAAAGTAAATGAGCGGAGTAAAAATCGGCTTAAGGTTTGGGCGTGATTTTGAGTAAATTTTGGTCGAGTAAATAGGCGATGAGGTAGGCGGATAGAAATAGGGCGGTTAAACGGCTAGGTCTATTATCTGTCTGAAGTCGCTTAGGGCTTGGCGTAGCTGTAAATCAAGCCGTTCAGCCTTGGGAAGTAGCGCAGGTTTGTTTAAATCGATTATGGGCGCGGTCGCCTCCGCTCGATACAAAGGAAAGCCTAAATCGTTCTTTAACGCCTTGTCGTAAAAATAAATCCTTTGCAGCACGCCAAATTTTGCTTTTACGTAGGCGGTGTTTCCGTTTCTGATTATCTCGAATGCTCTCAAATTGAAAGGCGTGCGGCTATCGAAACAAAGGTCAATACTTGAGACGTTATTAACGGCGTCTAGCAGCTCCGCTATTAAATCGAGAGGCGGGGCGGGCTTATGATATTGCCTTAGCCCGTAAAACTCGATAACCGCTTTTTTATCGCAGCTATTCGGGCTTTTTGTAGTGGCGTAAAATATGCTTAGGTTTTCGAGTTCGTAGATATTGATTATTTTCAGCCCGCGAAACTCATAACGCCCCGCGACTTTAATCTCTTTGGTATCTTGCATTTTCCGCCATTTTAAGCCGTGATTTTTGGCTATGCTTTTTAAAAGCCCCATTTTGCTAAACCGCTTTTTGGTTACGGCGTTTTTAAAAAAGCTCGCGCGGATTGTGTCGATATGGATATTCGGGGTTTCAGCCAAAATTTGGCTAACGTAAGGTAATATTTCCACGTTTTAATTTCCAAAGGGCGGTTTTGCTTGATACTAGCCGCCCTTAAATATTTTGATTTAATCTTTATGGGGCGTATTCTTAGCTTTTGCCTCTTTGTCGCCCCAATCCCCTATTTTCTTTTTGGCTTTATCGAAATCCACGATATACCACCATTTAAACCGCCGTCCGTCCTCTTGCGTCCACCGGTCTTTAATGGCACCCTCCCGCTTAAGCTCGCCTAGATACTGGTTGGCGTTGCTTATGCCGAATACTCGCCCCGCCGTTACGCGTCCTTGCTCTAGCATTATTTTTAAAAGCGTTCTTTTATGATTGTTAGCTTTCATTTTTTCCGTTCCTCTCTTATGCCCGCTTTGACCTCTAGGGCTTTGATACTCTCCCCTTGCGTCCTCGTGATATGGAATAGGTCATAAGCGCAGTCTAACAGCTCCTGCGACGCTCCGTCTAGGCTCTGCACCCTGTAGATATGTAGTTGCCTTTTAAATGCCTTTAGCATATCCTTATCGTCCGCGCTGAAACAAAACGCGCTAGGTGTAAAATTTAGCTTACTTCGCCCCATTGCTTGCCCCCGTTAAAAAGGTTTGGATTAGCCTTTCGTTTTCGCTTTGCAACTCCTGCATTTGTTCGCGTTGAGCCGATAGCGCTAGGAATAAATCAAAGGCTATGTCCTTAAAATCCGCCGTTTTGCTTCCGTCTCGCTCGTTCTGCAAATATTTGAGATAAATATCGGGGTAGCACGCTTTCAACATCTTTTCGTAATGCTCGGGTGCGCTTTTTAGGTCTTTGCACTCGCTCGCAAAGTCCGCGATAGCCTTTTGATTTATCTCGTTCTCGCGTTCCTCGAATAGGTCAAACGCTACGCTTAGGGCTTCAATCACGCCCTTTCGTCGCTCGTCTTGCTCCTGAACGTCCGCCTACGCGTATATCGCCCTAATATCGGGATATTTAGATAAATAGGCGTAAAAACGCAAATATCGCCTTTTCTCGGCTTCGTCCTTAAACAGCGGCTTCATCTTGCGCCGCCTTTCTCATAAAAAACGCCTCTACTTCGGCGGGGTTGAAAAAGGTAATATTTTTGCTAAATTTTATCGGTCTTAGAAAGCCTTGTTTGGCAAAATACCACACCGTGCTTAAGCCTATGCCGTAGATACTAGCAATCTGCGCCGCTCTTAGATACTTTGGTTTAACTTCGCTTTTTTTCATTGCTTAGCCTTTATTATTTAGATTATCTTTGCAAAGATTAGGTGAATTATGGCGAGAGTTAAAAAGTTAATCAACGAAAAATATTTTTAGCCAGGTAGGTAAAAATGGTTGTTTTGAATTAAATTTACGGATATTTGATGAGGTTTGAAAAACCTAAAAGCCCTAAAAATAGGACTTTTATAGTGGCTAAAAATATTTTTAGGCGGATTATGCGTCTTTATCGTTGGGGTAAAAATATTTGTAAATTTTATTTGCTAGCGTAGCTTTTTTGTTTTTATCCACGCCGACAATCTGATACATTCTCGCTTTTAAAATCAAGGTATCTGAAAATTTATCTCTTATCTTTTGAGTGTTGTTTAAAAGATCGTATCTTTCTTTTTGCTCTTTAAACGGCGCAAAATATTCGATTGCTGCTCTCATAAATCTTTCGTATTCTGGATAAGGGTCACAATCGCAATTGCGACCAAAAGGGTCGCGGATATACGGCTCGCCAGTTGAATACTCGCTAAAACAAAAAGCGTGATTTAAAAGCTCAATAGCTTCTAGGTAGTTTTCATATCTTATGATGATATCATTTTTCTTAGCTTTTGCCTCCATAATATTTTTAAAAAAATCTACGAAAGCGGTTAAAATTTCGTCTTTTGCCTCCTCTGATTGATAAAAGTGAGTTAAAATTTTAAACTCTGGGAATAAATTGGGGTCGTGTGTAATGCAAAAAGACTCATCAATGGTTTCGTTCATCATCCCATTAAAGGCTATTAACAAATCAAAATTACGATTTGCTTTATCAGCAATTCTTAATCTTTTTCTGATATCAATTAGAACTTGTTCTATCGCCTCTGTCTCTCGTTTTTCTCTCTCGTCTTTTGCACTTTGCGTATCTCTTGGCTCTGATAACTTCGCCATATTGCCTCCTAGTTATTTTTTATTTCGAGTATGTAGCCGCTCCACCAGTCCAGCAAGATTTTAAGCTCGTCCAAAAAATCGGCTTTTTCGGAATAGCTTAAATCCACTTTATCGCCGTGTAGGTGGTCTAGCGCCTTTTTGATAGCCTCTTTGCTTACTCCGTGCTTTTGCATATTATTAAACGCCTGCGTCATAAATATGCCCCGTAGGCTATGCAGGGTTACGACGCGTCCCGTCTGTCTGTCTCTAAAGTCAAAGCCCTTAATCGCGTTCGTGGCGGTGTCTTTGTGGATATGCCCCGTAAAGTGCGAGTTAATAAAAATATACTCGTATGCCCTGCTTAATTTCGCCTGGTTCTCAAGTATCCGCATAACCTCATCGCTAAGCGGCAATTTGAAATCGCCTATCTCGCTGCGCTTGATTTTCTGCTCGGCGCGTGGAATGGTTAAAAGCCTCCTATCGAAATTTACGTAATCCCATTTAGACGCGACAGCGGTGCGGCTCTTAGCGGCAGGTGTAGGCATAGCTTCATCGCGTTTTTAATCGTCTCAAAATGAGGGTAATCATAAATGGCGTTAAAAAATGCCTTTAAGTCCTGGCGCTCGGTTAGCTTGGCGTAATGCTCGACTTTGGTTTTAGGTATCAGACTTTTGGCGTCAATATTCGCCATAATATTAACCTCGGCGTAGCCGCTCGATACGGCGAATAAAAAGACGCGGTTTAAAATTTGGTTGATTATCTCAGCAGTTTGCGGCGTAGTCTTTGACGTTTCTTTAAGGATGTCCGCTATCTCGCCGTGAGTAATGCTTTTTATGCCTCTATCTTTTAGTATCGGCATTACGTGGTTTTCAATGCGTCTGCGCTTGGTCTTTAGCGTTTGGGGCAGTATGCTTTTAGCTTCAAGCTCTAGCCACTCGTTAAAGACCTTTTCAAAACTGAGATTATGCTCGCTTATTCTTTGAGCTTTGGCGCGCTTCTTTTCCGTGATAGGGTCGATACCTCTCATCACTAGCTTTTTAAGCTCGGTTCGCTTCTCTCTCGCTTCGGCTAGCGATAAAACGGGGTAGTTGCCTAGCCCCGTGTTATTCAGCTTGCCAGTATCGGGGCTAATGAAAGCGAATACCCAGCGCTTGCGCCCGCTCTTGCTTACTATCAGCCCTAAGCCGTCGCCGTCCGTGAGCTTGTAGTCTTTGGCTTTCGGCTTTGCCTCTTTGATTTGCTTATCGCTAAGCGGTTTGACTATCCTAGCCATTACGTTTTAACTCCCTTAAATGCGTTATTTGAGACGATTTAAAAATATTTTTTCAGTTTTTAGCTCAAAATCCCGCGCAAAAATATTTTTAAAATCGCCGCCTTTTTGCTCTCTGCGTGCCTAAAATTGGGGATTTGATGAGGTTTAAAATATTTTTTGCCTCGAGGGCGTTTTTTTAAGCTTCACAAAACCCTATTTTAGGCGTTTCAAGCGTTTTAAAACATTTTTTGGAGTGCTTTGTAAGCCCGTTAAATAGGGCATTTGGTAAGTTTTAAAAATATTTTTTCGCTTGACTTTTGGAATTTTGCCAAAAATATTTTTAAAATGTTTTTAAATTGCTAGCTTTGCTTGATTATTTTAGACTGCTTTAGAGGGCTAAAATCGCTTGAAGTCCGTATTTTAGGGGTTTTGTTAGATTGTGTTAGATTGTAAAAAATAGGCAATGGTGGTTAGAGGCAGAATCGAACTGCCGACACGCAGATTTTCAGTCTGCTGCTCTACCGACTGAGCTATCCAACCACCAAAAAGAAAAAGTAATTTTAGCCATGCAATACTTAAATCTCGGTTAAAATCCTCGATTTTCGCTAGATTTTTGCACGTCGTATCCCAAAGCTGCCAAATTTACTCAGTTGAAATTTTCTAAATTTTAGTGGCAAAATATTGCTTGTGCAATGGCTTGCAACAATCAAAACGAACGAACGATTTAAAAGCGAAGCGAGTAAAATTTTACCGTTTAACCGGCTTTGTAAGCCGTATGCATAGTTTTAGGCTGTGCAAAGTAGATAAATTTACGCCAAAGGATCGCGGCATCGTTTTAAATTTGCGCGCATAACGGGCGATAGCTGCGATTGGTTAAATTAGCATCGAAAATCCACATTTAATCAAACTTAGTAACGGCATTTTTATAAACATTGCGCCAAAGCCAATGGCGTGATGCTGCGAGGCATGCTCCAGCTAGATTTACTTAGATATATCCGCGCAGCAGAAGCGTTGAAATTTTAAAATGCGATTGCAAATTGTATTTTAAAAGCCTAGCCCGATCCGACTAGCCCCGATAGGTCTGTTTATCCGAGCTGTGCAACTTGTTTTTTAAATAGCTCGCCGCGTTCGGCATAGCTTTTAAACTGATCCAAGCTCGCACAAGCAGGGCTTAGCAGCGCTATTTCGCTCGCAGAATGTATGGAATTTTTAAAATTTTCGAAATTTTTAGAATTCTGCGAATTCCGAGTTTCACCGTCGTTTGTACGGCGTTTCGGCGAAGAGGCGTCGCCGCTTGCGGCAGATGAGCCGCCGTCATCGCCTTTTTGCAGTGTATTTTCGCCGATCTTTGCATTTTCTTTCGCCTTGCCGCCGTTGCATCCGCCATTCGCGCTTAAATTTTGTACTTTCAATTCGCTTGCGCCGCTTTGTTCAAAGCCTACGTCTCGGTAACGCTTCGAAATTTCGCTCACCGCCGTTTGTAAAATTTCGCAGCGCACGCAAGGAAGTTTGTATTCGTCGCACAAACGCACGATTTTATCGGTGTTTGAGCCGATTGCGTAAATTTGCAGATCGTATTTTTTAAACTCCGCAAAAAGCGGGTGCAGATCCACGCCTTTATCGTCGCCGCCGAGGATTAGATGTATTTTTCGTCCTGCGTAACGCTTTAGCGCCTGCACGCACGCATCGATGTTGGTGGCCTTCGTGTCATTGACCCAGATCCTGCCGCGCGCGTCGGTAAATTCCTCAAGCTTGTTGCCCTCGATCACGAATTCGTTCAGTCGCGTGACGTCGCATCTGTCGAATAAAATTTTCTCCACGCACAGCGCCAAAAGCGCGTCGATCAAAAAGGGGGTGCGGAATTTTATCTCGCCCAGGTCGATGCCGAATTTTTGCGCCAGATCCGCTTCGTCCTCGTAGCAGATCACGCGAGCTAGGCTGTTTTGCACAGCAGCGGAGCTTTCGTAGGCGCGCGGGATCAGCGCCACGGAGCCTTCGCGCATCGCTAGTAGCGGCGAGAGTTTAGCGCGCTCATACTCCGCGAAATCGCCGTGCCAGCTGAGATGATCGGGCGTAATTGCGAGCAGCACGTAGATGTCGGGGCGCGCGTGCTTGGTGTAGTGTAGCGTAAACGAGCTCGTCTCCAGTACCCAAATTTTGGCGCTTTTATCAAGCTTTGCAAGCGGGACGCCCACGTTGCCGCCCATTTGCGAGCCGTATCGCTCGAGCAGGTGCTGCATCATCTTCGTCGTCGTCGTCTTGCCGTTCGTGCCGCTGATCCAAATTTTAAGACCTTTGTAATCGTCGAAATAATCGTATTCGCTGATTAAATTCCGCGCCTTTCGCACCAGCTCGTGATGCGGCGGAAAGCCGGGGCTTGGGATTTCAAGCTCGCTTGCGGCGGGATCGAACTCGCTCGGGTTTAAAAGCGCGTTGCCGAACTCATCCAGCTTCGGTGCGCCCGAAGAAATTTCAAATTTATCGTCGTAGATCTCCCAGCAGCCGTCTTTTTGACAGTGCTCGGCGATCGCTTTGGTCGTAAGCCCGTAGCCAAATAGCGATTTTTTCATTTTTCTCCCCTTTCGCCCCATAAAATTTGAGTTATCTCATCGGCGCTAAGCTCAGCCGTTTCGCCGTATTTTTCGCGCGCCGTTTCGAAGTCGGGTTCAATTTGCGCTCGCATTTTATCTCAGTTTCAGCGACGTCAGCGCTATGATATTTGCGATCAGCGCGATGATCCAAAAGCGGATGATGATTTTGTTTTCGACCCAGCCTTTAAGCTCGAAATGGTGGTGTATCGGCGCCATCAGGAAAATTCTGCGTTTGAAAATTTTAAAGCTGCCCACCTGTAAGATCACGCTGAGCGTTTCGATGACGAAGACGAAGCCGATCATTATGAGCAAAATTTCATTTTTCGTGATGACTGCACAGTATCCTAAAAACGCGCCCACGCTGAGACTGCCGCTATCGCCCATAAAGACTTCGGCGGGGTAGCAGTTAAACCACAAAAACCCAAGCAGCGCGCCGATTAGCGCCGAGACGATGATGCAGACCTCGCCTGCGCCCGCGACGCGCGGTAGCAAGAGATACTGCGAGTAGATCGCGTGCCCGCACAGATAAGCAAATATGCCCAAGCTGCAGAGCGAAAACACCGATGGAATGGTCGCTAGTCCGTCCAAGCCGTCGGTTAAATTTACCGCGTTTGAGCTCGCGCTTATCACGATCGTCCAAAACAGCGGCGCGAAGATCCATAAATTTAGCAGAGGGTATTTAAAAAACGGCACGAAAAATTCCCCGCCCAGATCGCTAAAAGCATAAAGCGTAGCCCCGATCAGAAACGCCAAGAAATTTTGCAGCGCAAATTTAGCCCGCGCGCTAAGGCCTGCGTGGTTTTGGCGGCCTAAAATTTTAGAGATATCATCCTTAAAGCCTATGTAGCCGAAGCCTACCAAACAAAGCAGTCCGCAGAGCACAAATACGTTGTTTAGCTTGGCGCACAGCAGGCTTGCGAGCACCGCGGCGGTAACGAAAACAAGCCCGCCCATCGTTGGGGTTTTGCTCTTTTTCTGATGGTTTTGCGGCGCGAGCTCGTATATGGGCTGCGCGGCGTGTCTGGCTTGCGCCCAGCGGATAAACCGCGGCATAGCCCAGACCGAAAAACAAAAAGCGATAAAAAACGCGATTCCTGCGCGAGCGGTGATGTATTGGAAGAAATTTATATTCGTAAGATGGTAAAGATAATAAAACAAAGTTTGCCTTTTAAATTTTATGAAATTTTATACGAAAACGCGCATTTTAGTATAAAAGAGGTAAAATTTAGCTTTTAGGGCGGATGAAATTTTGCCGCATTTGCTAAAAGAAAGTATAATGCCGCTCGTAAAAACAGCGCCGCAGATCCGTTTCAAAAGACCTGTGCGGCGAAATTTAGACGAAATTTAGGAGCCAAAATGGGGCAAAAGACGATTTTACTTATCACCGACGGCATCGGCTTTAACGCGAGCGATAAATTTAACGCGTTTGCAAACGCAAAAAAGCCCGCCTATGATTATCTTTTTAAAAACGTGCCCGATACGTTGCTGCACACCTCGGGGCTTGCCGTGGGCTTGCCGCAGGGGCAGATGGGAAACAGCGAAGTAGGGCATATGACGATCGGAAGCGGTAGAATTCTGTATCAAAACCTAGTCAAAATCGATCGCGCGATCGATGAGGGCTCGCTCGAGAAAAACGAAGCGCTGCAAAGCCTGCTTTCAAAGTGCCGCAGGCTGCACGTCATAGGGCTTTACAGCGACGGCGGCGTGCATTCTCACCTGCGCCATTTCGACGCGATCTGCGAGATAGCGCAGAATGCGGGTTGCGAGACATGGGCGCACGCTATCACCGACGGGCGCGACGTTTCGCCGAGCAGCGGGGCGGAATTTTTAAAGCACCTACAGGCTAAATTTAAAGTCGGCAGCGTTTGCGGGCGCTTTTACGCGATGGATCGCGACAAGCGCTTTGACCGCGTAAAGCGCGCTTACGACGTGCTTTTGGGTGAAGCGGCGCCGCTTGAAATTTCGCCTAGCGAGTACGTGCTGCAAAGCTACGAGCGCGGCGTGAGCGACGAGTTTATCGAGCCTGCGAGCTTTAACGGCTTTGGCGGTATCGGCGCGGATGACGGAGTGATTTTTATAAATTTTAGAAACGATCGCGCCAGGGAGCTTTGTGCGGCTTTGGGCGATGAGAGCTTTAGCGAATTCAAGCGAAATTTCGTCGTGCAAAATTTAATCACGATGAGCGAATACGATGCGAGCTTTAAATTTCCTCTGCTATTTGAGAAGCCCGTGCTTAAAAACACGCTTTGCGAAGTGATCGCGGAAGCCGGTCTTACGCAGCTTCACACCGCCGAGACCGAAAAATACGCACACGTGACGTTTTTCTTTAACGGCGGCGTCGAGGAGCCGCTGCCGAACGAAATTCGCGTGCTGATACCAAGCCCGAAAGTAAAAACCTACGATGAGCAGCCGCAGATGAGCGCGCCCGCGGTGTGCGATGCGGTGATCCGCGGCATCGAAGCGGGGATCGATTTCATCGTCGTAAATTTCGCAAACGGCGATATGGTCGGTCACACGGGCAATTACGATGCCGCGGTAAAGGCGGTCGAAGCGGTGGATGAGTGCATCGGTAAAATTTTAAGCGCGGCGAGGGCGCACGATTACGCCTATGTGCAGATTAGCGACCACGGCAACTGCGAGGCGATGCGAGACGCTGACGGCGAAATTTTAACCAACCACACGACCTTTGACGTATTTTGCTTCGTGCTGGGGCGCGGCGCGCGCGAGCTAAAAAGCGGACTTGGGCTTAGTAACGTCGCAGCTACCGTGCTAAAGCTAATGGGGCTACCGAAGCCCGCGGAGATGGACGAGGCGCTGTTTTGAAATTTAAACGGCACGGGTTGCAGCTAAATTTAAACGGCTAAAATTTAGGTAAATTTGGATAAATTTATGCTAGGCATTAAAATTTTAATAATAAGGACAAGTATGAAATTTAGTGGAAAAAACGTTTTAATCACGGGCGCGAGCCGCGGTATCGGCGCACAGATCGCAAGGACTTTAGCCGGCTACGGGCTTAAGGTGTGGATCAATTATCGCTCTGCACCAGAGCCTGCTGACGCGCTGCTAGAGGAGATCCGCGCAAACGGCGGAGAGGGCGCCGTGATAAAATTTGATGCGACGAACGAAGCGGAATTTAGCGAGGCGATTGCCCTGATCGCGCAAAGCGACGGCAAGCTAAGCTATCTCGTAAATAACGCGGGCGTTACGAACGACAAGCTCGCGCTTAGGATGAAGCTGGAAGACTTCATGGGCGTGATCGAAGCAAATTTAAGCAGCGCTTTCATCGGCTGCCGCGAAGCTCTAAAACTAATGAGCAAAAAGCGCTTCGGCGCGGTCGTAAACATCGCCTCGATCGTCGGCGAAATGGGAAACGCCGGGCAAGTCAATTACAGCGCGAGCAAGGGCGGAATGATCGCGATGAGTAAGAGTTTCGCAAAAGAGGGCGCAGCGCGCGGAATTCGCTTCAACTGCATAACTCCTGGCTTCATCGCCACCGATATGACGGACGCGTTAAGCGACGACGTAAAAGCAAGCTACGAAGCGAGCATCCCGCTTAAGCGCCTCGGAAGCACGAGCGACGTTGCCGAAGGAGTTGCGTTTTTGCTTAGCGACGGTGCGGGCTACATTACGGGCGAGTCGCTTAAAATCAACGGCGGGCTCTATATGTAGCGTTAAATAGCGGAATTTAAGGTTAAATATTATAGAATTACGCGGTATTTTTTTAAAGGAGTGCTAAAATGGCAGTATTTGAAGATGTAAGAGACGTAGTTGTAGAGCAACTAAGCGTAAGCCCGGATCAGGTTAAACTTGACTCTAAAATTATCGAGGATTTGGGCGCGGACTCTCTTGATGTAGTTGAGCTAGTAATGGCTTTAGAGGAGAAATTCGGTATCGAGATCCCTGATAGCGAGTCCGAAAAATTAGTAAGCATTAAAGACATAGTAGATTATATAGAAAATTTGCCTAAGAAATAAAATTTTAAGGAAGCGGTTTTGAAACGAGTCGTAGTAACGGGCATCGGGATGATAACCTCTCTCGGGCTTGACAAACAGAGCAGTTTTGAAAATATCTGTAACGGAAAAACCGGGGTTGATAAAATTTCGCTCTTTGACGCTAGCGAATTTCCGGTTCAAATTGCAGCTGAAGTAAAAGGTTTCGATCCAAGCAGCATAATCGAGGATGGAAAAGAGATAAAAAAGATGGATAGATTTATCCAACTCGGGCTTAAAGCTGCGGGCGAAGCTATGGATGACGCTAAATTTAGTAGCTTTGATAGCGACGAATTCGGCGTTAGCTCCGCTAGCGGTATCGGCGGTTTGCCGAATATCGAGATAAATGCCAATACCTGCTTGCAGCGCGGCCCTAGGCGGATTTCTCCGTTTTTTATCCCCTCTGCTTTAGTAAATATGCTCGGCGGCTTTGTTTCTATATATTATAAATTAAAAGGTCCGAATTTATCCAGCGTTACGGCTTGTGCGGCTTCCGCACATGCGATTATGGACGCTGCGAGAGTTATTATGATCGGCGAAGCGAAAAAGATGCTTGCAGTGGGAGCCGAGGCTGCGGTTTGTCCCGTAGGTATCGGCGGATTTGCCGCGATGAAGGCGCTTTGCGCTAGAAATGACGATCCCGCGCACGCTTCGCGTCCGTTTGATGCAGAGCGAAACGGCTTTGTTATGGGCGAAGGTGCGGCGGCTTTGGTTTTAGAAGAGCTAGAAGACGCAAAAGCGCGCGGCGCTAAAATTTACGGCGAGCTCGTAGGGTTCGGCGCTAGCGGCGATGCTTATCATA
Organism: uncultured Campylobacter sp.; assembly: GCF_938017775.1. Taxonomy (GTDB): domain Bacteria; phylum Campylobacterota; class Campylobacteria; order Campylobacterales; family Campylobacteraceae; genus Campylobacter_B. Next base: position 58,051 of record NZ_CALIIU010000009.1, read on the forward strand.
TCACTTCGCCTAGCCTAGACGGACCGATCCGCGCTATGAAAAAGGCCTATGAGATGGCGGGGCGCCCGAAGATTGATTATATCAACGCTCACGGAACATCGACTGCGATAAACGATAAAAACGAAACTGCGGCGTTAAAAGAGCTTTTCGGCGAGGGCAAAGTGCCTGCGGTCAGCTCCACCAAGGGCCAGCTAGGACACTGCCTGGGCGCTGCCGGGGCGGTAGAGGCTGCGATCAGCCTTTTGGCGATGCAAAACGGCATCATACCGCCTACGATAAATCAAATTTCAAAAGATCCAGATTGCGATTTGGACTATGTGCCAAACGTCGCTAGAAAAGCCAAACTCGATTGCGTCATGAGCAATAATTTTGGATTCGGCGGCACGAACGCATCGCTTATTTTCAAAAGAGTAGATTAATGGCTAGCTATCTGGACTTCGAAAAGTCTATAAAGCAGATCGACGAGGATATCACCGCTGCAAAAATTCGCGGCGATGAGGATGCGGTCGAAATCTTAAATAAGAACCTCGAAAAAGAAATTTCCAAAGTTTATAAAAATTTAAACGAATATCAAAGGCTTCAGCTTGCGCGCCACCCGGATCGCCCTTACGCGATCGATTATATTCGTGCGCTTTTGCAGGACGCCAGGGAGCTTCACGGCGACCGCGCCTTTAGAGACGATCCGTCGATCGTGTGCTATCTGGGCATTATGGGCAACCGCAAAATTGCCGTGATCGCAGAGCAGAAGGGCCGCGGCACCAAAAACAAGCTGAAGCGAAATTTCGGCATGCCCCATCCGGAGGGCTATCGCAAGGCTCTGCGCGTAGCGAAACTTGCCGAGAAATTTAACCTTCCGATTCTATTTTTGATCGACACTCCAGGCGCATATCCTGGACTTGGCGCCGAGGAGCGCGGCCAAAGCGAGGCTATCGCGCGAAATTTATATGAGCTCAGCGATCTTAAAACCCCTACGATCGCCGTCGTTATCGGCGAGGGCGGCAGCGGTGGAGCTTTAGCGATCGGCGTGGCCGATCGTTTGGCGATGCTTCAAAACTCAATTTTTTCGGTTATCTCTCCCGAGGGCTGTGCTGCGATTTTGTGGAACGATCCAAGCAAGAGCGAGGCGGCTACGAAGGCACTAAAAATCACCGCCGAGGAGCTAAAAGAGCTGGGCTTGATCGACGACGTGATAAAAGAGCCTAAAACGGGCGCCCACAGGGATAAGGACGGCGCGATAAAAGCGCTTGGAAACTACGTCTTAACCGAGCTGCACAAGCTAGACGATCTTAGTATAGACGAGCTCATCAGCAGAAGACAACAAAAAATTTTAAGGTTCGGTGCTTATAAAGAGAACTAAATTTTAAATTTCGCGACTTTTAAAACTAAATTTAATAACTTCACACTCTAAGAGGACAAATGGAAAATACAAATCAAAATTCCACCCAGACCGCCGTTTCAAATTCTAATCAAAACGGCAGAAAAACTTACGCTAAAACGCACGTTCCCGTCGAGGGCTACCAGATCGAGGAGCTCCGCTCGATGGATCTTGAAAATCTCATCGCCATAGCAGACGAGCTAGGCGTCGAAAACCCGCGCGAATTCCGCCGCCAAGCGCTCGTTTTTGAAATTTTACGTATGCAGACGAAGCAGGGCGGCTTCATACTTTTTACGGGGATTTTGGAGGTTACCGCCGAGGGTTACGGCTTTTTGCGCGGCATAGATTCAAATTTAAGCGACAGCGCCAATGATGCCTACGTGAGCCTAAGCCAGATCCGCAAATTCGCCCTGCGCGTCGGCGACATTGTCACGGGCCAGGTGCGCGAGCCGAAGGATCAGGAGAAGTACTATGCGCTTTTAAAGATCGAGGCGATCAATTACAAATCGATTCAAGAGGCTAGAGAGCGCCCGTTATTTGACAATCTCACGCCGCTTTTTCCGACAGAAAAGCTCAAGCTCGAATACGATCCAATGCGCCTTACCGGTCGCGTGCTTGATCTTTTCACCCCGATCGGAAAGGGGCAGCGCGGACTAATCACGGCGCCTCCGCGTAGCGGTAAAACGGAGCTTATGAAGGAGCTTGCCAACGGCATTACGCGCAACCACCCCGAGGTCGAGCTTTTGGTGCTGCTAGTCGACGAGCGTCCCGAGGAGGTGACCGATATGGAGCGTAGCGTACGCGGGGAGGTGTTTAGCTCAACCTTCGATCAGCCTGCATTTAACCACGTCCGCGTCGCCGAGCTCGTCATCGAAAAAGCAAAACGCGCCGTCGAAAACGGCAAGGACGTCGTCATCCTGCTCGATAGCATCACCCGCCTTGCGCGCGCTTACAACACCGTCACGCCTAGCAGCGGCAAAGTCCTAAGCGGCGGCGTGGACGCAAACGCCCTGCACAAGCCGAAGCGCTTCTTCGGTGCGGCGCGAAATATCGAAAACGGCGGCTCGCTTACCATCGTCGCTACCGCGCTCATCGAGACCGGCTCGCGAATGGACGACGTGATCTTCGAGGAGTTCAAAGGCACGGGCAACAGCGAGATCATCCTCGATCGCAATATCTCGGATCGCAGAATTTACCCCGCGATCAACATTACCAAATCGGGCACGCGCAAAGAGGAGCTTTTGCAAGGTAGCGAAAATCTACAAAAGATCTGGGCGCTGCGCTCGGCAATTTCTACAATGGACGATATCGAGGCGCTGAAATTTTTATACGCCAAGATGCTAAAAACCAAAGACAACACCGAGCTGCTATCTATAATGAACGGCTAAATTTTATTAAATTGATTCGTTATGAAATTTAATGCTTTATTATTCTTGCGTTAGGTTTTATGTAAACGACTTAGATTTTGATAAGAGATAGTCAAGGATTTTGGTTGTGGAGGAGGAATAGGTCAGCTCATTTTTTTGAGTACAACATACTCTCTATGAGCTTAAATCTATAAAAATTAAACAATATAAGTGAGTAATTCTATGAGTAATGATTTACAGCATCCAAAGTATAGACCAGATATAGACGGTTTAAGAGGAATAGCCGTTTTATCTGTTGTGGCTTTTCATGCTTTTCCAAATAAAATAAGTGGCGGTTTTATAGGTGTAGATATATTTTTTGTAATATCTGGATTTTTAATTTCTACGATTATTTTTAATAATTTAGAAAAAGGAACATTTAGTTTCTATGAATTTTATGCTAGACGTATTAAAAGAATTTATCCGGCACTTTTCGTCGTATTATTCGCATGTCTTATTTTCGGATGGTTTGCTTTATTGCCGGAGGAGTATAAGCAGCTTGGTAAGCATACGGCCGGCGGAGCAGGGTTTATTGCAAATTTCATATTATGGAGCGAAGCCGGATATTTCGATAACTCTGCTGAAACTAAACCGCTACTACACCTATGGAGCCTTGGCATAGAAGAACAATTCTATATAATTTGGCCTTTTTTATTATGGTTTTTATGGAAGAAAAAATTTAATTTGCTAACTATATCGGTTATTATTCTGTTAATTTCTTTTATTTTAAATCTAAAAGGTATAAAACAAGATTTAGTAGCTACATTTTATTCGCCGCAGACGCGTTTCTGGGAACTTTTGTCTGGTGCTGTTTTGGCATGGTTAAATATACATAAAAATAATACTATTAAAAATTTTAAATTAAGGATAGATCATTACTTTTCAAAAATTATATATAGAGAAGGCATTCCAAATGATGGCAGATCTTTGTCTAATGTATGTGCCTTTATAGGTATTTCCATACTTATATATGGATTTTTGCATATATCTAAGACTATGCCATTTCCGGGTAAATGGGCAATAATACCTATTCTAGGTTCTATTTTTATTATTATCGCAGGTTCTAATGGGGGGGGGGCTTATATCAGCCAAAAGATATTATCAAATAAAATTTTAGTTTGGTTTGGGCTTATTAGCTTTCCGTTATATTTATGGCATTGGCCGTTATTATCGTTTGCTAGAATTTTAGAAAGCGAAACTCCTAATAGAACCATAAGAATATCTTGTGTTTTCTTATCCGTTGTTTTGGCTTGGATTTTATATAAATTTATAGAAAGACCATTGCGCTTTAAAAATAATTTTAAATTTAAAATTCCTATATTATTCGCCATGATTGTCTTAATTGGGATTTCGGGGTATATTATTTATCTAAGAAACGGTAAAAATGTAAACTCAATTCCGATTACCCAGCCTGACTCTACTGAATTTTTACATGATAGCGCTCAGAATTGTAAAAAGTATTTTCCTGATTGGTCGAAGATAACCGATCACGAATGTATGATGCAAAAACCTTTTGGGAATAAGATTGCGATCATAGGCGATTCTCATGCCAATCATTTATATTTAGGTATTGCAGAGAAAACTAAAGACGGCGTTGCTTTATTTCCTGCAAGTTGTGCTGCACCATTTATAAATATTTCTAGTGGCACTAGTGATATTGATCCCAATATAGTTAGAGTTAGAAAAAACGCTTATCAACTTATAAATTCAGCATATAATTTTATATTTCAAGATCCAAATATCAAAACCGTAATATTAGGGCATAATCCTGATTGTTCCTATATAGATGCAAAAGATATGGAGAATTTACAAGAAAAAGATGTCGATAAAATATTGGAAGATGGCATTAGAAGAACGCTAGATTTATTATTAAAAAGTAAAAAAGAGGTTTTAATTTTATTAGATTCACCGCACTTGCCTTATGACCCTTCAAAGTGTGTCATAAGATCTATTAGAGCTATAGGTAGAAATAAGTGCGTTTTCCCAAAAGAATATTCGGGAGGCCAAAAAAAGTATAATAGTATAATAAAAAGGATTATAAAAGATTATCCATCAGTTAAAGTCTATGACCTTTTTGAACCATTTTGCGATGAAGATAGTTGCTATATCTCTAAAGATAATGTAATATTATATAATGATAGAGATCATTTAAGTTATGGAGGTTCTAGATTTGTCACTCCATTTATATTGAATAGATTGGAATAATAAAATTATAATACTATACCCTATATTGCTATCTATTTTAGCGCTTTTGAAGCGACCGATAGTATTTATTGCTATGTTTTTAAATTGCGAGTAAAATGCGGTATTCATTTTACATGGAGTTCAATCACGGCGTCGTAGTCCTGCCTATTTTGTCCGTAGCCTCATTTGGGCGATGTGCGCACTTCAGCTGCGACAAGATTAAAATTATGAATCCCACATCTAAGCTTGCTATTTACGTTTAAATTTTACTAGCCATGTTTTAAAATTTTAAAATAGCAGTTTAATCCATATTTTAAGGAGATTTAAATTGGGACGGCGTTATAATTTATCTATATTTTAATTAAAAGGAAAAACGATGAAATATCTGGTTTCAAAAAGCCTTTTTACTTTAGCCATGTCTTTTGCAGCCGCTTCCATCTTAGGTGGTTGTGGTTTTATAAAAAAGCCGATGACTAGTGAGGCGACACTCTTAGATCGCGCTGAAATGGCAACTGGTATAGATAAATCAAATCTAACGGTTGTGCCTGATTCGGTAAAAAGTGAGATCGACTCCGTGCACTATAAGGTCAGAAGCAAAAACGGTGATTTGTATCGTTGCTATTTTTCATCCGTTATAGTAGTTGATTCTGACGTGCTTTGCACGAAAATCGTCGGAGCAGCGGGTAGTACGGGAAGCGGCAAAGGCGGTAACTGCAACGCATTGCTTAAAAAAGCGGGCAAGTGCTAGCGTGCTAGGAACGGCTTAAACCGCGCGGCTTTAAAACGGAGTTCATTCGGTCTGAACGTGCGCTGCTAGCTGTTTAGGCCGCACCCGCAAAATTTTCATCGCTCCTGCAAAGCAAGCCCGCTGCTTCTACGGCACATTTTGGCGCTCGTTATGCTAGCGGGTAGTAAAATTTTAATGCTTTTAGGCTTTGCCGAGAGGATTGCGAAATTTTAACGCGTAAATTTTAAATCTAGAGCCGCGTTTGGACTCTTTTCGTTACGAAACGTGGCGTAAAATTTTACGCTTTAATTTTACTGCGCAAGATTTACCGCATGAAATTTCATTACGCAAAGTCCTTTGCTTCGGCGCTTCGCGGATCGCAGCACGCGATCTGGCCGAGTTTAGACGTCGCAAATTGTCTCGCGATCCCCACGCGCCGCTTCGCCGCGTAAATCTGCCGCGCGATTTATCGCGTGAAATTTCGCTCGCTCCTATCTATTCCGTTCGCTTTTATTTTCCGCCGAAAAACAGTAGATTTGCCATTATGATCACGATCGCGACGGGCGCTACGAAGCGCAGCGAAAAGTACCAAATTTTAAATCCAAGCTCGCCCATATCAGCGCCGAAAAGCCCGCGCAGGCGCTGCACGTCCATCACGAAGCCCACGAAGATCGCCGAGGTTAGCGCGCCGAGGGGCAGCATGACGTTTGAGCTTACGAAGTCCAAGCAGTCAAAAAAGCTCGCGTCGAAAAGCTTAAGCTTGCTCGCATAATCCGCATGCATCGATAGTAGCGAGCATGCGCCTAGCACCGCTATGACGCACCCCGATATGCAGACTGCGCGCAGGCGCGAAATTTTAAACCTGCCGATGAGATAGAAGACGAAGGGCTCGATCATCGAAACCGCGCTCGTGATCCCCGCGAAAAAGAGCGAGACGAAAAACGCGACTTCAAGCACCTGCCCCGCTAGCCCCATTTTTGCAAACATCGTAGTGAGCGAGACGAACACGAGCCCCGCACCCTGCGCGGGATCGGCGCGAAATTCGAAGATGAAGGTAAATACGATGAGCCCCATCATCAGCCCGATCGCGATGTTGATAAATACGATGTTTACCGAGCTTCGCACGAGCCGCACCCCTTCGCTAAGCGATGCTGCGTATGCCGCGATACAGCCCACGCCCACGCACAGGGTAAAGAGCGCGAGCCCGAGCGCGGAGAGGACGGAGTTAACAGTGATTTTGCTGAAGTCGGGATAGAAAAGAAATTTCGCCGCTGCGCCGAAGCCCTGCATCGTGCACGCATACGCAAGCATCGCGAGCAGCAGCACGAAAAGCAGCGGCATCATCACGACGTTTAGCCGCTCGATACCGCTTTTGATGCCGCGCGCGACGACGGAGAGCGTCAGCACGAGCGCAAGCGCGTAAAAGCCGAGGCTCGTGGCTAGCGAATGCGAGATGAGATCGTCAAAGACGGCGCCCGCTTCCTCGGCAGTTGCGGGCAGCGGAGAAAAGCCCAAAAATATGTAGCGGATCACCCAGCCGAGGATGACGAGGTAAAAGGACAGCACCAGCATGCCGCCCGCGATGAAAACGCCTCCCGCGCGCCATTTGCGTCCGCCGCGCGGCGCCAGCGTCTCGTATGCGCTCGGCAGATCCCGCCCGCTTAGCCTGCCTAGCGCCATCTCGGCTAAAAATATGCTAAAGCCCACTCCCAGCGTGAGCGCGAGATACAAAAGCACGAAGGCGCTGCCGCCGTTTTGACCCACGAGGGTGGGGAATTTCCATGCGTTGCCAAGCCCCACCGCGCCGCCTGCGACGGCAAGTATGAAGCCGATTTTGCTAAATTTATCGTTCATTTTCTCTCCGATGATTTTTAAATTTTAAAGCCGCGGAATTTTAAAATTTCGCAGCGTGATCAGACGCGGCTGCGCTACGGCGTCTTTGCCGCGCGCACCGATCGCCATGCAGGTTGCCGCGGTCGCGCCGAAGGCTGATTGTCGCTACATACTTTGACCTTCCTCTATCTAAACATAAAATTTTAAACTATCGCTGCAAGGCTAACGGATCGCCGCAAGTTCGCTATGAAATTTGGCGCGTTGCTTTTGGACTGCTTTAGCGCCAAATTTTAAATCCATGTTATCCACCTGCTTTACAAAATTTAAAAATTTAAAATTTTTAGCTGATTGAGCGCTATCACTACGATCGCGACTGGCGCCACGAAGCGCAGCAGCACAAAATACCACAGCTTAAAGCCCATTCGTCCCATATATGGGCGCAGTAGAATTTCGACGGCTCGTTTTTTGATCACGAATCCTACGAAAATCGCCACAATTATGCCGCTAAGAGGCATTAAGATATTCGAGGTTAGGTAATCAAGCACGTCAAAAAAGCTCTTGCCACCTAGGCTAAAATACTCGCTCGTACCCCCGTAATAACCCAAAATGCAGCATATCCCTAAAACATACGTCACGGCAAAAACTAAAAGCGAAGCGCGCTTGCGGCTTAGCTTGCGGGAGTTTACGAGATAATAAATCGCAGGCTCCAGCATCGAAATTGCAGAAGTAATCGCCGCAAATAATAGCGAGGTGAAAAATAAAAAGGCTAGGATGTTTCCGATCGCACCGAGCTTTGAAAAAAGCACTACCAGCGAGACAAACACTAGCCCAGGACCTTGCGCTTTGGGATCGCCGCCGAATTCAAAGATGAAGGTAAAGACGATAAGTCCCATCATCACGCCGATTAGGACATTAATGCAGACGATATTTATGCTTGAGGTTAGGATATTGGTGCGCGTAGGCAGGCTCGCGGCATAGGTCATAATCGTAGTAACGCCAAGCGAAAGCGTAAAAAATGCAAGTCCTAGCGCCGAAAGAACGCTATCTTTATTAAGCTTGGAAAAATCTGGCACTAGCAAGAATTTTGCGCTACGTCCGAATCCATCGAAACTCGCGGCGTAAATTAGCATCAAAACCAGCAAAATAAATAGCGCGGGCATCATCCAGACATTAAGTCGCTCGATGCCGCTTTTGACACCTTTAGATACGATGAAAAAGCAAAACGCCGACGCTATGGTAAAGCACACCGCCACGCTTAAAAAGTCGCTACCTAAAAGTGCGTTAAACGCTGCGCCGCTTTCATCTATACTTTTTGGCAGATAAAAAGCGCTTGAGACCACGTATTTTAGGATCCAACCCATTACGACGCTGTAAAAAGCATAGATCAAAAGCGCACTAATCATAAAAAATCCCGTGTATTTCCATGCGCCTTTGTATGAGGGTGCGAGCTTTTCAAATGCGCGCACTGGATCACTTTCGCTTAGCCTGCCGATGACGATCTCGGCTAAAAAAATCACGAAGCTAACCAAAAGCGTCAGCAAAAGATATAGCAAGATAAATGCGCTGCCGCCGTTGGTGCCTACTAAAGTGGGGAATTTCCACGCATTACCGAGCCCTACGGCGCTGCCCGCGACCGCGAGAATGAAGCCGATTTTGCTAAATTTATCATTCATATTATGCCTTGTAGCGGAATTTAAAAGGGCAATATTAGCAAAATCTAGCTTAACTCGCCAAGCTAGCCGAGTGGAATTTAGGCAAACCCGCTATAATGCCGCGAATTTTAAAGGAGATAAAATGAAATCGATAAAAGAAGCGATGCTCTCTCGCCACAGCTGCCGTAAATTTTGCAGCGACAAGCTAAATAGCGAGCTCGTGCGCGAGATACTTGATCTTGCGCGCTTAAGTCCCAGCTCATGCGGATTAGAGCCTTGGAGGATGATGATAATCTCGGATCCTTGCGAGCTAAAAGAGCTTTCTGTAGCCTGCAACAGCCAGCCACAAGTAGCCGAGTGCTCGCACGCCGTGATTTTAATCGCGCGTAACGATCTGCGCGTGGGCGAGGAGTATTTAGAGCGCACCGTTCGCCGTCGCGCAAACACTCCGCAAAAATATGAAGCTGCGATGAATTATTTCCGCGCGAAATTTGCGGACTTAGACGACGAAGCGCTGATGAACTACGCGACCAAGCAGCTTTATATCTTAGCGGCAAATATCGCTAATATTGCCGAGGGCTTTGACGTGCGCTCGTGTATAATGACCGGCTTTGACGCCGCGGCTTTGGAAAAATTTTGCGCTTTAGAGACAAAATTTCGTCCTGCAATCGTCGTGGCTTTGGGACGTGGTGAGCCTAGCAAATACCCGCACACGCGCTACGAGCTGGATGAAATTTTAATCTCTCGCGGCGGCAGCGAAAAAAGATAAAATGAAGCATTTCTGCTTGCAAAGCTTAGGCGCGAGCTTTGTTTATTAAAAGCGTCGTTTTGCGAAATTTTATCGGTTTAAAAGTGCGATAGCGTTAAAATGCGTTTAAAATTTCAAAGGATAAACATGCAAGTCAAACTTCTAAATTTCACTCCGCTTTGGGTCTGCTCAAATGCGATACGCACCTGCTGGCAGAGCTTTGCGCGCGGTGATTGCGGCGGCGCCAAAGACCTAGCGCTAATCGACCGCGTCGGCAACCAGCTCAAGCACTCAAGCACGCTCGAACACCTCTACTACAATTTCTATATCAGCGGCATCTCTCGCGCGCTGCTTCAGGAGCTGGCGCGCCACCGCCTAGCAAGCCTTAGCGTAAAATCCACTCGCTACACTCTCAAAGAATTGCGCGGCGAGAATAGCTTCGCGCAAGGGGATTTCGAAAACGCCGCGCGATACATCGTGCTTACGGGCAATGAAGCGGTCGATAACGCAAGTATCGCGGCTCTTGAAAATCTGCGCGTAATCTTACAAAGCCCAATCAGCCTTGATATCGCAAAATACTGCCTGCCCGAGTGCTACAAGAGCGAGCTTAGCTGGAGCATAAACGCGCGCAGCTTGCAAAATTTCCTCGCTCTGCGCTCTAGCAAAGCAGCGCTTTGGGAGATCCGCGAGCTTGCAGATAAAATTTATCACGCGCTGCCGCAGGAGCATAAATTTATATTCCAAAGCTGCATGGCGAGCGAGGAGAAGATGTCTGGCGAGGAGTAGAGCGGAGTAAAATTCTGATATAAGAGGGCTGCGATGATAAAACTTACGCAGATGAGAGCGGCTTTTGAAAAGGAGGAGCCGGACGCGCTTTATCTTAGCTACCTGGGATGGGTACAAACCCTGATTCCGTTTTGGAGGCAGGCCGCTGCGAGGATCGCGGAGCTAAGCGGCGCGGCGGATGAAAAAAGAGACAAGCATCTACGCTCAATCGACAATTCTTTGCAGCTTTTGCAAGCTTGGCGGTTTAAAAAGATAAAATACGTGCAAGCAAGAAGAAAAGAGATCGATAGCGCCATAAGTTTTATTCGAAACGGCGCCTTAACGCAGCAGGCTTGCAGATATGCCTTTGCGCCCGTTTGTAGAAATTTAGCGAGCATTTTGCGCAGCTTTTTATATGTTTCAACTTTTGGCTATTCGGACGAGCAGCTTCCGACCGTATTTGCTCAAAAAATTTACGGCATTGCGCTGTGTCATACTTTATTTCCCTTTGATACGGGCGATTTTGTGTATTATCTGCCGCGCGAAAAATCCATCCACACCGACGACCCCGCCGATTTGGATAACTGGCATTTGATGATGGAGATAGCGGGCGGCGATTTAGGGATTTCTGCGTCGATTGAGCGGCTAAACGAACGCGCGTATGAAATTTGGACGAATTACAAAACGCCGTTTGAATGGAAATACGACGAGGGGATTTGGAATTTAGAATTTGAGAATGTTTCAAAAAGGCTGCATTATGCAGGCTTGCGGGCTTTTTCTAATTTGAATAAAGCGGAATAAAAGGCGCGCAAAATTTTAACTGTTTCTGAAATTTTATTCGTAGGCGGTAAAATTTCTGCTGCCCGACAGAATGAAATTTTAAAATTTTAGCCGAGCGGGCATTCGGTCGCTAAATTTAAACGGGCGTTTTAAACAGACGCTCGTTGCGGCTGCAGCGCTGAAAATTTTAACGGCGGCAAACCGAAAGCTTGGGCGAGCGATAAATTTAAAGGACGGATTATGAAAAATCTAGCGCTTGTGATGTTTAGCGGACAGACGCATCTCGATTTTGTGGGATTTTACGATTGTATGTTAAGGCTCAAAGCCGTCCGCCCGCAGCTTGAGATGAGGTTTTGCTCGCGCGAGCGGCAGGTTTCGGACAGCGGCGGCCTTACGATCGATGCGGGCGAGATCACGACGGATCTAGGCGGCTTTGATGCGGTTTTTGTGCCCGGCGGTATGGCGACGCGCCGCCTTAAAGATGATGCGGGCTTCATCTCGTGGCTCGCAACCGCGCGCGATGCGAAGTATAAGTTTAGCGTTTGCACCGGTTCGCTGCTTCTGGGCGCGGCGGGGTTTTTGCGCGGTAGGCGCGCGACTACGCATCCGTTTTGCTACGATCTGCTGGCGCCTTACTGCGCGGACGTGGTGCATGAGCAGCTCGTGCACGATAGCCTGCCCGCAGGAGGCGAGATCATCACTGCTGGCGGCGTGAGTAGCTCCATCGAGCTTGGACTTTGCGTGATCGAGAAATTCGCAGGCGGCTCTGCGCAAGAGGCTGCCGCTGCTGCGATGGATTATCCGTATTACGGCCTTAAAAGCAAGCTCGTGCGATGAAATTTTAAAGACCCGCTAAGATCGGCGGTGCGGTTTATAAATACCGCAGTAAATTTTAAAATAGAGAGGAGGTAAATCTTAATGCAAGCAGTAAAGATATTAAAAACATTGTGGAAAGTCATCAAGATTGTCATACTCGCAGCATTGATATTACCGTTTGCGGCATTGATATTGTTTGTTTTATTTATAGCTTTTCTATTTTCACCCCTTAATACGGGGTTTTCGTATATAGAAAATCAAGATTTGATTAAATTTAAATCTTTAACAAATGCGAATGGAGAAACTTTATTAATTTATCGTAAAAAAAGACCTTCCTTATCATGCAGCGAAAAAATACAGACTTGCATCTGTTACACGCATTTTATAAAGGCGGATAAGCCTTTTATTTTGACGCAACAAAAAATGCTGCAAGAGGGTTACGAGTTTGTTTCCAAGTCCGATTGCATAGCTGAAACTACAAATTTGCACGAATTTAAACTATCGTGGGCGATGCCGTCATATCATTATGCAGGTGATAAGGAATATCTGATCTATGGCTCGATCGAAAATTTAAACCTAACGGCGCTAATTAACGATAAAAGGCGAATATGGCACAAAAAAGAGCACAAATGGGGACAGCCGGACGATTATGACCACGAGGTTATTTTTTATCCGAAACTTAATATAGTTCAAATAAATAAAATGGGGTATTAATAGCGTGCGCTAAATTTACTTACAGCCGATTGATATTGTCGTTGAAAAATAAATTTAAAAGCTTTGGGATAAAATTTAAAAATTTAGACTTTGGTCTTGCGGACATTTATCAAAGTAGATAAAATAACGATATAGTGGGTTTTACATAAAATAGGAGATCACAAAGACAGAATGAAACCGGCTCAAATTTTATCGCTGCTTTCGCATATATCTTTTGTAGCGGCGATCATTTATAGGTTGAAATTTAGAGATAATAACCCGTGGGAGTTCGCAATCGCGCTTTTTGCCTACGCGATTTTGTTTGCTTTTTGCCGCGAGAGCCTGCTTAACGACAATAAAAAGACGATCGCCATGCTGCTATTTATGGCGCTTTTGATCGTGATCGTGTAGTGGCGCCTATAAATCGGCGGGATCGGTTGGCGGCGCGGGAGATCCGCCTTTGATTGCAGCGGCGCGTGCGAGCGAGACTATTTTTAAAATTTATTGTAAAATTAGAACGTTAATTTATTAAAATTTAAAGGGTCGGTATGCAGATAAATTTAGACGACGTGAAGATCGAGAGCGGCTGGAAAGAGGCGCTTAGAGAGGAATTTTTAAGCGAGTATTTTGCGAAGATCAAAGAAAATCTGCTCGCCGCAAAGGCGCGCGAGATCGTCTATCCGCCGGGAAATTTGATCTTTAATGCCTTCAATCTAACTCCGTTTGAGCGGGTGCGCGCGGTGATTTTGGGACAGGATCCCTACCACGGCGCGCATCAGGCGATGGGGCTTAGCTTTTCGGTGCCACGCGGCGTGCGAATTCCGCCCAGCCTCGTAAATATCTATAAAGAGATTAAAAGCGATCTGGGTATCAGCGAGCCTGAAAGCGGCGATCTGAGCTACTGGGCGAAGCAGGGCGTGCTGCTTCTTAATGCGAGCCTTAGCGTGGGCGCGAACCGCGCGAACTCGCACAGCGGCTTTGGCTGGCAAATTTTTACCGACGCCGTGATTAAAATTTTAAGCGCGAGGCGGCAAAATTTGGTCTTTATGCTGTGGGGAAATTTCGCCAAAGCAAAATCGGCCCTGATTAATGCGCAGAGGCATCTCATTTTAACCGCCGCGCATCCCAGTCCGCTTGCAGGAGGGGCGTTTTTTGGCTGCAGGCATTTTAGCAGATGCAACGAATATCTGCGCGCGCACGGCATGGGAGAGATCGATTGGGATCTAAATCACGGCGCAAATTAAATGTATTTTAAATGAAATTTGCGTAAAATGCGCCGCAAAATTTCAAAGGTAAAGAAATTTTAAAAAATGTCGAAAGGAGAAGTGAGCGAATAATATACGACCGGCTTAAGAGGGCTTGCCGAAGCGACGCAGATGCGTGGCTAGGCTATAATCATTGTAAATTAGAGGAACCATATGAAAAAGATAATTTTGGGAATTTTATTGCTATTTACAAGTAGTGTAGTGGCAAATACCCTATCAGAGATTAGGCAATCGGGCAGTGTGCGCGTAGGCGTATTTGAGGCGCAACCGCCTTTTAGTAAATTTGAAGACGGCAAATTTCAAGGATTTGAGGTGACCCTAGCCGAGGCGCTATCAAAAGATATATTCGGTGGCAAGGCGGGCAAGGTGGAATTCGTACCCGTAAAGGCTAGTGAGCGTTTAAAAGTGTTGGAAGAGAATAAAGTAGATATGGTGCTTGCGACCTTTACGATCACAAATGAGCGTAAGCAGGTGGTCGATTTTACGACGCCGTATTTCGCAGTAAATATCGGCGTGCTAACCCGTAAGGGCGATAAGATCAAAACGATGTCTGATTTACACGGTAAGCCGATCATCGCAGAAAGCGGTACGACTAGCGAGGCATATTTTAAAAAAGAGGGTTTTGAAATCATAAATTGTGCTACCGCACACGAATGCTATAAAATTCTAAAAGAGGGTAAGGGTGCGGGCTTTGCACACGATAATTTATTAGTTCTTGCTTATGCAGTCGTAGATAGCGATACTGAAGTAAATATTAAGAATTTAGGCGTTTCGGATTTCTTGGGTATCGCGGTTTCTAAGGGCAATAAGGATCTGCTCGAGTTCTTAAACGGCGAGTTAATTAAGCTTAGCAAAGACGGCTTTATGAAAAAGACCTATGATGAGGCGATCGAGCCGTATTACAAGGGCACTGCGGAGAAAAAATATTTCTTGCTGGATGACCTTTATAGCTTATTTTAGGCGGGCATAGCGATACAGCTCGCCTGTGTTTGTTTTCGTAAGCATAGCTGTGTGCTCTCGCTAGGTAAAATTTAAAAGGCTCGCATAGCCTTGCTATTTTGTCCGACTTTGCGAGCTTGGGTTTGGATTGCAAATTCCACTAACGCACCGTTGCAGAATTTATAAAATTCCATAGAATTTCGCAGCGGCGTGCTATTTTTTTTACGCGGCGCTAATAGACGCACAGAATTTTATAGCGAAGCGCTAAAATTTAATGAAAGCAGGCGGAGCTTGATGCAAGGCAGCAAAATTTAAAAAGCCTCTATCATTATGCTTAGAAATTTTAGTTGCGAAATTTTATCGCTAAGCTCGTAATTTAGGGAATAATTTCAGTTTTGGTAAAATGAAATTTTAAGAAAATTTACATTACAATTACGAAAAATTTAAAATTCAAGGAGGAAATTATGAAAAAGTCATTTTTTCTTATTCTATTGTCGGCGATCTTTGTTTTTGCGAATTCCTTAAGCGAGATCAAGCAAAGTAAGGTTATCAGAGTGGGCGTTTATGAAAACGAGCCGCCTTTTAGCAAGTCGAGCGAGAAAGGCTTTGAAGGTTTCGAAGTCGAGCTTGCCAACGCGCTAGCTGGTAAAATTTTCGGCAACAGCGGCGGTCGTATCGAGCTCATACCGGTAACGAACGAAGTGCGCTTTCCGATGCTGCAAAACAATCAGGCAGATATGATAATCGCGGCTGCAAGTATCACTGAAGAGCGTAAGGGAAGCGTGGATTTCTCGATGCCGTATTTTACGGTGAATTTGGGAATTTTAACGAAAAAAGACTCAAATATTCACAAAATAGGCGATTTGATGGGTAAAAAGATCGGCGTCATCCGCAAGACCACCGGCGAGGCGTATATCAAAAAGGACGGCGGTTATAATGTTTCTTATTGCAACGATTCGGTCGATTGCTACAGGAGATTAAAAAGTGGCGAGATTGACGGATATTGTAACAACAACCTTTTTGTAATGGTCTATCCGATCGTAGATCCTGCGGTCGAGGTCAATATAAAAAATTTAGGCGAGAACGTATTCTTGGGCGTCGCAGTACAAAAGGGCAACGCAGAGCTGCTAGAAGCGATCAATAAAGGCTTGATTGCGCTTAGCAAAGAGGGCTTTTTCAAAAAGGCTTACGAGGACACTTTCGAATCCTTCTATAAAGGCACCGTCGATAAAAAATATTTCCTACTCGACGATCTTTACAGCTTTTTTTAATAAAAAAGGAATTTGAAATGAAAAAATCACTGTTTTTAATTCTTTTATCTTGCATCTTTGCGCTTGCGAATTCTTTAAGTCAAATAAAGCAGAGTAAAGTCATTCGTATCGCCGTTTATGAAAATGAACCTCCGTTTAGTAGGGTCACGGATAACGGCTTTGAGGGCTTTGACGTGGAGCTTGCTAATGCAATCGGAGGCAAAATTTTAGGCGATACCGGCGGCAGGATCGAGCTCGTACCGGTATCGGCGCAAGCGCGCTTTCCGTCCATTCAAAATAATCAGGCAGATATGCTTATCGCGGCTGCAAGCGTTACTGAGGAGAGAAAGAAAAATTATGAGTTTTCGATGCCCTATCTTTCGGTAAATTCCGGAGTTTTAACCAGAAAAAGCGACAATATCCAAAAAATGAGCGATCTGCGAGGTAAGAAAGTAGGCGTCATCCGCGGCTCGACGGGCGAAGCGTTTATGCAAAAGGACGGCGGCTACAATCTAGTGTATTGCAAAAATTCCTCCGATTGCTACAAACGGTTAAAGAGCGGCGAAATCGATGGCGCGTGCGACGATAATCTATTTGTGATGGTCTATCCGGTCGCAGATCCTAGCGTCGAGGTTAATATCAAAAGTCTTGGCAAGAACGTATTTTTAGGCATCGCGATGCAAAAAGGCAACGCAGATCTCGCAGAAGCCGTCAATCAAGCGCTTATCTCGCTTAGTAAAGAGGGCTTTTTCAAAAAGGCGTATAACGATACTTTTGAGCCTTTCTACAAAGGCACCGTCGATAAAAAATACTTCCTTTTAGACGACATATACAGCTTCTTTTAAAATTTTAAATTTTGATTGCGGGGTCGGAATTTGAAGCTTTGCGGCTTTAAATTCTAACCCGCGCATAATCGGCGTGTCATTAAAATTCCATCTCAAAATTTTGTCCTAAAATCTCATTTCAAATTTTATTAGTCCCGCCGCCGCGCCTAAGCCAGCGTGCACACGGCGGTCGCAATCTTTAGTATTTGCGAGCATTTAAGGCGCGCGAAATTAGATTGAATTAAACTTTAAATTTTTACTTCGAGCCCTTGGAATTTTTTAAATCCTCTACGCGCTCCTGCTGAGCCTGCACGAACGCGCCGTATCTGATAAAAAGATAATCTTTGATCTCAAAAATCATCAACGTAAAAATCGAAGGCAGCGTGAAAAATCTAATCGTCATAAACACCAGATCAAGCGCGTTTAGCTCGTCGCTGCCCGCGCGATACCCTCCCGCGCCCGCGGTTAAAATTCCGTGAAGCGTCTCGTAGTTGTAAAGGATGAAAATCGTCACGAAAAGTGTGGAGAGCTTCGATACGATCTTATTCATGATCTGCGCCACGTCCTCATCGGCGATCACCGACATCGCAAACCACACGATGGTGAAAAACAGCGGAAAGACGATGTTGAAATTTAGCGAGTTATCAAGCTTTTGTGCACCCGTAACCGCGATGATCGCAAACACCGCCGCAAAGGGGATCACAAATAGCGCGAAGGTCATCGCTGATTTTATCGCCTTAAAAAAGCCATACGCAAGCAGAGGCGAGCCCAAAGCAAGCAAAAAGATCGTCAGTGCGTAGTTGGCTTTGGCAAAATCGTATAGGTTAAACAGCGCAAATACCGATGCTGCGGCAAGTAGCGGCACGCTGAGCTTAAAGAGCGCCCCATATTTGGCGTAAGCGCGCGATACGACGGCATCGAGCCTGCTAAATTTAATGTTTAAGCTTTGCGCTCTGATGAAAAACAAAATGACGAATTTGACGATTACGTTTGGGCTCATACGCACCTTTCCGTTTAAATTTATGAAATTTTATCCGCGCTAAATTTGCGAAATTTTATCTGCAGAACCTGTCCGTAGAATTAGGCTTTGCCGACGGCTTATGCGGTCTGCGTTAAAATTTCATCGCGCTCTCGCTGCGTTGCTATCTTGCCACCTCTCGGGCTCTGTCTTTTGGCTATGTGAGGCGGACCTGCGCGCTTTGGCTTGCATAGCGTCTTGCTAGCAAGCCTTTTCGGGTTGCGACGTGCTACGGCGGCGCCCATTCGGCTCGGCGCGCGATACTTTGCTTGCGGTATCCGCGTCGCGTCCGCGCATGAGAGCTTGGCGCCGCTAAAATTTTACCGGCTCTTAGCTCTATGCGATACGTTCTGTGCGCCGCGATAGAATTTTGTGCGACGCAAAGAGCTGTCGCGCTTGGCTTTGCGCCGCAATGCGGCAAAATTTTAAAATTTGCGCCGCAAAGCGCCTATCTTGCTTACTAGGATGCGGCGCGAATGATTAAATTTTAACCGCACCGTTGCCGAGCCGTTTTAAATCTCAAATGAAATTTTGAGCCGCTACGATACGTGAAATTCCAAAAATCGCGCCTTAGCGATCAAGCTCATTTGCGCTTGCTTGTGAGCCATGCAAAAAGTAGCGCACTTGCGCCCCTCGCCGCGCCCATGCAAAAGCAACGCGCCCCTTGCCGCTCAAAGTCCATTTTTGCCCATTCTAGCCCTCTGTTAAACCGAAACTAAGAAGTGCGCGCCCTCACATCCAATCTAAAATTTGCGTGATCTCCGTAGCGTGAAAAATTTTAAGTCCCTGCGCATTTTGCGGCTTCATCGGGACGATCGCGTTTTTAAATTTCTGCATCGCGGCTTCTTTCAGGCGCGCATCGAGGTTGAAGATCTCTCTGATCTCGCCGTTTAGGCTCACCTCGCCGATGAAGACGCTCTCTTTGCTGATCGGGCGGTTTTTGAAGCTGCTTACGATCGCCGCGATGACGGCTAGATCGCACGCCGTTTCGGTGATCTTTACGCCGCCGCTTACGTTTACGAAGACGTCGTATCCACCAAGCCCGATCTCAAGCTTGCGATCAAGCAGCGCCAGAAGCATATCGAGGCGGTTTTTATCAAAGCCTGTGGCGCTGCGCTTCGGGTAGCCGCTCTCGCACACGAGCGCTTGGATCTCCACGACGAGCGCGCGCGTACCCTCCATCGTGATCGTGATCGCCGAGCCGCTTACCGCCTTGCCGCGGGTGAAAAATTTACTCGCGACATCCTTGGCGCTGACGAGCCCATGCGGCCCCATCTCGAAAATCCCAACCTCGCTCGTAGCCCCAAAGCGGTTTTTAAAACCGCGCAAAATTCTAAGCTGCTTGCTCGCATCGCCCTCGAAATACAGCACCACGTCCACCATATGCTCTAGTATGCGCGGGCCCGCGATCGAGCCTTCTTTGGTGATGTGGCCGATGATGAAGATCGAAATACCGCACGCTTTGGCAAGTCGCATCAGCTCAAACGTGATCTCGCGCACCTGCGTGATAGAGCCCGGCGCAGAGGGGGCTTTGTCGCTAAAAAGCGTCTGGATGCTATCGATGACGATAAACTTATAATCCCTACGCTCCACCTCTTCAAGCACGGCGCTCAGATTGATCTCGGTGAGCAAAAACAGCTGCTCGCTTATCGCGCCAAGCCGCTGCGCGCGCATTTTGATCTGGCTGGCGCTCTCTTCGCCGCTTACGTAAAGCACGGCGCGGCCGCCGCTTGCTAAATTTGCCGCGATCTTAAGCAGCAGCGTGGATTTTCCGATACCGGGGCTGCCGCCGATTAGCACGAGCGAGCCCTCCACGACGCCGCCTCCGAGGACTAAATTTAGCTCGCTATCTTTGGTGTCAATGCGCGAAATTTGCTCAATTTCTATCTCGCTGATCGCTTTGGCGCTTGCGGATGAGGCGCGGGCAAGCTCGCCCTCGATCTCTTTTAGCGCTTTGATCTGGGCGGGCTTGAGCTCGACGAAGCTATCGAATGCACCGCAGCCGGGGCATCTGCCGAGCCATCTGCTTTGCTGATTGCCGCAGTGCTGACACTCAAAAATCATGGTTTTAATTTTCGCCATTTTTATCCTCGCTCATTTTGTCTAAATTTAGCCTTGAATTTCGCGAAATTATACTTAAAATTTTTAAAATTTTAACCGCCCCGCGCGCTGCGTGTCCGCCAAAAAATCGTAAAAAAGCTAATTTTTAGCTAAATTTCGGCTAAATTTAAATATGTTTTAAACATTTGTAACTACAATATAAGTTTCAAATCCAGCAAGGAAGGTTTTAAGATGAAGGGCAAGCTTAGTAGAAGCCAGTTTTTGACGATATCGCTTACGCTATTTGCGATGTTTTTCGGTGCGGGAAATTTTATTTTTCCGCCGGGTCTTGGCAGGGAGTCGGGGCAGAATTTTTATATCGCGATAATGTTTTTTTGCGCTACGGCGGTGCTTCTGCCGGTGCTCGGCGTCGCAGGCATTGCGCGCGCAAAGGGGCTTCAGAGCCTGGTGCGCCGCATAGATCCGGTGTTTGCGATCGTTTTTACCGCGCTTTTATATCTTACGATCGGGCCGCTTTTTGCGATACCGCGCGCGGCGAATATGCCTTTTGACATCGCGATTAAGCCTTTTATTGCGGAAGAGCGCCTTCAAATTTGGCTATTTGTTTATTCTGCGGCATATTTTGCGCTAAACTATTACATCTGTATGAACCCTTCAAAGCTCGTCGATCTACTAGGAAAATACCTTACGCCGATACTTTTGGCGCTTATTTTGTTACTTTTCGGCGCGGGATTTTTGTTTCCTATCGGAAGCTTCGTAGCTCCTAGCGGAGAGTATGTCGATCATGCCGCAGCAAAGGGCTTCGTAGAGGGCTATCAGACGATGGATGCGCTTGCATCGTTGGCATTTGGAATCATCGTAATTAACGCTATTAAAGCAACCGGCGTTAGCGACGAGAAGCACCTCGTCACCTCTACCATAAAAGCGGGAATGATGTCGGGCGTCATACTGATGACGATATATTTCATGCTGGGCTATCTGGGTGCGACCTCCGCAGAACTTTTCAAAGATGCGCCGAATATCAACGGAGCGGAGCTTCTTTCGCGAGTAAGCGATCATTATTTCGGAAGAATTGGCGTCGTGATCCTAGGCAGTGCGTTTTTCCTAGCCTGCATCACCACGACGCTGGGCCTTATAAGCTCGGCTAGCGAATACTTCGAGGAGCTTACGAAAGGCAAGATCAAATATAAAACCTGGGCGATCGCTTGGTGCGTGATCGGCTTTGGAGTCGCAAATTTCGGCCTTACGACCATCATCAAAGGCTCCATCCCCGTGCTCGTCGCCATCTATCCGATCTCGATCATGCTGATAATCCTCTCGCTGATTAATCCGTGGATTGATTCGAGCAAGTTGATTTACCGCGCCTGCGTCTATGTTTGCGTCGTCGAGGGCGTCATAAACGGACTTGATATTTTGGGGATTTCGGTGCCGCTTGTGACGTCGTTTGTGAAGATGATGCCGTTTTACGACTCGATGCTCGGCTGGATCGTGCCTAGCACCTTGACCTTCGCCGTGACCTACGTGCTGCATCTGATCTTTGAAAAAAGAGACGATAGTTTTTAAATTTAAGAGCTATTTTAAAATTTAGCCGGGCTCTACGGGGCTCGGCGTACTTCTAAATTTTAATTCGTCGCCGAATTTAATCTCTCATATTTTTCCATAGAATTTCGACATACAAAATAAACCGCCTTCAAAATTTAACCTAAATTTACGCTAAAATTATCAAAATAAAATTTCAAAAGTAAGGATGGCAAGATGGGTAAGCGGGACGAAGCGCTAGGCTTGGTGCGAGATTTTGAACGCGACGGCTTTAGTATGCCTAATTTATACGAGCGGTTTTGGCGGCTACAAGGTGATGCGGCGGCGTATTTTGCGCTAGCAGACGGCCTGCTGCGCGGGCGGGGGGACGGCCGCACGCTGCTAAAGGACGCTCTGGGCTATGTAGGCAAGGAGGATTTTAAAGCTCTGATCGCCACTGCGGTTGAAATTTTGCGCGAAGAAGCAGCAGGGTGGCGCAAAACGAAGCAGGACGAAAGCGCGGCACAGATGGGAGAGAATGCGCGCTCGGCGCGGGCGGACGAAAGCACAGGCAAAAGTGTACGGCAACGCGGCAGAGATGAAAAGAGCGCGCGCTGGAAAAACGCCGAAGAGGTCATCGTCATGGCAAGTCTCGAGTTCGCGCCGTTTTTGCACCAGTATCTGGGCGAGCTTTTTAAATTGCAGCCGAACGAGAGCACGTATTACGCGGAGTATCCGTGGCGCGGGCTTAGTTACGAGAGCTCGCAAATCTGGCGTGAGAAGCTTGCGGATCCGCAGACGAGCGAAGATGAGCGGCAAAAAATTTTTAGCTGCCTGCTGCAAACCCGCGAGCCGCGAAACGTAAAATTTGCCTGCGAGTTCGCGCTTGCAGAGGATTTTTTCGATCGCCCGTGCGATTTGCTCGAATATATAGGCTACTGGCTGGAGGCCGTGGGATTTACTTTTGAGCGATCTAAATTTGACGCAGACGGTGCGGCTCAAATGGCAGCAAATGAAATTGTAAAAATGGATGCGGACGAATGCGGCGGCGCCAAACAAACCCAACCTAGCGAGCGCGATCTATCGCAGATGTCAAACGAGCCGGGCGGCGCTACTTCAGCGTTGCTGCAAGCGGATGAGTGCGATCTATCGCGCAAAAATTTAGATGAAGCGCGCGATGCGGCAAGTGCCGTTAAATTTAACGCTGGCGAGTTAAAATCGGCAGCGAGCCAAAATTTTAAAGCGTGCGCAGCTGAACACGATTCTAAATTTAACTCAAATGAGCCAGCCGCCGATAAATCACAAAAAGCGCCGAACGATGAAATTTGCTTTGGCGGTGAGAAATTCAGGCTCAAAAGATACTGCGGCCAGCGCGCGTATCACATAATCTTTCCGCGCGGCTATTTCGGCGCGCCCTACGCGCCGCATCTGGCGAAGCACCATCCGACCTGGCGGTTTGAGGGCGGCGAGACAGGATATAAGCTCGGCGGGGTTTTGGACGAGGCGAACGGCGATGCGCAAAATCCGCTATTTCATCTTATCACGCTTGATCCGCTGCCCCGTGACTTGCCCGTGCGCTCGCTGCCGCGCCTAGTCCTCGCCGCGCACATCAGAGAGATAAATGAAGGCGAGATAGTCTTTTACGAGCACGACGCGCAGGGTATGCCGCGACGTATCGGCGAAAGGACGCAGGTCGAATACGTGCAGGACGAGCCGATAAAGAAGTGCGAGGTCGCGCTGGCGCCTACGCCCGCGCGCTGGACGGCTCAGGACTGGGGGATGTCAAACAGCAGGCAAAACCTCGCGCGCATCGGCGGCGAGTCATCATGGATACAGGGCGCCTTGGTGCCGACGTGCCCGATATGCGGCGAAAAGATGGAGTTTTTGATGCAGCTTGACAGCGAGCTTCCAAGCTGCGAGCAAGGCGGCGAGGTATATTTCGGCAGCGGCGGGATTTTATATGTGTTTTGGTGCGAGCGGACGCGGGTGAGCGCGTTTTTTATGCAGTGCACGTGAGTAAATTTTAAGAAAGACGCGCAAATGGACAGACGGATGATCACGGCGAAAATAAAAAGAAGGAGCAATGTTTGGCATTTTGACGATTATTTTAAGTCGCTTCGCGAGAATGAAAACGAAATAGCAAAGCCTATCAGGCAGTTCGTCTCGGATCCGAAAAGGTATCTGTTCAGTACGAAAGAAACCCTTCACGACGCCGTTTTGACTGAATTTAAATTCGCTATTTTAAAAAACGAAGATAGACTAGCGATGAAATTTTTATCGCCCTACCGAGATAGAAATTTTAAATTTGTTTTCAAAAACGTCCTAGCCGTCCACTTCAAAACGGATGATAAGAGCTTTAAAAATAACGATCTGATAGTTCATCAATTTTCGCTAAAGCGGGAAGGCGTTTGCGAGTATGATTTTATCTTTGCGAGCGGGCAGAGGATAGCCGTGAAATTTAAGCGGCTTGAAATCATTGAAGAATTCTTGTAAGCACGCCGCGTTGCGGGCGGAGGGATTTTACGTATTTTGGTGCGAGCGGACGCGGGTGAGCGGGTTTTTTATGCAGTGCACGTGAGTAAAAATTTTGTAAAATTATAAAACGAAAATCGTAAAATTCTAAGATAATCGAGCGGCAAAATTTGCCGAGCATTTCGGCGCGTAAAATTTAAGCTTGTTCGGCGAGAATATGTAAATTTGCGCAGAGCCTAAGCGTAAATTCCCTCCACAAGCGTTTCTACGAACTCATCCGAGTTAAATTCCGCCAAATCCTCCATCCGCTCGCCCACGCCGACGAAAAGTATCGGCAGCCGTAGCTCGCGCGCTATGGCGAAAAGTGCGCCGCCTTTGGGCGTGCCGTCGAGCTTCGTGATGATGATGCCGTCGAGCCTTACGATCTCGTTGAACGCCCTGGCTTGCGCGACGCTGTGATTGCCCTGAGTGGCGTCGAGCACGATGATCTTGCGGTGCGGTGCGCCGCTTTTTGCGCGGTCGCATATTCGCACGATCTTTTCTAGCTCCGCGGCTAAATTTTTCTGGTTTTGCAGGCGCCCTGCGGTGTCGATCAGGACGCGATCGATGTTTTTGGCACTTGCCGAACTAACGGTGTCAAACGCCACGGCTGCGGGATCGTGCCCTTGCGCGGTCGCCACGATCGGTAGATTTAGGATCTGCGCCCATTTGCGCAGCTGCTCGACCGCGCCCGCGCGAAAGGTATCGCATGCGCCTAAAATTACACTTTGGCCGCTATTTTTATATAAATTTGCAAGCTTTGCGGTTGTTGTAGTTTTGCCCGCGCCGTTTACGCCGATGATGAGCTCTACGAAGGGCTTCTCATCTGCAGCTTTAGCGATCTCGTAATCGAAATAGCTCTTCAAAACGCCCTTGAGATCATCTTTGGCGACTAGCTTTTTTGCGGGAAGTTTTTCTAAAATTTCTTCCACGAGCTCGTAGCCTACGTCGGATTCAAGCAGCATCTCTTCTAGGATTTCTTTTGAAATTTTATCTTCGCTTTTCGCGCCTCGCATCGCGTCTATGGTCTTGCTAAGCCCTTTTTTAAAAAATTCGAACATCAGAAAATTTTCTCCAATTCGGTCATTAAAATTTCTTCCGGCATCAGCCCGAAATATTGCGCGCTAAACTCGCCCTTTTCGTCGTATATCGTCATATACGGCACTTCGTTTATGCCGCCTAGCGCCTTTGTAAAAAAGTCCGTTCCTTCGCCGTAAGCGATCGCGTAATTTACTTCGTGCGCGCTTGCGTAGGCCTTAGCGTCGTCTAGGCTCGCATCACCGATCATCACGCCGATGATATCAAGCTTGCCGGAGTAGGCTTGTTTGGCGGCATTTAGTGCGCTTACCTGCACGGCGCAGGCGTCGCACCACGGCGTAAAAAACGCAAATAGCGTCACGGTGGAGTTGTTATCGATATGAAAGCCTTGCTTTGTCTTTTGCATATTTAAAATTTTTCCGTTACTTAGCTGAAGTGTAAAAGGAGCGGTATAATCGACCTGGATTACGGCTTCGGTTTCGGACTGCGGCTGCGTGGTATTGGCTTCGGTCGGGGTATCGCTTGATTTTTTATCCTCATCATCGCTGCAACCTGCAAGAAAGAAAAAAGCCGTAAAAAGCGCTAGAAAAAAACGAAATTTCATAATAAACCTTAAAATTTAATCGCAAGATTATACAAAAACTAGCTAAAATAAGCGTTAAAATTTTATAAAAGGCTTAAGCTATGCAAAAGAATGAATTTAGAGCAATTTGCAAATCGCGTCTAAAATCTCATACCGCGCGTGCGGCTAGATGCGAGCATTACGTGCTTTTAAGGCGCATAGAGGGACTGGTAAAATTTTTAAAAGCGCGCAAAATTTTGATATTTTTGCCGATGAGCTACGAGCCGAACGTTTTGATTTTAAGAAAAAAGCTATCAAAAAGCTGCGAATTTTACGTTCCGTTTATGGTGGATATTAGCTTAAAAATGGTAAGATTGCGCCAGCCTTTTAAAATTTCGCGCTTTGGGTTGCGGCAGACGCTTCCGCAAAACGGGTATTTTAAAAAGGTCGATCTAGCCGTGGTTCCAGCTATCGGAGTGGATGGCGCAATGGCTAGAATAGGACATGGGAAAGGATTTTACGATATGTTTTTTTCAGGTCTGAAGCTTAAGCCCGCAATCGCGTTCGTGAGTATAAAAGACTGCTTTTGCAGCGAAATTTTATCGCTTGATCACGACGTAAAGGGCGATTTTTACATAACTCCGAGCCAAAATTACCTAAAAAGAGGAAAGTATGATAGAGATTTTAATCGCCTTGTGCGCTCTTGCGGTGGGCGCTGGCATAGGATACTTAGTAGCTAGAAAGATCAATAACGCCAATTACGATTTCTTCGTCGAACAAGCCAAAGCTAAAGCTAAAGCGATAGAATTTGAAGCCGAGGGCATCTTGCGAAATTCTAAAATTTCGGTGCAGGAAGCTGAGTTTGAAGCGAAGAAAAAATACGAAGATAAAGCAAGCAAACTGCAGAAAGAATTTAACGTTAAATTTGACGAGCTCGGTAAAAAGGAGCACGCGCTTCTAACCGAGCAAGAGATTTTAAAAGACAGCAAAAAAGAGCTCGAAAGTGCCAAAAAAGAGGCGAAATTCCTTTACGAAGAGGGCTCAAATTTAAAGAAAAGCTATGAAGAGAAGCTAGCCGAAGCGCTTAAGGTTTTGGAGCGCGTGGCGGGCTTTACGCAGGATGAAGCGCGCGCGCAGGTGCTTAAAAAGGTCGAGGAGCAAAGCCGCACCGACATCGCTCACATCGTGCGAAAATATGAAGAGGAAGCCAAAAAAGAGGCGCGAAAAAAGGCGAATTATATTTTGGCGCAGGCTACGTCGCGCTTCGCGGGCGAGTTTGCCGCTGAGCGACTTATCAACGTCGTAAATATCAAAAATGACGAGCTTAAAGGCCGCATCATCGGCAAAGAGGGGCGCAACATAAAGGCGCTTGAGATGACTCTTGGCGTGGACATCATCATCGACGATACCCCAAATGCGATCATCGTAAGCTCGCACAATCTCTACCGCCGCGCCATCGCCGTTCGCGTCATCGAAACTCTTATCGAGGACGGCAGAATTCAACCTGCTCGTATCGAGGACATCTACAAAAAAGTAAGTGATGAATTTGAAGCTAACATCGCCGAAGAGGGCGAAAATATCGTAATGGATCTAGGCCTTAGTAAAATTCACCCCGAAATTTTAAAACTCATCGGTAAGCTTAAATTTCGCGCTAGCTACGGACAGAACGCCCTTGCGCACAGCCTTGAGGTCGCGCATCTTGCGGGCATCATCGCCGCAGAAACGGGCGGAGATCAAAAGCTAGCCAAGCGAGCGGGCCTACTTCACGACATCGGCAAGGCGCTAACTCACGAATATGAGGGCTCGCACGTAGATCTGGGCGCCGAGGTTTGCCGCCGCTACAAAGAGCATCCAGTAGTGATAAACGCTATCTACGCCCACCACGGCCACGAGGAGGCCACCAGCGTAGAAAGCGCCGCAGTCTGTGCCGCAGACGCGCTAAGTGCCGCGCGCCCGGGCGCCAGACGAGAGGTGCTAGAAAGCTATCTAAAGCGCGTTAGCGACATCGAAGCGATCGCGATGAGTAAAACTGGCGTCAAACAGGCCTATGCGATCAACGCAGGTCGCGAGATCCGCGTCATCGCAAACGCCAAGCTTATGAACGACGACGAGGCGGTTTTGGTCGCCAAAGAGATCGCTTCGGAGATCCAAGATAAGGTTCAATTCCCAGGCGAGATCAAAGTTAACGTCATACGCGAGCTTCGCGCGGTCGAGATAGCCAAATAAGGAGTATGAAATGAAAAAATTTATAATCGCTTTATTTTTGCTTTTTAGCGCGGCATTTGCCGAGGATGAGCTCATCATTGATAGCGCCAGCGCTTATTCGTCGGTGATGCGCACGAATGCGCAATACAAATACCTAGCGCAGCAAGCCCGCGCGATAGTGATATTTCCGAGCGTTAAGAAGCTAGGCTTCATCATAGGCGGAATGTATGGCGAGGGGATCATCATCTATAATAATGACGGCGCGCACAGCGTTAGCGGCGCTGAGATCAGCAGCGCCAGCGTAGGACTTCAGATCGGCTATGAGGATAATTATCTAGTTATTTTCGTAATGCATGACGATGTAATCCAAAAAATGCGAAATTCCCAAATCACGCTCTCAGGCGATGCGACGGCAGTTGCAGGTAACTACAGCGCCGATTCTGGCTCTTTAGACGTGCTAAATCAAGATATGTACGTCTTTACGAATAAAGGCGGGCTGTTTGCGGGCGTGAGCCTAGGCGGCTCGGTGCTGGAGACCAAAAATGACCGCGCTTTTGATCCAAATACCGAGGGCTATGCGCTTTTGATGCGAGTAATTGGCGCAGATGAGTAAAATTTAGCTAAAGATGCCAAGGCGCATAGCTTAGCGAAAAATTTTGCTTTATGGGCGTTTTATTAGCAGCTTGGAATTTTGCTCGCGTGATTTCTGCAGAATAATAGACTTAGGTGCGTAATTTTATTGCAATTCGCGGGGTGGGAGGCATTTGAGGATATCGCGTAAATCCTGTGTAATTCGCAAGTTACTTTGAATTCTAAAGAAGTCGAAATTTTGTCGTTAAATTTATAGTCGCAAAATTTTACCGTTAAATTTTGCGGAAATTTTGCTTGATGTCTAGAAATTTTATTTTAGAATTTTGCTTAATATTTTGCGGCAAAATTTTATATTTCGTGACAGCCGCGCAGAATTTTAAATTTAATGTCGCAGCAAAATCAAGTGGCGTCGTGGGATGTTGGAGTGAAGTTTTCGCGCCGAATTTTAAAGCTGCTTTAGTCAAAATTTATAGAATTTTATACGATCTAATGAAAGGATTTGATGGAATCGATGTTTGCAAACCTCCATACGTGGGGGTATCTGATACTGTTTTTATATTCGCTGGGTGGAGGATTTTTGGCGCTTGCGGCAGCGGGCGTGCTAAGCTCGGCCGGCGAGCTCAATATCGTCTTATGCATCGTAATCGCCTGCATATCGAACTTCATAGGCGATTCGGGGCTGTTTTTAGTAAGCCGTTACAATAAAAAAGAGATCATGCCCTATCTGCGCAAACAGCGCCGCAATCTTGCTCTGGCGCAAATTTTATTTCGCAAATACGGCGACCGCATAATTTTAATCAAAAAATTCATCTACGGCCTCAAAACTCTTGTGCCGATCGCGATCGGCATCACAAAATATTCGTTTTTGAAATTTAGCGTCATCAACGCCGTAAGCTCGCTCATTTGGGCGCTCGTGGTGGGGTTACTGAGCTACTACGCGGGTGATTTCGTGCGCGAGCTCTATGTGCATATCAAGGACGCGCCGTGGATCGCTCCGCTGGTTCTAGGCGCGATAGTAGCGGCGATCGTGCTCTATTTTCGCTTCGCCACGCGTAAAAGAGGCTAGCGGTGGCAAAAAAGCTGATCCCGCTCGCAATTTTCGCAGCGCTTCTTTTGGCGCTAAATTTTATCTCCAATTCGCGCGGCTCCGCGGCTAAAGATGAGCGGGTTTTTACCTCCAAAACCCTAGATGTCGCCTCTCGTAAAAGCGGCGCGCAAGATATCAAAAGCGGCACCGATCGCAAAATTTCAAGCTCACAAAATCCTGCAAGCAGCGCCGGCGCAAAAGATGAGAGCGGTGCAAGAAGCGCAGACGGCGGAGCAGACCTAGGAGATTTAAAATCTCATCCGCGAGAAAACGAGCCCGCCGCCGCAAATCCTAAAGATGAGGCGGACGTCCACAGGCGACGCAGCGCAGATTATGAAGCTTCAAACTCGCAAAATCCCGCCGCAAATTCTAAAAATCAGCTCGCGGATGAGCCCTGCGTAAGCAGGGAGTGCGTGAGCGCTCATATCCGCCGTACGGGCACTTTGCCGCAAAATTTTATCACGAAAAAGCAGGCCGATGAGCTTGGCTGGCAGGGCGGTGATCTGTGGCGATACGCGCGCGGCAAGAGCATAGGTGGCGATCGTTTCGGCAATTTCGAGCGCAGATTGCCTGATAAAAAGGGGCGGATTTGGCGCGAATGCGACATCGAGTATCGCGGCGGCCCGCGCGGCGCGAAGCGGCTGATATTTTCAAACGACGGGCTGATCTTCTACACCGCCGATCATTACGAAAGTTTCGAGCGCGTGCAATGAGTTTAAATTTTAAAACATGCCGCGCCGCAAAGATCATCATCGACGGCGCAAAGATTAGGCGCAAAGATCAAATTTTCGCGCTGTTTGCCGCAGCGCTAAATTTCGAGCCCGAATACGTTGCAAATTTAGACGCGCTCTATGACGCGCTGGGCGAGCGGGGTGGACAGGTCTTCGTCGTCATTAAAAGGGGCGGAATTTTAAAACTAAGGCTGGGCAAATTTTATGATATTTTGCTGGATGTTTTGCGCAGCGGCGAGGCGAAAATTTTAATCTTATGAGCTTGCGAGGCAGCCATTCCGCTTTAAAGCTAAATTTTGCCAAGGAAAAGGTAAGTTTGTTTCGGCGCAGTTTCGAGCGTGCCGTTAAAATTTCCTAAATTTAGATCTAAATTTTAGAGCTTATTAAAAGAGGCGATTTTAGAAATTTCGCTTACAAAGCTCACGCGGTCAAATTTAAACTCAAGCCCATATCGCCAATCTTTGCGGCGCGGGTTCGTAAAGTCGCTAAATCTGATCGTATCTGCTTCAAATTTAGCCTTAAGCGCGAGGTACCAGCAGCCCCAGATCCCGCACGGACAGCCTAGTAGCACGACGCTTCGCTCGTCGCTAGCCGCAAGCTGTCCGTTAGGCAAGAGCGCATCCAAAAAGAGCTTTTTAAAATCAATTAGGCTCAAATAGGCGTAGTCTCCCGCGACGCTAGCTTGCCCGTCCTTTGCGGCAAAGCTTTGCTCGCGCCGCCTAATTAGCTCGAGCAGAGGCTCACCTTTTATCGCAACGACGACTTCGGTAAAGCTCTGGCCGTCCACCTCGTAATCGTTTATGTAAAATTTAATGCTATCCATGCAGTAATCTCGCTAAATTATATGTTTGCGCCGTATTTGCACCGACCTATTAAAATTTCGGCGCAGTTTAGCGAATTTGAAGTGAAATTCGGTTTAAAACTAAAAATTCGTAGGTAGAGCGCAAATTAAATGGAGATTTTTAAAATTTGAGGATTTCGGGCTTGCGGAGCTTATTTTTTAACGCACGCGAGCTCAAATTTACAAAAAAAGCTCAATTTGCGTGGACGAAAGAAGCGAAAATAAAAGGTTAAATATTATTGCAGATCAAAGAGATCGAAACGAGGGTTAAATTTTGCTATGGATAAAGAAGTCGAAATTAGAAATGAGGGGTTAAATTTAATTCGCTTTTTAGGGCGCTTAAATTTAACCCCGCCGCGGCTACATCATTTCGCCGCTTTTGTGCTCGTGCTCGGTGTAGGTTACCGGAATATCCTTCTTGCCTTTTCCCGGTGTATACACTCCCTCTCCGCGTTTGAAAAGAAGCTCGATACCTTCGTCGTTCGTAAGCATTATGCCGCTTGCGGAAGCCGCGCGTTTAAGATTATGCTTCTTACCCTTTTCATCGGTTAACACGCCTGTTGCGAACATATCGTTCGAGCTAAGGCTGATGCGCTTATCTCCGGTCTCTCCTAGCAGAAATACGATCGTGTGCGCTACAGACTCTTGCTTTTGCTGCGGAGCCGTATCGGCCTTAGGTTGGTTGCATCCGCTTAAAATCGCGATTGCCGCTAATGACGAGAATACAATTCGTCTCATTTTTTCTCCTTTAAAAAAAGTTCGCGAATTATATAGCCAAAAAGTAAATCCTAGATTTCGCGACTTTTTATTTAATCAAAGATTAACCCAAATTTAGTAAAATTCCAGCTGAAAACATCCCAAATAAGGAGAACCTTATGGCAGTAAAAATCGCAATTAACGGCTTTGGAAGGATCGGTAGGTGCGCGGCTAGAATTGCGCTAAGCAGGGACGATGTAGAGCTTGTGGCGATCAACGATACCGCTAAGCGCGAGCTTACGAGATACCTGCTTCAATACGACACGGTTCACGGCGAATTTCATAAAAAAGTAGAAATTCTAAGCGACGAATGCATAGCCGTAGACGGCAAAAAGATCCGCGTCTATTCCACCAGAGAGCCTGCGGAGCTTGATTTTGCGGGCGATGGTGCAGAAGCTGTGCTTGAATGTACTGGTGCGTTTTTAACGAGCGAAAAATGCAAGCCGTTCATAGATAACGGTATCGGCGTAGTCGTAATGAGCGCACCTGCCAAGGACGATACGCCTACTTTCGTAATCGGCGTTAATGAGGGCGCTTATGCAGGACAGCGCGTCATCTCAAATGCTAGCTGCACCACTAACGGTCTAGCTCCGATTGCAAAAATTCTAGACGATGAGCTTGGTATCGAAAAGGGTCTGATGACGACAATTCATGCTTATACGCATGGACAGAGTCTAGTCGATGTAAAAGCCAAGGACTTTCGCCGTTCACGCGCTGCGGCTCTTAATATCGCTCCGACCACGACGGGTGCGGCAAAAGCGATTAGTAAGGTACTTCCGCAGCTAAGCGGTAAGATGCACGGACAATCGGTGCGCGTGCCAGTGGCTAACGTTTCGATGGTTGATCTAACGGTGCTAACGCGTAAACAAACGAGTGCTGAGGAGCTAAATGAAATTTTCCGCCGCTATGCTGCTAAAGAGATGAAAGGAATTTTGCTCGTAGACGACGATAGCCGTGTCAGCAGCGATTTTTGTACTTCAGAATACTCCAGTATCGTAGCTAGCGACTGCACGCAGGTAATTGACAGCAATCTGATAAAAGTGATGAGCTGGTATGACAACGAGTGGGGATATAGTGAGCGCCTCATCGATTTAGCCCTATATGCGGCAAAAAGAAGGAAATAAGATGGGCGAAATTCTTTCGATTAAAGATTTGAAATTTAAAGACGGCGCGCGCGTTTTTATCAGGTGCGATTTTAACGTGCCGATGGATGAGTTTTGCAATATTACGGACGATCGTCGCATTCGTTCGTCTATCCCTACGATTAAATATTGCTTAGACGAGGGCTGCGCGGTAATTTTAGCCAGTCATTTAGGGCGCCCGAAAAACGGATACGAAGAAAGACTTAGCCTAAAGCCTGTGGTAAAGAGACTATCTAGGCTTTTGGAGCGCGAGATAAAATTTGTCTCCGACGTCGCGGGCGAGGAGGCAGGCGCTGCGGTAAATTCGCTTAAAAAGGGCGAAGTGCTTCTACTAGATAATCTGCGCTTCGAAAAGGGCGAGAGCAAAAACGACGAAGCACTAGCTAAGAGGCTCGCAAGCTACGCGGAATTTTATATCAACGATGCTTTTGGCGTATGCCACCGCGCGCATGCTTCGGTAGAGGCGATTACGAAATTCTACGATGAGGCGCATAAGGCGGCGGGATTTTTATTGCTAAAAGAGATAAAATTTGCCAAAGACCTTATTAAAGATCCTGCGCGTCCTTTTGTAGCCGTAACTGGTGGCAGCAAAGTAAGCGGCAAGCTTCAGGCGCTTAAAAATTTACTTCCTAAAGTCGATAAGCTCATCATCGGAGGCGGCATGGCGTTTACGTTTTTAAAAGCCGTCGGATATGACATCGGCAAATCTTTGCTCGAAGAGGATCTAATCGAGGAAGCAAAAAATATTCTCCGCAATGCTCGCGAGCTTGGGGTTAAAATTTATATCCCCGTCGATGCCGTCGCAGCTCCGCAATGCTCGCAAGATGCCGTTACAAAAAAGGTTACCGTTCAAGAAATTCCAAGCGATTGGATGGGGCTAGATATCGGACCTGCAACCGTAGCGCTTTTTAAAGAAGCCCTAGACGATGCACAAACGATCTGGTGGAACGGACCGATGGGGGTTTTTGAGATCGATAAATTCGCTCGCGGCAGCCTGCATATATCGCACGCGATCGCAGATAGCGACGCCACGACCGTAGTGGGCGGCGGCGATACTGCAGATGTCGTCGAACGCGCGGGCAACGCCGATGATATGACTTTTATTTCTACCGGAGGCGGTGCGAGCTTAGAACTCATCGAAGGCAAGGAGCTGCCGGGCGTGCGAGTGCTTACTGCTAAAACGGAGCTGCGATGATACTAGCGGCGAATCTTAAATGCAACCATACCCGCGCTAGCTTTGAGCGATACGCCAAAGCTTTAGATGAAAGCTTAGCGGGCGGAATTTCGCGCGAGAATGAAATTTTGGTTTTCCCTCCTGCTAGCGCATTTTGCGCGAAGGTAAAAAATTTCACCCAAGGCGCGCAAAATTTCTATCCTGCCGCGCACGGCAGCTTTACGGGCGAGATCGGCGGCGATATGCTGGCGGAATTTGACGTCAAAACCGTTCTTATCGGTCACAGCGAGCGGCGCGCCATTTTGGGCGAGAGCGCGGAGCTGATAAGAGAGAAATTCAGTTTTGCCGCAGCGCAGGGCTGGCGCATCGTTTTTTGCGTCGGCGAGGACGAGGCGGCATTCGCGCAAGATCGCAGCGAGGAGTTTGTAGCGACACAGCTTGAGGGTATCGATCTGAAATATCCGAGCTTAGTACTAGCCTACGAGCCCGTCTGGGCGATCGGCACGGGCAGAAGCGCGCAGCGTGAGCAGATCGAAAGAATGCTGAAGCTCTTGCGCACCAAAAGCTCAGCACCTCTACTTTACGGAGGCAGCGTGAATGCTGAAAATATCGCAAAAATTTGCGCGATAAAAGGTTGCGATGGGGTGCTAGTGGGTACGGCGAGCTGGGACGCTTCTGGTTTCTTGGAGCTTATTAGCGCATCATCTCGCTGACGTCTTTAAATGATTTCGTAAATTTCGCCCTGCGACAGGCTACATGCCTAGTCTTGGGACGAAATTTACTTCAAAACATTTAAATCCGCCTAGCGATATTTCCGCTTGTCGATTTATGTTTAGAATTTGACGTTTTGTTAAATTTGAATTGCAAAATTTTTAAGTCAAATTGCGAAAGATTTTGAGATGGATTTGAATGTTGTTGCAGATTTTGCGACCAAGACTAGGCATGTAGCCTGTCGCAGGGAGCAAAATCAAAACTCATTCAAAGGCGCTTAAAAGCCAAGCAAAATAGAAAGGAGAAATAATGATTTTAAAAGGCAAAAAAGGCCTCATCGTCGGCGTCGCTAACGCCAAATCCATCGCTTACGGCATCGCCGAAGCTTGTCACGCCCAGGGTGCGCAAATGGCGTTTACTTACCTGAACGACGCGCTAAAAAAACGCGTAGAGCCGATCGCGGAGGAGTTTGGGAGCAAATTCGTCTATGAGCTTGACGTAAACAACCCAGCTCACTTGGACGGTCTTGCGGATCGCATCAAAACAGACCTTGGCGAGATTGATTTCGTCGTGCATGCGGTGGCCTATGCGCCGAAAGAAGCATTAGAAGGCGAGTTCGTCAACACGAGCAAAGAAGCCTTTGATATTGCGATGGGCACGAGCGTGTATTCGCTACTAAGCCTCACGCGCGCGGTGCTACCGGTGCTAAAAGAGGGCGGCTCGGTGCTCACGCTAACCTACCTCGGAGGACCTAAATTCGTGCCTCACTACAACGTAATGGGTGTCGCAAAAGCAGCTCTTGAAAGCTCCGTGCGCTATCTCGCTCACGATCTTGGCGCGCGCGGTATCCGCGTAAACGCTATCAGCGCTGGCCCGATCAAAACGCTTGCCGCAAGCGGAATAGGAGATTTTAGGATGATTTTACGCTACAACGAGATCAACGCGCCGCTAAAACGCAACGTCACGACGCAAGACGTCGGCAAAAGCGCGATGTATCTACTCAGCGACCTTGCTAGCGGCGTGACAGGCGAAGTTCACTACGTCGACTGCGGCTACAACATCATGGGCATGGGCGACGTGGCGACCGACGCCGATGGTAAGACGATCCTTGTGTAGGATGCGGCTAAGGCCGAATAAGCGGCGTGCAAAAAGGGCAAAATTTGACGCGCACAGTTTTTTACGACGATAGTCATAGACGGATAGCCGAGGGCGGCGTAGAAGGCATCGCCGCCGTTTTGCGAGGTGATGACGAGGCCGAGAAAGCCTCGCTTTTGTTGTGTCTAGATTATTACCTTGATCCATATTATGGCTGCACGCTGGCGCATGAGAGTAAAATTTTCATCCTTTTACAGGAGCTGCTTTTAACCGAGCG
This sequence comes from uncultured Campylobacter sp., assembly GCF_938017775.1. Classification (GTDB taxonomy): domain Bacteria; phylum Campylobacterota; class Campylobacteria; order Campylobacterales; family Campylobacteraceae; genus Campylobacter_B. The sequence goes on from NZ_CALIIU010000009.1 coordinate 94,626, forward strand.
CTCGCAAGCTATCAGAGACGACATTTTGCAGCTTCTGAGCGATTACTGCGGCGATTTTAGCGTGCTGCGAAGCAGGATTTCCGAGGCGTCCGGCGAGCTTTTGCCGGGTATCAAGCGCTTGATCGAAGGATAAATTTAACGATCGGCACGCTTTTGCGCGCGGTAATTGCGTCGCGGCGAGCGGTAGCGAAATTGGCCGCGCCTCCGCATACACCCCTTTTTGCCACGAAAATGCGGCAGCGTAAAATTTTAAGATTGAAAGCGGCGATGAGAACCTTGGATGAGCGAGGAGATCGATTAGCGCGCGTACATAAAAACGGCATGGAGATAGAGGATTATTTAAGAGCCGTTTTTGAAAAAAGCGGTAAAAACCGCCAGAAAGGAGCTTAATGAAAAAGGATTATATCTGCGTATTCGACTGCGAGACGATCCCAGACGTAGCGGCGCTGGTGCGGGTGCTGGATGAGGACGCGATCGCGGACTGCTTCGAGCCTTTCGATAAAAAAAGCTTCGCAAAGCTTCTTGACGCGCAGCTCTCGCAAAAGATCGGCGGCGAGAAGCAAAGCCCGTCTTTAAATTTTGCTGTAAATTCGGCGGAGCAGAATTCTAAAATTGTAAATTCCGAGCAAAATTCCGCGTTTCAAAATTTTACGCAGCAAGACGCTGTGCTTCAAAGCTTTGCGAGCGAAAATTCCGCTGAAAACCCCGCGCAGGGAAATTTTACGAGCGAAAATTCTATGTCGCAAAATACGGCGCCCAAAAATTCCGCGTCGCTAAATTTAACCTACGACGATACCGCGCCTCAAAGCTCCGCAACACAGGGCGCCGCGACGGAAAATTCTACGCCCCGAAGCCCTGCGCCTCAGAATTTTGCAGTGGAAAGCTCTACGCCTCAAAGCTCCGCATCCCAAAGCTCAAAGAGCGAAAATCTCGCTTTAAATTCCGCGCAAGATCTCGCGTTAAACGCGCTAAATTTTAAAATTTACGGCGAGCAGCCGATCTTTAACGCGGATAAAAGCAAAATTTTAAACCACAAATTGCTCTCGCTTAGGGCGATGGAGATTTTCAAAGAAAAAACCGGCAGCGAATTCCTGCCCGTCTGCTTCCACCGCGTCGTTAGTATTAGCGCCGTGATGGCGGACGGATTCGGCAGATTTTTGCGCGTCTCGACGCTTGATGGCGAGAACGAGCGCGATAAAATCGCAAAATTCCTAGCCTTCATCGAGGATTTTAATCCGCGGCTCGTGAGCTTCAACGGGCGCGGGTTCGATCTGCCGATGATTATGGCGCGCGCGATGCGCTATGATCTAAGCGCCGCGGCGTATTTTGAGACGAACGATCGCGATAACAACAAGAGCAAATGGGAGAACTACCGCAGCCGCTACGACGGGCGGTTCCATCTGGATCTGCTCGATCACATCAGTGATTTTGGCGCCGTTCGCGGGCTCAAGCTCGATCATATCTGCGCCAGCGTGGGCCTTCCCGGCAAATACGACGTGCACGGCGATCAGGTCCTACAGCTGTATTACGGCGGCGAGCAGGCCAAGATCGACGAGTACTGCAGATCCGATGTGCTCAACACCTACTGGCTGTTTTTAAAATACGAGCTTTTGCGCGGCAAGATCACCAAGGACGATTATCTAAATTATATCGCGGTGATGGGCGAATTTTTGCAAAAAGAGTGCGCGGGCATGAGCTATACGCCCGTTTTTTGCAACTTTATAGAAAGGGAGCTAGCGGCATATGCGAAGTGAAATTTTTAAAATTTTAAAAGGCGCGGTTTTGGGTGCGCTATTTTTGGCCTGCGGCGCGGTCGCGGATGAGGCTAAATTTAAACCGATGCTGCTTAAAGAGTACGTTCCCGGCATGAATATCACCGGCTGGGTGATCAGCGAGAAGCTAGACGGCGTGCGCGCGATCTGGGACGGCAAAAATCTGCGCTCCAGACGCGGTAAGATCATAAACGCTCCCGAGGGCTGGAGCGCGGGCTTTCCGCCGTTTTTCGTGGACGGCGAGCTATACACGGCGCGCGGGGAGTTTGAGCAGCTCGTCTCGATCGTCTCTTCTAGCGTGCCAGATGAGCGCTGGAGCAGGGTGAAATTTTACGCGTTTGACCTGCCGAAGGAGCAGAAAAACCTTAGCGCGAAGATGGAAATTTTAAGAAATTTTATCGGCTCAAGCGGCGCGCAAAATTTACTCATCGTGCAGCAAACCCCTGTAAGCACGCACGCCGACGTGCAGGCGTATTTCGATCGCGTCATCGCCTCTGGCGGCGAAGGCGTCGTGCTGCGCGATCCAAACGCGCTTTATGAAAGCGGCCGCAGCGATAAAATTTTAAAATACAAAAAGACGCACGATAGCGAGTGCAAGGTCGTAAAAATCAACCCGGGCTACGGCAAAAATGAGGGCAAGATGGGCTCGCTTAGCTGCGTGGATCTACGTAGCGGAGCGAAATTTAAAGTAGGCACGGGCTTTAGCGACGAAATGCGGGCAAATCCGCCTAAAGTAGGCACTATCATCACCTATCAATACCAAAACCTAACCCGCGAGAAAAAGCCGCGCTTCCCCGTATTTTTGCGCGTGCGACCAGCGATTTAATCTAAGGGGCTATAATCGCGTATTTTGATAAATTTGATCCGAAGGAGAATAGATGAAAATTTTAATCACAGGCGGCGCGGGATACATCGGTAGCCACGTTGCAAAGGCGCTTTTAGAAGCAAACCGCCACGACGTCGTCATACTGGATAATCTTTGCAAAGGCTCGATGCGAGCGATCGAGGCACTTCGCAAGATAGGCGAGTTTGAGTTCGTGCAAGAGAGCCTAGAAAACACCCCTGCAATCGAGAAGCTTTTTAAACGCGAGAAATTCGACGCGATCATTCACTTTGCGGCGTTTATCGAGGTTTTTGAAAGCACGCAAAATCCGCTAAAATACTATCTAAACAACACCGCCAACGCGATGAATTTGATCGCGCTTGCGAACAAATACGGCGTGAAAGACTTTATCTTTAGCTCCACGGCAGCGACCTACGGCGAGCCGGACACCCCGCAAGTAAGCGAGGAAACTCCGCAAAATCCGATCAATCCGTACGGCAGAAGCAAGCTGATGGTCGAGTGGGTGCTAAAAGACACGGCAGCGGCAAATCCAAATTTTAAATATGGAATTTTGCGCTACTTCAACGTTGCAGGTGCGGCTAGCGACGGCACGATCGGGCAAAACTACCCGAACGCGACGCATCTAATTAAGGTAGCAACCCAAACTATCGTCGGCAAGCGCGATAAGATGAGCATTTTCGGCGATGATTACGACACCAAGGACGGCACCTGCATACGCGACTACATCCACGTAGAAGACCTCGCAAGCGCGCATCTGGCGGTACTTGATTATCTGCAAAGCGGTGATAGCGCGGTCTTTAACGTAGGCTACGGCACGGGCTTTAGCGTAAAAGAGGTCGTCAATGAAGCCAAAAAAGTAAGCGGCGTGGATTTTAAAGTAGAGATCGCTCCGCGCAGAGCGGGCGATCCTGCCTGCCTCATCTCAAATGCGGATAAAATTCGCACCAAAACTTCGTGGCATCCCGAGCACGAGAGCCTGGATGAGATCATCCTAAGCGCGCTTAATTGGGAAAAGAAGCTCTAGGTTCTAGCGTGAAAGTGCGATTTGAAATTTTAAAATTTTACTCCGCCGCGTTTAATAGCGGCGAGCAAAAGGAAGCCTTGTTTGCTTAAAATTCTAAACGCCCCCGAAGCCGCGCAGCGCAAGCTCGGCGTCGTGCTATCGTATGTGAATATCTTTGTTTCTACGATACTTACTTTGGTTTATACGCCGTTTTTTCTGCGGGCGCTGGGGCAGAGCGAGTTTGGGCTGTATTCTTTAGCTAGCAGCGTTATTGGCTATTTAGCGATTTTGGATTTAGGCTTTGGTAACGCCGTGACGGTCTATACCGCCAAATACGTCTCAAGCGGCGAAGTGGAGCGCATGCATAAGCTGCACGGCACGATTTTTAGCGTGTATTTGGTAATGAGCGCGGTGATCGTGCTTGCAGGAGCTGCGCTGCTGGCCAATCTGCACGCGATTTTTAGCGCTAAGCTAAGTACTAGTGAGATGGGCGAAATTCGCATTATGCTAATGCTACTAACTGCAAATTTAGCGATTAGTTTTCCTTTTAGCATCTATTCGTCGATCCTTACGGCGCATGAGAATTTCGTATTTATCAAGCTAATTGGGATCTTTCGTACGATCGCTCTGCCGCTAGCTGCGGTGCCTGCGCTACTTTTGGGATATAAGGCTATCGCGATCGTAATCATCGCTACGGCGGTAAATTTAATCTGCGTCGCGGCAGATTTCATCTATTGCAAAAGCAAAGTCTCGCCCGTGATAAGCGTGCGAAATTTCGACGCCCCCACGCTTAAGCAAATTTTTGGCTACTCGTTTTTTATATTTTTAGGCATCGTAGTCGATCAAGTAAACTGGAATGTCGATAATTTTATCTTAGGCGCGGTCGCAGGCGCTACAGCGGTCTCCACGTATGCCGTAGCAAGCACGATAAATGCCACTTTCGTCACGCTTTCACTCACCATTAGCGGTGTGATGCTTCCTAAAATCGCCAAAATGGTCTCTGCCAACTCCACCGATTCCGAGCTTAGCGCGGAATTTATCAAAATAGGCAGGCTGCAATTTTACGTGATATTTTTTATCGCGTCGCTTTTGGTGATTTTTGGACGGGAGTTTATCGTGCTATGGGCTGGCGCAAATTATGAAATTTCATACGCAATCGCGCTTATTTTGGTGCTTCCAGTAAGCGTGCCGTTGATTCAAAATTTAGGCCTAGCCGTGCTTCAGGCAAAAAACAAAGTCAAATTTCGCTCAATCGCCGCGTTTTGTGTCACGCTCGTAAATATCGCTATTTCTATTCCGCTAGCTAAGGCTTACGGTGGCGTGGGCGCTGCGTGCGGCACGGCTTTTGCGATCACCTTGCTAAATATCTGCGTGATGAATATCTACTATGCTCGTGTAATCGGACTTGACATCGCTAAATTTTGGCGAAATATCGGCGCGATGGTAGTAAAATTTGCTCCTGCAATCGCAGTAAGCCTAGCGATAAATTATGCACTAGGCTTGCATGGAGTGAGCTTTTTGCTAATTTGCGGCGGGCTTTATTCGGCTATGTTTGTGCTAAGCGCATATTTTTGGGCGATGAATGACTACGAACGCGCGATTTTTGGCGGCATTGCGGCTAAGATAAGGAGGCGGGCTTGAGCTTCAATGTAATTAGCGAAGTGGTTACGAAAGACCGCTGTATCGGCTGCGGCGTCTGCGCAAGCAGCTGCCCTTTTAGCGTGCTAAAAATGCGGCTTGGAGGCAATGGATTTTACGCGCCCGAGGAGGGCGAAGGGTGTCGCGACAAATGCGATATCTGCCTAAAAGTCTGCCCGTTTTACGAAAAAGACATGCTCGAAAACGAGCTAAATTCTAAATCATACGCAGAGCTGAAAAGCTTTAGCCCTGATTTTGGCAGGTTTTTAGCCACTTACAAATTCTACAAAAAAGATGAAGTGCAGCGCCTAAGCAGTGCAAGCGGCGGTGCGGGAGATTATATTTTTCGCGAGCTTTTTGCGCGCGGGCTCATAGATTACGCGATTTGCGCTGTGCCTGCGGACGAGGGGGATTTTATAGCCCAAAATTCCAAGCGTGATTTTTCTGCCTGCAATAATTTAGCGCAGCCGCAGAATTTGCAAAATTCCGCAACCAAAAATTCCGAGCAGAATTCCGTAATGGTAAATTTAACGCAGAATTTGGCGGACGATGATTCTATAAATTTTACGAGTGCGCAAAATTCCTTTTGCGAAAATTTTACACAGAATTCCGCGCAGAATTTTACAAATGAAAATTTCGCACAGAATTCTAAAGCTTCTTGTGAAAATTCCGTATCAACGCAGAATTTTGCTTGCGAGAATTCCAAAAACGCGCGAAATTATGCGGGCGAAAATTCCGTGCCGCTATTTAAATTTAGCGTGATAAAAAATGCTGATGAGCTTACTCGCGCGCGCTCGTCCGCTTACTATCCGCTCACGCTTGAAGCAGTGCTAAAGGAGATGTCGCGCCGTGAGGGTAGATACGCGATTAGCGCGCTGCCGTGTTTTGCCAAGGCCTTAAGGCTTGCTGCGAGTAAAAATCCGCGCCTTAAATCCCGCATAAGCTTTATTATTGGGCTGGTTTGCGGACAGGGCAAGGGTGCTGGTTTTACGCATAAGCTGGCAGATCTTGCGTTTAAAGAGCATAAGCAGCTCGCGGCGGTTAATTACAGATATAAAATCGCGGGCAAAAGCGCGATGAGCTTTGGCTTTAAATTTCGTGCTGCAGACGGCAGTGAGGCGATAGACGATCGCAGTAGTAGCGCCTTTGCATACTGGAGTTCGCGCGCTTTTACCCCACTTGCGTGCAACGCCTGCACCGACGTTTTTGCCAAATGCGCCGACATCGTGCTGATGGATGCGTGGCTGCAAAGCGAAATGAGCGAGTGGCGCGGCACATCGCTCGTAATTACGCGCGCAGCTCAGATCGACGCGCTGTTTTCGCAGCCTACGAAGCAGGCACGCGAGGCGATTTTTTGCGAGCGGATATCCGCAGCGGAGGTGCAGCGCTCGCAGAAAAGCCAGGTGGAGTGCAAAAACGAAATTTTCTACGGCGCGAAAAATCCGCTTAGGCGTTACATCTTGCGCCAGAAGCTTCAGATCCAGCGCTATAGCGCTACGCATTTTGATTGCGATGATTTCATCGCTGCTAGGCTTAAAAAAATCGCCGCTGCGAATAAAGTGCTAGCGCTTTTGGCGCTACCAAAGATCGCGGCATATAAAATTTATAGGAAGTTTGCATGAAGATCGGGATTTTTACCCTGCCGCTAGTAAATAATTACGGCGGAATTTTACAAGCTTACGCGCTAAGCCGCGTGCTAGTGGGGCTAGGGCATGAGCCACGTCTCATAAACTTGCGCCTGCAAAGAAGTAAACTATCGATTGCGTATATTAAATTTTTAGTGGCATGCGCACTTAAAAAGGAACTTTGCGGCGCGAAATTTAATCCCTCTTACGAGCGCGATACTAGCGAGTTTGTATCGGAAAATATTCCTTTAACCGCGCCTGTTTGCACACTTGCGGATTTAAAGGCGCTGTGCGAGAAAGAACGCTTTGAAGCGGTGATTTTAGGAAGCGATCAGGTTTTTCGCCCTAGCTATTTTGCGGATTTTGCAGATTGCTTTAGCCTTGGATTTTTGCCGGCTAACTGCACGCGGATCGCCTATGCTGCAAGCTTCGGCGGAGATAGGCTCTGTGGGCTTAAAAATCCCGCAGATTTAAAAGCTCACGCTGCAAATTTGGCTAAATTTAAAGCTATTTCTGTGCGCGAGCGCGACGGCGTAAAGCTTGCGCGCGAATGCTTTGGTATAAATGCGCATTGGGTGCTAGATCCTACGCTTTTGGCTAACAAAGAGATTTACGATAAATTTTTAAGCCATGCGCCAAAGCGCAAGGGCTTTGCCTATATCCTAGATCCATCGCCTCGCTCAGAAGCGGCGATAGAGCTATTAAAGAAGCAAAGCGGACTAGAGATAGATGAGGTGAACGACCGCGGCAACCGCATCGGCATAAAAGCGTGGCTAAGCGCTATTATGGACGCGGAGTTCGTGCTAACCGATTCATTTCACGGCTGCGTATTTTCTATAATCTTTAATAAGCCGTTTTTTGTGCTCGTTAACGCTAGTCGCGGCGCGTCGCGCTTTAGCTCGCTTTTGGGCTTATTCGGGCTTGAAAATAGAGCTTTGCAAGATCCCAAAGACATGCGCTTGGACGCGACTATCGATTGGGATGGCGTAAATGAGGCATTGCGCCGTAAAAGAGAGGACTCGATGAAATTTTTAAAAACAAGTTTAGGCTCATAAAATGAAAATAGCCATGGTAATTTCTGCTTTAGGCAAGGGCGGTGCCGAGCGCGTGCTAAGCGTGCTGGCAAATTTTTTCTGCCGTGAGAATGAAGTCTGCGTGATAAAATTTGACGCAGATGAGCCATTTTACGCGCTAGATCCTAAGATCGAGCTTCTTAGCTTGAATTTGGGAGTGGGCGATTTGGGAGTATTTGGCAATATAAAAAAGCGCTACGATAAAATTTTAGCCTTGCACAGGCTTCTAAAAAGTCGTAAATTTGACGTAGTAATCTCGTTTTTAGATAATACCAATGTCCTTACGCTTATCGCAAACCTCGGAGTTGGGCAGAAAATCATCGTCTCCGAGCACACCAATCATCGTTTTTTAAAAAGTCCGATCTGGCGAGCGCTCAAGCGGATCTTTTATCCGAGGGCTGCAGGTCTTAGTGTGCTTAGTAAATTCGATCTGGATCATTACACATATGTGCAAAATCGCATGATTATGCCTAATCCGATGTTTGAGATTAGCCATGTTAAAGATGCTCGCCCGCCTAAAGAAAATATCATCCTAGCAGCCGGCCGGCTCAATGTCTATAAGGGCTTTGATGTCCTTCTTAAGGCGCTTGCGCTTATAGATTTCAATCTTTTAAAAGAGTGGAAGGTGGTGATCGCAGGCGACGGAGAGGAGCGAAAGAGCCTTGAAAGCCTAGCTGCGAAGCTGCGCTTAAATGTGCAGTTCATCGGCTTTGTGCGCGATATCGAGAGCCTTTACGAGCGTGCTAAAATCGTAGTCGTAACCTCCAAGATGGAGGGCTTTTGCAATATTTTGATGGAGAGTATATTTTTCGGCACCGCCAGAATTTCTACGGATTGCATCGCAGGTCCTAGCGAGCTTATAAGCGACGGCGTAGATGGGTTTTTGTGCCCTGTAGGCGATAGCGCGAGCATCGCAAAAAAGCTTGAAATTCTAATGAGCGACGAGAAGCTACGCGAGCGGCTCGTGCAAAACGCCTCTAAGCGCGAAGAGAGCTTTAAAATTGAAACGATCGGGCGACGCTGGCTGGATTTCATAGCCGCTACGATAAAAAGAGAGGAATAATGAGCGAAAATCCCCTAATCTCGGTCATCATCCCCGTTTATAATGTCAAAGAATTCCTGCGCGCTTGCGTGGAGCGCATCACGGCGCAGACCTATACTAACTTAGAAATTTTGCTCGTAGATGATGGATCAAATGACGGCAGCGAGGCGATTTGCGACGAATACGTCACGCGTGATCCCCGTGTGTGCGTGCTGCATAAACCAAACGGCGGGCAGGCTAGCGCGCGAAACGCTGCTTTAGATGTCGCTCGCGGGGAGTTTATCAGCTTCGTAGATAGCGACGATTTGATAAGCTTTGATTTGATTGAGACGCTTTTTCGCCTGACGCAGAAATTTTGCACCAAAATAGCTATGTGCGGCTACACAGCATTTAGCGACGAGAGCGAAATAAATAATTTCAAGGCGGCTTTGAATTCTAAAGAAAATCAAAATTCTAAAGAGATTAGCGATCCGGGAGGAGCTGCAAATTTAAATACCTGCGCAGGCGAATACAAAATATCGCCGCAAGAGCTTTTTAGACGCAGCTGTACGCAGGATCCGTATTTTAGCACTGCAGTTTGGCGCGCGCTGTTTGCTCGCGAAATTTTCACTGCTTTGCGCTTTCCTATGGGGCAGATCTATGAGGATGTGGCGATATTTTTTGATATTTTTAACGCTTCCATTACGGCGTGCACGGATGAAATTTTATATTTTTATCGCGTAAGGGCGGGCTCTACCGTAAACTCATTCGCGCGCAGGCATCTTGCGGTCATCGCTGCGGTGCGCCGCTATACTGAGGCGATCGCTGCGAATTATCCGAGCTTGGCGCGTGAGGCTAATTTCACTCGCTGCGAGTCCGCGCTGAATACGGCGTTTTTAATTATCAAATCGAGCTTTGACGCTGCAGGCTTGGATGGAGATGCAACTTCTCCTTCTGAGGCTAATACGTGCGGTTTGACAAACGAGGCAGATTTGCATGACGCTGGTAGTTTATCTTGCGCATGCGGTAAAAATTCCGCATTTAAAAATTCCGCCAAGCAAAATTATATGCGGAATTCTAAGCAAAATTCTGCGTCGCAAAGAAAGACCGCAGATCCCCGCTCGCCTTTAAACGCCGCAGAAGCTGCAGATCAGATCCGCTCACTGCACGCTTTGGTGCGCGAGCGGCTGGATTTTAGATTTTTCGCGGCGCATGCAAGCCACACGCAGACACTGATGATGGTCTTGTTTTACGCTAGCCCCGCGCTTTTGCGGCTATTTTATAAAATTTATCGGAAGCTAAAATGAAAATTTTATTCGTCATCGCGGCTCTTAGAAACGGCGGCGCCGAGCGCGTGCTGCAGGTTTTGGCGAATTATTTTGCGCGCGCAAACGACGTTACGATCGCGATTTTGGAAAACGACGAGGGCAGGTATAAATTTAGCGAAAAGATAAAATTTTTGCATCTGGATGTTTATAAAAACGGCGGCAGGTTCGATAAATACAGAATTTTGCGCAAGTGTTTCAAGCGAGAGCAGCCGAGCGTCATCATCAGCTTTATGGACTGGACGAACGTAGCGTGCGCGATCGCAAGTTTCGGGCTAGGCATCCCGCTCATCGCGACCGAGCACAACGCGCACGATTATCTGCCAAGCGGGCTTTTTAGCCGCGTGCGCGATCTGTGCTATAAAAAAGTGGACGCGCTTACGGTGCTTACGCGCTCGGACTTTGAGTACTATTCGCGATTTGTCAAAAACTGCTTCGTCGTGCATAACCCCTTTTTCGGCGAGATTTGCGATACCAATAGCGCTAAGCGAAATGTGATCTTAAGCGTCGGCAGGCTTGAGCCCGTCAAGGGGTATGAAATTTACTTCGACGCGCTAAGCAGGATCGATAAAAGCCTGCTTGCGAAGTGGGAAATTTTAATCGCGGGCGACGGCTCGCTGCGCGAAAGCTTGCGCGAGCTGGCGGCGCGGCTTGGACTTGAAGTGCGATTTTTAGGGCATAAGCAGGACGTGAGCGAACTGTATAAAGAAGCCAAAATTTTTGTGCTCAGTTCGCTTAATGAAGGGCTTTCAAACGTGCTGATTGAGTCTGCATTTTACGGCTGCGCACGGCTTAGCAGCGACACGGCGGGCGCAAAAGAGCTCATAAAGAATGGCTTTAGCGGCATTTTGTTTAAATGCGGCGATGCGAATGAACTTGCGAGCAAGCTTGAAAATTTAATGCGTGATGAGGCGCTGCGAGACGCTCTCGTGCAAAATACAAATGAAAATTTAGACGAGTTTTCGCAAGAGCGCATAGTTGAGCTTTGGCAGGGCTTGATAGATCGGTTTGCGCGCAAATAGCAGCCGCTTATCGATGCTCTGCGGCGCGCAGGGATTAAATTTAAACTTCGGTGTGCTAAGATAGGCTCTTGCGCCAAGCGTAGTAGCGCGTTTAAATTTACAAAGCGCATCGCGCGATGAAATTTTGCCCGCTTGGAGGTAGCGCAAAATGCGCTAAATTTAAACAGATTGCGCGGCGCATGCTCGCATAAAAAGGCGCGAGCAAAGCTTAAATTTATAGCGCGGCAGAAATTTAAAAGGTAAAGGGATGAAGAAATTAAGCGTTTTTATCTATTCGATGGGAGGCGGCGGCGCCGAGCGCGTTGTAAGTAACCTCTTAGGCGAGCTTACGGCGCGCTACGAAGTGCATCTAGTGCTGATGAATGAGAGGATTTTTTATGAAATTCCAAGCGGCGTGCAGATTCATTTCATCGAAAAATCAGCCCCTTTTGAAAACGGACTGCTGAAGCTCGCAAAGCTGCCGTTTTTGGCGCTGCGATACAAAAAACTATGCGAGCGCCTAGGTATCGACATCCACTTCGTTTGGATGAACCGCCCGTGTTACGTGGCGGCGCTGGCGCGAGTTTACGGACTGGGCGGAACGATGATTTTTAACGAATGCTCGACGCCGTCGGTGCTGTATAAAGAGCCGAGCTTCAAATCCAAAATTTCAAAATTTTTGCTGCGCAAGCTCTATCCGAAGGCCGATTTTATCTTTCCAAACTCGCTTGGAAATCTGCGCGATCTGGCGGATAATTTCGGAATCGACGAGCGCAAGATGAGCGTGCTATACAACGCGATCGATCTTGATGAGATCGGGCGCAAGGCAGAGGAACAGGTCGCGCAGGAGCGGCCCTTTTTCCTAAGCGTCGGCAGGCTCGATGCGGGCAAAAACCACGCGCTTTTGATCCGCGCGTATGCGAATTTAAAAAATAACGACAAAGACCTACTGATCTTGGGCGACGGCGTGCTACGAGCCGAGCTTGAGGCTCTGATAGAGGAGCTAGGCTTAAGCGGTCGCGTGAAGCTTTTGGGCTTTGACGCAAACCCGTATAAATATATGGCCAGATGCTACACGTTTGTCTTCGTAAGCCTTTTTGAGGGGTTTTCAAACGCGCTCATCGAAGCGCTTGCATGCGGCAAGCTCGTGATTTCAAGCGATCATCAAAGCGGCGCGCGCGAACTTATGGGGCAGAGCGAATGGGGCGTGCTGGTGGGCGTGAACGATCTAGAAAGCACCCAAGCGGCGATGCAAAAAGCGCTGGATGATGAAAATTATGTAAAATTTTATGAGAAAAAGGCTAAAATTAGAGCCTCGTTTTTCGATAAAAAACGGATAGCAAGCGAGCTGATCGCAAAAATAGAACAAATCGACGAAGGAAAATAGGCGTGGGTGAAGAAAAAAAGGCTTTTAGCGTCAGAGAGATCGACGAAGGATCGTCCGATCAAAAAGGCGCGCAATCAATGGGTGCCGACAAAGCTGCCTTAAGCGAAAATTTCGCTAGTGAGGGAAATTTTGACGCAGAGTATTCCGCAGATGGCGGAGAGAATTTTAGCGGCGAAAATGCCGAGCTTGAGGGTAGCGAGGATGCTGTGCCTCAGAGCGATAAAAATTCCGCGCTTGATGCAAAAAATTCTGCGAGCAAAAATTCCGCGCACGCCGGCGTTAAGAATTTAAGTGACGATCAAGTGCGCGCTGCTTCTGCAAAAATGCGAGCACAAAAAAAATCCAAAAAGGCTAAAAAATCAAGCGGACGAAATTCTACCTCGGTAAATTCTGAAAATTCCGCAGGCGCAAATTCTGCAAACTCAAATTTAAAGGGCACTGCGAATTCCACGAGCAAAAATTCTACAAATAAAAATTCCGCTGGCGTTGCGAACTCTACAAATAAAAATTCCGCAAAAGCCGCTAATTTGGCTAAATTTAAAAATGCGAATTCTGCAAGTGCTTTAAATTCTACAAACGGCATAAATTCTGATAATTCTAAAAGCTTTACAGCAGAAAATTCCCAAAATTCTAAAAATCAGTCAGCTGGCGTGCTCCCTGCCAGGCGTAGAATTTTTGGCTTCATAAAAAATTATGAGTTTTCCAAGCATATTTTGCTGATGATTGTGTTCGCATTTGTCTTTAGCGTGGCGTTTCGCATGTGGTGGGTGCATTGGGCGAGCGGCTTTCCGAATTACTTTTTTTGGGACGGCGAGTTGATGATAAACACCAACGACGGCTATGCCTTTGCAGAGGGCGCGCGCGACCGACTCGCTGGCTTTCATCAGCCCAACGATCTTAGCTACTTTAGCGCGCCGCTTTCGATCGTGACGGCGTTTTTGGCTGAAATTTTGCCCTTTAAAATCGAGACGATCTTCGTTTATCTACCGGCTTTGTTTAGCTCGCTCATCGTAGTGCCGATCTTGCTTATCTCAAGCGAGTTTCGCTGCATGCGCGCGGGTTTCATCGGCGCGCTTGTCGCGAGCGTGGCGAATAGCTACTACAACCGCACTATGGCGGGGGATTACGACACCGATATGCTAAATATCGTGCTTGCGATGTGCATTTTGTGGGCGCTTATCCGTATCTGCACGCGCGGCTCGCGCAGCACGCTGTTTTGGCTGGGTGCGTTTACGATATTTTATATGTGGTGGTATCCCTCAAGCTTCTCGCTAAATTCCATGATGCTCGCCATGTTTTTCGCCTATACGCTGATTTTTAAGCGAAAAAGTAGAGTAAATTACGAAGCGATGATCATCTTTTTGATCGCGCTTTGCTCCACGCCTTTGGTAGCTAAAATTTTAATCTCGCTTACGCTATTTTGGCTCTTTGCATTTAAAGGAAAGCTATTAAATTTTAAAATTTTAGCGATTATCGGCGCACTTGCCGTAGTCTTTTTCGTCGCAAACGGGGGCCTTAGCCCGATCATCTTTCAGGCGAAATTTTATATCTTCCGCTCCTTTGCGGACAACGCCGATACGGCATTTCATTTTTTCAACGTCAATCAAACAATCCAAGAATCAGGCATCGTGCCAACTAAGATCTTTATGGAGCGCATCAGCTCGCACGTCGCGGTTTTCGTGATCGCAGCGATCGGATACGTAGTGCTTTGCTTTAGGCATAAGGAATTTTTGCTCTCGATCCCACTTCTGCTTTTGGGCTTTGCGGCAAACAAAGCGGGCCTTAGATTTACGATCTACGCTGTGGGCGTGATGGGGCTGAGCTTCGGATATATTTTGTATTTTTGCGTAAAGCGCTTGGATCTGCCAAAGATCGCTGCACGCGCGATACTGCTTATTTTAACGGCGCTTGCGATCTATCCAGCGTGGCAGCACATCGTCTCGTACAAGGTCGATACGGTCTTTTATCAAAGTGAGGTACGGGTGCTAGATGAGCTCAAAGATAAGGCGCAGCGCGAGGATTACGCACTTTCGTGGTGGGATTACGGTTACGGCATACGCTATTACAGCGATGTAAAAACCCTCATCGACGGCGGTAAACACCTAGGCAACGATAATTTCCCCGTTAGTTTCGCACTTTTTAAAGATCAGATGAGCTCCGCAAATATGGCGCGCCTGGATGTCGAATACACCGAGCGCGGATATAGCGAAAAAATTCCAAACAAGCTAAAGCAAATTTTAAAAGACTATAACGCGACTGATGTAAATGATTTTATCTTAAGCTTGGGACTGGCTGATTTTAAGCCGCCGAAGCCTACGCGCGACATCTACTACATCCTGCCCGATCGCATGATGAATATCTTCCCCGTCGTCACGCAGTTTTCAAACATCGATATCACCGACGGCAAGCAGCTAAATGAGCTGTTTTTTATAACGAGCGATAGGTTCGTTCAGGATCAAAGCGGCGTGCATATGGACAACGGCTTTTCGATCTCACCGAGCCTTTTAAATTTAGAGTATAGCGGCAGAAAATTTGCGATCAATACCTTTTACGAAACGAGCTACGACGCGAATGGCAAGCTTGCGGTAAAAGAGTTTAATATGGACAGCAGCGCGCAATTTTACGTGATTTTCATGCGCGATTACGGGAGATTTTTGCTGCTAGATAAGACGATGCTAAACTCAAGCTACATTCAGCTTTTTGTATTTGAAAGATATAGGCCCGAGCTATTCGAGCCTGTGATCTTAAGCCCTGCTGTGAAAGTTTATAAATTAAAGCGCTAGATAAAATTTTGCCGCAATCTAAGGAGAAATTTATGAAATTTAATCTCGCAACGCCAAGCAAGGAATGCAGCATATGGCTCGCATAGGGTTTTTAAGCCATGCCGATATGAGCTTACATTTCTTTCGCCGCCCGATAATGCAGGCTTTAAAAGAGCGCGGGCACGAGGTTTTCGCAATCGCTCCTCGTGGCGCTTATACGCAGGATTTAGCGCGCGATTTTAATGCCGTAACCTACGATCTTGATCGAGCGAGCCTAAATCCGCTTACCGTATTTAGCAACACCAAAGCCCTTGCGCGTGAGTTAAAGAGGTTAAATTTGGACCTGCTGCAAACAGCTGCGCACAAATCAAACGTGTTTGGTACGCTAGCGGCTCGTGAGGCAGGTATAAAATATGTGATAAACTTAGTCGAGGGGCTGGGTAGCTTTTATATCGACGATGATATTAAAACAAGGCTCGTACGAGCGGTATTGGAGAAGCTTTATAAATTTTCATTTTCGCAGGCGGATGCTTGCGTATTTGTAAACGATGCCGATCCCGATTACATGCTATCTCGCGGGCTTATTACAAAGCAAAAGGTCATAAGGATTAAAAGTGTAGGCGTAAATGCTGAAAGGTTCAACCCCCAAATCGTTAGTGCAGCGGATCTGGGCTGGGATTTGCACGGCAAAAAGATCGTACTGATGATAGCTCGCGCGATGTGGCATAAGGGCGTGAGAGAATTCTACGAAGCAGCAGAAATTTTAAAAGATCGATTGGATGCAAAATTTGTCTTCGTAGGCGAGGGCTTTGCGGGCAATAAAAGCACCGCCGATCCTACGTTTTTGCGAAGCGGCGCGGTGCATTATCTGGGTGCCAGAAATGATGTGCCGGAGCTTTTGAAGGCTAGTTACCTACTGGCACTTCCTAGCTACAAGGAGGGCTTTCCGCGCACGGTTTTAGAGGCGATGAGCATGGCGCGAGCCTGCGTGGTAAGCGACTGTAGCGGCTGCGTAGAGGCGGTACAAGATGGCATCAACGGCTTAATTTGCCGCACTCGCGACGCGGGTGATTTTGCGCGAAAGATCGAAATTTTATTAGACGATACCGCGCTTTGCGAAAGGCTGGGACGAAATGGGCGCGAGATGGTGCTTGCAAATTACGACGAAAAGATCGTCACGGAAAAATATTTAGAGGTTTATAGGAAATTTATCGATGTATAAGAGCTTTTTAAAACGCGCGCTTGATTTTACGGCGGCTTTGATTTTGATTATTTTGGTTTCGCCCGTGATGGCGCTTACGTGGTTCTTGATCCGCAAACACATTAGCAAAAGCACGATTTTTACGCAATCTCGCCCGGGGTTTGATGAGCAAATTTTTAAAATTTACAAATTTAAAACGATGAGCGACGAGCGCGGCGCGGACGGCGGGCTTCTGCCCGACGAAGAGCGGCTGAACGATTACGGCAAAAAGATCCGTGCGCTAAGCCTGGATGAGCTGCCGCAGCTTTTCAACGTTCTAAAGGGCGATATGAGCTTCATCGGGCCGCGCCCTTTACTGATCGAATACTTGCCGCTTTATTCGCCGCAGCAGCGCTTGCGACACAGCGTGCGCCCGGGCATCACGGGGCTTGCGCAGGTAAACGGTCGCAACGCGATCAGCTGGGAGAAAAAATTTGAGTTCGATACGTATTACGCGCAGAATTTAAGCTTCGCGCTCGATCTTAAGATCGCGCTTTTGACGATTAAAAAGGTACTTGCGAAAGAGGGCGTGAATAAAGAGGGTATGGCGACGACGGAGAAATTTAATGGGCACAACTAAAATTTACGTTTACGGCGCAAGCGGACACGGGCTGGTGGTTGCGGACGTCGCGCTAGCCGCGCGCGGGGCTAAATTTAGCGAGGTCGTTTTTTTAGACGACGCGGCGGGGCTGAAATTTAGCGAGGATCTGCCGAAGCATCCCGTAATAATCGCAATCGGCGATAATAAAACCCGCGCAAAGATCCAAGAGAGAGTAGCGTGCGCGGGTTTTGAGATAGCGACGCTAATTCATCAAAGCGCCATCGTTAGCCCAAGCGCCACTATCGACGAGGGCGCGGTCGTAATGCCCGGCGCCGTGATAAACGCTCAAGCTAAAATCGGTCGCGGCGCGATAATCAATTCAGGCGTCGTAATCGAGCATGAGTGCGAGATCGGCGAGTTCGCGCACATTAGCCCTAATGCGGCGCTTGCGGGCGGCGTGAAAGTGGGGGCGTTTTCGCACATCGGTATCGGTGCCAGCGTCATTCAGAGGCTAAGTATCGGGCAGCGCTGCATCATCGGCGCGGGCGCTGCAGTGGTGCGCGATATAGCTAGCGACAGCGTAGCCGTAGGCGTGCCTGCTCGCGTGATTAAAAAAAATAGCTGAATTTAAAATTTATAGCATTAAAAGTGATAAAATCCGAGCATTTAAATTTTAATGCCGAAAGCTAAATTTAGCCCTGCATCGCGCGAGGTTAAATTTTAAATCAAGGAAGGATAGAGATGGCAAGAGTATTTTTAAGCCCGCCGAATATGGGTGGTGATGAGCTTGAGTATATAAAAAAGGTATTT
This sequence comes from uncultured Campylobacter sp., assembly GCF_938017775.1. Taxonomy (GTDB): domain Bacteria; phylum Campylobacterota; class Campylobacteria; order Campylobacterales; family Campylobacteraceae; genus Campylobacter_B. The sequence goes on from NZ_CALIIU010000009.1 coordinate 112,668, forward strand.
GAGAGCAACTATATAGCGCCTTTGGGTGAATATGTCAATCGATTTGAGGACGCAGTGAAGTCCTATACTGGCACGCGCGGCGCGCTGGCGCTAAACGCAGGCACGGCGGCACTTCATCTAGCGCTTCGTTGCAGTGGCGTAAAGGACGGCGACGTGGTGCTCGGCTCCACGTTTACCTTCATGGCGTCGCTAAATCCGATATTTTACGAGCGCTGCGTGCCGGTGCTGATAGACAGCGACGAGAGTTGGAATTTAAGCCCGAAGCTGCTTAAAGAAGCGATCAAAAAATCGCCGAAAAAGCCAAAGGTGCTCGTCGTTACGCATCTTTACGGACAGGCTGCGAAGATGGATGAGATATGCAAAATTTGCGCTAATGAAAATATCGATCTCATCGAGGATGCCGCAGAGGCGCTGGGCGGATTTTATAAGGGTAAAGCACTTGGTGGTATCGGAAAATGCGGCGCGCTAAGCTTTAATGGCAATAAAATCATCACCACTTCTGGCGGCGGAATGCTGATCTCAAACGATGAGGAGCTAGTGGCTAAGGCTAGATTTTTAAGCACCCAGGCGCGCGAGCCGCTGCTTCACTATGAACACAAGGACTACGGCTATAACTACCGCTTAAGCAACGTCTTAGGAGCTATCGGCGTAGGCCAGATGGAGGTCTTGCCGCAGCGTGTAAAGAGAAAACGCGAAATTTTTAAAATTTATGAGGATCTGTTTAGAGGCACCGATGTGGAGTTTATGCCCGAAGTAGAAGGCGGCGAGGGCAACAGATGGCTTACGACGCTTCTATTTAAGAAAAAGAATGCCCATCTAAAGGTAATCGACGCCCTAAATAAAGCCGACATCGAATCTCGTCCGCTTTGGAAGCCGATGCATCTGCAAAGCATCTTCGCAGGCGCGCTTAGCGTCACGGACGGCACGAGCGAGGATATGTTCAGTCGCGGCATCTGCCTTCCTAGTGGCACCGATATGAGTGACGAGACGATCGAGCGCGTCGTAAAAATCGTAAAAGAAAACATCTGATGCTGTTAAAACCCACTAAATTTAGCCGCTTCGCGTTTTTTTTGCTAGGAGATATTTTTATCTCGATCCTCTCCGTTTACATCGCGTTTTTGCTGCGATTTAGCGGAGATATACCGAACGAATTTTATAAAGGCGCGCTGCTTAGCGCCTCGAGCCTTACTGCGATTAAAATTTTCTACTTTTGGTTTTTGCGGATCTATTTAGTTCCGTGGAGATTTTTCGGGCTATATGAAGCGAGGAAGCTCTTCTATGCGCACGTGATGGCAGCGCTTACCTTTTTAATCCTGTTTTTTCTAGCGAGTAAAATTTTTAACCCCTTCCCGCGCTCGGTCATCATCATCGATGCGGCGATCTCGTTTATTTTAATCGGTGGGATTAGAATTTCAAAGAGGATGTTTCTAAGCGAGAAGAAAAATATCACGAATAACGAGCCTTGTATCGTCGTAGGCGCTACGAGCAAGACCTTTCACGTCCTAAAGGGTATGCGGCAAAAATATATTAATTACTATCCGGTGGGCGTCGTAGATGGGCGGCCTGAGCTAGTAGGAACGTATTGCGAAAACTACGTCGTCAGAGCCAAGGGCGAAATTCCGCAGATGATCAAAGATAGCGGCGCTAAAACCGCGATCATCGCGCTGGCGCTGTATCCGGACGAGCTAAAGCAGCTCTACGACGAGCTTTTTGCATACGGGCTAAAGGATATCAAGCTCTTTTCGCTTTTGGAGGATGAGAGCAAAAAGATCCGCGATGTATCGATCGAAGATCTGCTCGCGCGCAAGCCCAAAGACCTCGACACCAAAGCGATCGAAAATTTTATCAAAGACAAGATCGTGCTGGTAACGGGCGCGGGCGGCACGATAGGAAGCGAAATTTGTAAGCAATGCTTGAAATTTGGCGCAAAGCGTCTTATCATGGTCGAACACAGCGAGTTTAACCTCTACTCAATTAACGAAGCCACCGGCGCGGATGCGCGCAACGAGTTAAAGATGATAAACGTCGTTTATCGCCATGAGCTGGAGGAGGTTTTTGCAGAATTTCATCCCGAAGTAGTCGTGCACGCAGCGGCGTATAAGCACGTGCCGCTATGCGAATTTAATCCGCATCTAGCGGTCAAGAACAATGTCATCGGCACAAAAAACGTAATCGATCTGTCCAAAAAATACGGCGCGAAAAAGGTCGTTTTGATCTCGACTGATAAGGCGGTGCGACCGACGAACATTATGGGCACTACGAAGCGTATCTGCGAGCTTTACGCGCTAAATTCCAACGATGCGGCAAGCGATACGCAGATCGTCGCGGTGCGCTTCGGAAACGTGCTCGGCTCAAGCGGCAGCGTTATCCCTAAATTTAAACGCCAGATCGAAGCGAACGAGCCGCTTACCGTTACGCACCCCGAAATTACGAGATATTTTATGCTCGTTAGCGAGGCGTGCCAGCTGGTGCTTCAAGCGGCCTCCATCGCGCAGGGTGGCGAACTTTTCGTGCTGGATATGGGCGAGCCCGTAAAGATCGCCGATCTTGCCAAGCGAATGCTGCAGCTTGCCGGCAAGGAGGAGCTTGGCATTAAATTTGTCGGTCTGCGTCCCGGCGAGAAGCTTTACGAGGAGCTTTTGATCGACGAAAACGACAAGAGCACGAAGTACCAATCCATATTCGTAACCCACTCCGCAAAATACGACCTGCAAGAGCTAAGCTCGCAGATCGAGGAGCTTTCAGAGTGCGAGGACGCGCAGGTCGCGGATAAGCTAAAGCGCATCGTGCCCGAGTTTTCGCACCGATTAAACGATATGAAGGGCACGGCTTGATCGGCATCGTGGATTACGGCGCGGGCAATATCCGAAGCGTAATGAACGCGCTTAGTTTTTGCGGCGCTAAATTTTGCCTCGCGCGCAGCCCCGAGGAGCTTTTGAGCTGCGATAAGGCTCTGCTTCCGGGCGTGGGCGCATTCGGCGAGGCGATGGATAGGCTTCGCGCAAACGGTATGGACGCCGCGATTAAAGAATTCGTAGCAAGCGGCAGATATTTTTTAGGCATCTGCCTTGGGATGCAGCTTCTGTTCGAGCAAAGCGAGGAATTTGGCGCGCGTAGCGGGCTTGGAATTTTGCCCGGTCGCGTCGTGAAATTTGACAAAACGAAATTTAATATTCAGGGAGTGGAATCCAGGTCCGAAGATTTTAAATTTAGATCGGGCGGGGCGAAATTTAATTCAGACGAGGCGGAGTCTGGCGAATGCTGCGGGCAAAATTTTACCTGTGCCGAAAGCCTAAAGATCCCGCACGTCGGCTGGAACAGCGCGCATTTTATCAAGCGCTCGCCGATAAACGCGGGCTTGGGCGAGTTTGAGTATCTGTATTTCGTGCACTCCTACCACGTCCTTTGCGCGCGCGAGATCACGCTTGCGACCACGTTTTACGGCTATGAGTTTGCAAGCGCGATCTGGCGCGAAAACGTATTTGCCTTTCAGCCGCATCCCGAAAAAAGCCACGATGCGGGCATAAAAATCATTAAAAATTTTACGGAGCTGTGATGGAGATTTTCCCTGCGATCGATCTGAAACAAGGATGCGCCGTGCGCCTTAGCAAGGGCGATATGCAAAGCGCAAAAATTTATTCCAAAGACCCCTGCGAGCTAGCCAAAAAATTTGAAGATCTCGGCGCTAAGTGGCTGCATTTAGTTGATCTGGACGGCGCGTTTGCGGGCGAGGCGGTAAATTTCAAAGCGATCGAGCGGATCGTAAAAAGCACGCGCCTGCGCGTAGAAGTGGGCGGCGGCATCCGCGACGAAGCGCGCATAAAGGAGTATTTGAGCTTAGGCGTCGATAGATGTATCCTCGGCTCAGCAGCGCTTAAAAATAGAGATTTCGTAAGGAGAATGGCGAAGCTTTACCGCATCGTCGTGGGCATAGACGCAAAAGAGGGGCTCGTAGCGACCGAGGGCTGGGCTGAGCTAAGCCGCGTAAGAGCGACCGATCTGGCGCGAGACTACGCGGACGCGGGCGTTTGCGCAATCATCTGCACCGACATATCGCGCGACGGGATGCTAAGCGGCGTAAACGTAGAATTTAGCCGCTCTATCGCGAAAGCTTGCGGCATCGATACTATCGCAAGCGGCGGTGTGAAAGATATGAACGACATAATCGCGCTTAAAAACGCAGGGCTCATCGCAGGCGTTATCGTCGGTAAGGCGTATTACGAGGGCACGCTCGATCTTAAAAAGGCGTTTGAAGCTATATAAAAACGCCCGAGCGTAAGCAAAGTTTGAACTAAATTTTAGTAATATGCAAATTTTAAAATTTAAAGGCGATGTGAGGCGATGAAAGATTTTTTTTATGAGATGATCGTAAAAAGCGCGAATGCGAGCGAGCTTTTCAAGAGCTTTGCGTTTGAGCTCGGCGTTACCTGCGTCGAGGAGGATAGCGAGCGCTTCATAATCCGCGACGAAGAGGATCTGCAAAATTTAAAATTTGCGTTTGAGGAGTTTAAAAAGGGGCTCGCGCGATCTCTTAATTTAGACGCAGATCTGCAGATCGAAATTTCAAAAAAGCAAAACAAAGATTGGCTAGACGAATACAAAAAAGGCGTCGCGCCCGTAGCGGTCGGCAAATTTTACGTCCGTCCGAGCTGGTGCGAGCGATCGCAAGACGGCTCTTTATTGGATCTTCTGATCGATCCTGCGCTGGCGTTCGGCTCGGGGCATCACGAAAGCACCAATATGTGCCTAGCGCTGCTTAGCGAGCTTACTCGCGCGGGCATGAGCGCGCTTGACGTGGGCTGCGGCAGCGGAATTCTAAGTATCGCGATGAAAAAACTGGACGCAAAGGTAAGCGCTTGCGATACCGACGAGCAGGCGGTGACCGCTACGCAGCAAAACGCCGAGAAAAACGGCGTGCAGATCGATAAAATTTGGCTCGGCAGCGTTTCAAGCTTGGGTGAGCAAAGCTCAAGCGCAGCCGCGCAGCCGCAGTTTGATCTCGTCGTCGCAAATATAATCGCCGACGTGATTTTGATCCTAAGCGCGGATCTAAAAAAGGCGCTAAAACCCGGCGGCAAGCTCGTGCTGTCGGGAATTTTAGAAAAATATAAAGATAGGATAGAGCAGGCCTTTTCGGATTTGAATTTCGTGCAGATGAAAAAGCAAAACGAATGGCTTAGCTTCGTTTATGAAAGGAAAATATGAATAACAACCCAAATAATCAACCCCCTCAAAACGGCGGCGGAAACAATTTTTTCAATAAAAATCCGATCGGCGTTTTTATAATTTTCGCGCTTATTTTGATAGTGGTGTTTAAAGCGATATCCCCAAGCGGCGGATTTGATAGCGGTGGAGTGCTGGGCTCCGTTTCGGGCGAGAGTAGAAACGTAACTTACTCCGAGCTAAAATCGCAGATCAAAAACTCCCAAGTAAGCATGGTTTCCATCGGAAGCTCCACGATTAAAGCGCAAGTCGGCAACGTAATCTACACCGCCAAGCGCGTGGATGACCCCGAGCTGGTTCAAATTTTAGAATCGCGCAAAATTCCATACGGCGCGTATAACGAGAGCAATTTTTTGACCGATCTGCTCTTTAGCTGGGTCTTGCCGCTCGTGATTTTCTTTGGAATTTGGATGTTTTTAGCCAACCGCATGCAGCGCAATATGGGCGGCGGCGTGCTCGGCATCGGAAGCTCTAAAAACCTGGTAAGCGCCGAAAAGCCGAAGGTTAAATTTAGCGATGTCGCGGGCGTCGAAGAGGCGAAAGAGGAGGTTAAAGAGATCGTAGATTTCTTAAAAAACCCCGAGCGATATATAAGCCTCGGGGCTAAAATTCCAAAAGGCGTGCTTTTGGTTGGACCTCCGGGCACGGGCAAGACGCTGCTGGCCAAAGCGGTCGCGGGCGAAGCGGACGTACCGTTTTTTTCGGTATCGGGCTCCAGCTTTATAGAGATGTTCGTAGGCGTGGGCGCCAGCAGGGTGCGCGATCTATTCGATAACGCTAAAAAACAGGCTCCGGCGATCGTTTTTATCGATGAGATCGACGCGATCGGTAAAAGCAGAACCGCAGGCGGTATCGGCGGGGGTAACGACGAGCGCGAGCAGACGCTAAATCAGCTGCTTGCCGAGATGGACGGCTTCGGCTCGGAATCAAGCCCGGTAATCGTTCTTGCGGCTACCAACCGCCCAGAGACGCTGGATGCGGCGCTTCTGCGTCCAGGCAGATTCGATAGGCAGGTTCTAGTCGATAGACCTGATTTTGACGGCAGAATGGCGATTTTGAAGGTGCATATGCGCGATGTTAAATTTGCCCGCGACATCGATATCGAAGAGATCGCGCGACTTACCGTGGGCTTTGCGGGAGCCGATCTTGCAAACATCATCAACGAAGCCGCGCTTTTGGCGGGTCGTGAGGCAAAGGCGGAGGTCGAGCAAAAAGACCTACTCGAAGCGATCGAGCGCGTCGGCATCGGACTGGCTAAAAAATCGCGCCGCGTAAGCCCGATTGAAAAGCGGATCGTCGCCTACCACGAAAGCGGTCATGCGCTCATCGCCGAGCTTACTAAAGGCGCGATGCCGGTATCGAAAGTAACTATCGTGCCGCGCGGATTGAGCGCTGCGGGATATACGCTAAATTCTCCGTTTGAAAATAGATACCTGCACCAGCGCCATGAAATTTTTGCCGAGATCGATACGTTTTTGGCGGGGCGCGCGGCGGAAGATGTGTTTTTGGGCGAGATCACCGACGGAGCGGGCAACGATCTACAGCGCGCTACCGATATGCTTAAATTTATGGCTACTCAGGTCGGAATGACTGAAGCTCTCGGGCTTGCGGTGCTAGAAAAGCAGCAGTACTCCTTCCTAAACGGTGGACAGAGCATCAAGGATTACAGCGAGGTAACGGCGGTTAAGATCGACGAATATGTCCGCAAGACGCTGGATGAGCGCTATGCGGCGGTAAAAGAGACGCTAAGAACCTACGCTCCGGCGATCGAGGAGATGGTGAAGGCGCTATATGAGAAGGAGACGGTCTCTGGAGAGCAGATCGTGGAGATCATCTCTAAATTTGAAAAAGATAACAGCATGCCTACCCGGCTGGTGCGAAATTTAGGCGCTAACGACGATATCGAAAGCGCAAAGAGCGAGGCTTAAATTTAAAGCTTCGCGCGCGGTAAG
>NZ_CALIIU010000010.1 GCF_938017775.1 uncultured Campylobacter sp.
CGCAGGGCAATAACTTAGCGCTAAATTTTAAGAAGGTTGCGCCAAAGTGTTTTGCGCGCGATCCGCGGTACCGAACGAAAAGCGGTATGAAAATAAAATTTAAAGAGTAAGAGATGGAAGAGGAAAAGGGAAAATTAATCTACATATTGCCGAATTTTTTCACGGCGGCAAGCGTATTTTTGGCGGTCATCAGCATAATTTCTACGATCAAGGGTAACTTCAGCGCCGCGATCTTTTATATCATTTTATCCTTGATCTGCGACGGGCTTGACGGCCGCGTGGCGAGGCTAACGCATGCCACGTCGAAATTCGGCGTGGAATTCGACAGCCTTGCGGATATCGTTGCTTTCGGCGTCGCGCCGGCGCTGCTATTTTACTGCGCGGTCGGGCACGATTACGGCAAGGTTGGCTCGCTCGTAGCAGCACTTTACGTGGTTTTCGGCGCGATCAGGCTGGCGCGATTCAACGTCACCACGGGCACCTACGAGCCTAGCGTTTTTATCGGGCTGCCGATTCCGACGGCTGCGATTACGATGGCGTTTTGGATCGGAATTTATCTAAAATATGAGCTTTCCAAAGGGTTTGGCGTATTTTTGATCATCGCAATGGCGGCGCTATCGTTTTTAATGGTCAGCAACATCCGCTTTCCAAGCTTTAAAAAGATCAGCCTAAAGCGCCCCAACGCAATTAAAATTTTAGTGCTTCTAATCGTCGTATTTTTCTCGCTTTTATATCTTTTCAGGCTGGAATTTCCGGCGGTGCTCACTTTGGTTTATATCGTTTACGGTTTGGTTCGCGGAGCTTTAAATTTAAGCGCGGCCAAATTTCATAAAAAAGACAAACCCGAGGAAACGGCGAAATAATCTCAAATATGTTTATCGCCGCGATTGTTTTTAAGCTTGCGCGGCTATAATTTCGCCAAATTTTAACGATTTGAAAGGACAAGCAATGGATAAAAATAAAATCATAATCTTCGATACGACGCTTCGTGACGGCGAGCAAAGCCCCGGAGCGTCGATGAATACGGACGAAAAGATCCATCTTGCGTTGCAGCTTGAAAAGCTGGGCGTAGATGTTATCGAGGCGGGTTTTGCAGCGGCGAGCCCAGGCGATTTTGACGCGATAGAAAAGATCGCGGGCGCCGTTAGCAAGGCTCGCGTCTGTTCGCTTGCGCGCGCTTTAGAAAAAGATATCAAAGCCGCCGGCGAAGCGGTAAAGGGTGCGAAGCTCGGCCGCATCCACACCTTCATCGCTACAAGCCCTATCCATATGGAATTTAAACTTAAAATGCAGCCGCAAGAGGTCATAAAGCGCGCCGTAGAGTCTGTGCAATACGCTAAAAGTCTATGCGATGACGTGGAGTTTAGCTGCGAGGATGCGTGCAGAAGCGATATTAGCTTTTTAAAAGAGATCTGCGACGCTGCGATAAACGCCGGAGCCTCCACCATAAATATCCCCGATACGGTGGGTTATCTCTATCCGGATGAGATCACCGCCCGAATAGGTGAAATCGTTAAGCTTATCGGCGAGCGCGCCGTAGTTTCGGTGCACAACCACAACGACTTGGGAATGGCTACCGTAAATTCCTTAGCCGCTATCTTGGCGGGAGCCAGACAGGTCGAATGCACGATAAACGGTATCGGCGAGCGCGCGGGCAACGCGGCGCTAGAAGAGATCGTAATGGCGATCAAGACGCGCAGGGATAAATTTGCGCCGCTTTATACCGATATAAATTTGAAAGAAATTTATCCATCCAGCCGCCTAGTCGCGAGTATCACGGGTATCGAGCCGCAGCCTAATAAAGCGATTGTGGGCAAAAACGCCTTCGCGCATGAAAGCGGTATCCACCAAGACGGCGTGCTAAAGCACAAAGAAACTTACGAGATCATGCACGCCGAGGATATCGGGCTTGATAAAAACTCGCTCGTGCTGGGCAAACACAGCGGCCGCCACGCCTTTAAGGATAAACTGGTATCTTTGGGCTATGAGCTTAGTAACGAGCAAATTGAGATTGCGTTTAATAAATTTAAAGCGCTTGCAGATAGCAAAAAGGACGTTTTCGACGAGGATATTAGAGAGCTCGTAAACGACGAGTTCGTGGGGGCCGAGAAGACCTACGAAGTGCTGGTTTTAAGCTCCAATAGCTGCAACAAAGGACACGCTAGTACTGCGCTTACGCTAAGATATAAGGATGAAATTTTAAGCGATAGTGCGCTTGGAAACGGCGGTGTGGATGCGATATTTAAAGCGATAGACCGCATCAGCGGCGTCAGCGGTAGCTTGAAAGAATACCAAGTAAAAGCGGTCTCGCAGGGCAAAGACGCGCTGGCAAAAGTAACCGTCAAGGTGGAATTTAAAGACGGGGACACCATCATCGGCAGAGGACTTGACGTAGATACGATGCTGGCGTCAGCGAAGGCCTACGTTGCGGCGCTAAACACATATCTGGACGCTAAGCGTTAAGATGTCGGCGTGCTCGGCGGGATTTGTTAAATTTAACGCAAATTCCGCCAGATTAAACAAATCAAAAGCAAAATTTTAATAATATTTCACACTTAAAACGTTGGAGTAGGGGGTATTGAGCCGAAACTCGTTTTAAAATTTATTTATGGAGACTTTTATGAAAAAAGTTCTTGTATTGTTATTCGCACTTTGCGGTGCAGCTTTCGCTAGCGAGCAGCTAAGCGCTTACACTCAGATCGTTTCTTTTTCTGCAATTACCGTTGCAGTCGTTTTAGGTCTAGCCGCTTTGGGTGGCGCGTTAGGTATGGGAAATGCCGCTAGCGCGACGCTTAACGGTATCGCTAGAAACCCAAGCGTAGCTAGCAAACTATCGACTACGATGTATATCTCGCTTGCGATGATCGAAGCGCAGGTTATCTATGCGTTGGTTGTTTCATTCGTCTTACTTTTTGCAAACCCTTTCGTAACAGAAGGTCTTGCGGCTGCTGCAAAATAATCCTAAGCCCGAGAAATCGGGCTTTAAACTTATATAATTCAAGGCTTAAGATCAAGCTTTAAAATTTATGCGACCGTGGTGGAATTGGTAGACACGCTATCTTGAGGGGGTAGTGCCGCAAGGTGTACGAGTTCAAATCTCGTCGGTCGCACCATCTATTAAAATTTTCCCTATTTTTTTGGTTTTATTAAATTTTGTTACTAAAAAATTGAATACCTTTTCGGTAAATTATCTATGTTTATACCTTGTTGCAAAAAATATTTTTTAACTTCTTTATAAATTTCATCGTTATATAAATAAATCATAAAATATCTACCCGAAACTGGTGTAGCATACATAGATACCGTAAAAACTTCATTTGATATTCTTATAAAAGGTAAGGCTGTAAAACCTTTCAAATTTTTATTTCTGAATAAGTAAAAAATAAATTTGAATGTTAAATTTACAAAATAAAATAAAATCAAGGGTAATAATAACTTACTACCATCGATAATTAGTAAAAGTATTATTATAAAATATACCAGTATGTGAAATTTCTCTGTTTTAACGGAGGAATTAGCAAAAAATGTTCTACCTAATTCGTCTTCTAATATTTTACATTGTCTTTTTAATTTTCCATAATCATAAAATTCTATATAGCGATTTGTGAATTTTATTTTATGATTTTTAAATTTGAATTTTTGAAAAATTGCGACAATAACAATGTAAGTTATAGGGATTAAACTAAACCAAAAAAATACTTTATCTTCAATAGTTCCATAATCCCATAAATTTTCTAATAATCCAAAAAGTATTAGGCAAGAAATAAAAGATGAACCAAGCAATGTTAAAACGAAAAACTCTTCATAGCTTTGTAAGATAAGCGGATTTTCATCATAATCCCTAAAATTCGGATTATTTTGTTTTTGATTTTCAAGCCATTGTTGATATTTTTGCTCTTTGATTTGGGCTTGTTGTATTTTTGCTTCTGCATTTTTTCTTAACTGCTCGGCTCGTTGTTTTATATCGTTATTCAAATCAATCCTTTTTATAAAATTTCATTGTAAATTCAATCTCGGTCAGTACCGCTGATACTGAATTTTATGAATTTACAAATTTAAACTCACTTTACAAATTCACACAATTAGTAAATTTAAATTTGCAAATTTGATATTTGGATCTGTTTGATCTGAATTAGCCCTCGGTTAAACCCAAAAAATATAGCAGTCTTTTTTCTGCTTTGTCTAACTCGTTTGTTGTGTTTATAGTGGCTGTATGGGCTGATTTGTCGAAAGAGAATTCTTCGCTTGTTATATAATCTTTGATACTAAATTCTCTTGGTTTTGTAACTTTGTTATCTAAAACAATACCATCGAATTTATTGTCATTTTTAATATTGATTAATTCTTGTTCCAAAAAAGCACCAAAGCTCATATCGTTTGCGGAAGTTATCCAAGTAATACCTAATGCTATAGCGCCAACAGCCACTGCACCCCAACCGACAGGATTTGAACCAAAGAAAGCGACATACGCACTAGAAGCTAAAGCACTAACAGCCAAGTCTTGCACCACATCACCGGCTCCCCTTGCGATAGCTTCGTCCCACTCTTTTTTCCCAGTAGCCGCATCAACGATAGGAATAACCATATTAAGCCCACCTGATTTGATTTTCACACAATTATCAAAAACCTTGACATTATCAGGGTCGGCTAAAACATTTACAGGAATTCCTTTTATGAAATCGATTGTATCCGAAGTAGGCTTGACATACCAAGCAACACCTTGATTTGAATTGTTAGAAGTATTGTTATCTTCTGGCATAATTTTCTCCTATTTATAGAATTTGTAGTTTTTATCTAAATTTTCAATTTGTAAATTAAAATTTTGTAGTAAATATTCATTTACTTGTTTATAATCTTGCTTTGTCATCAAATAGACATTTACAGCATTTTTTTGATTGTCATAAAAAACTATAGTGCAAAATAGTATAAATTTATAATCTTTGTTAATTAATAAAGCAACTAATTTTGCTAAACAAGCAAGTAAATTTGATAAAATCAAAAAAAATCCCGCAATAACAAAACCAAGTGGTGCAAAAATTTTTTGAACCGAGTTGTCTGGTATCTTACCAATCATAGGATAAATACTTTTTTTAACCCAAACAATATTTTGTTTTGCTACCGTCGTATCTCTTTTATCCCAATAAACTTTGTCGTTATATAAATACACTTTCTCAGGCTTTCTAAGTTTTCTAATGAAATCAATAAAAGCCCAAATATTGACTATTGGAAATGCTACAACCACAGAGCTAAATCTTGGATTTCTCATTTCATTTTTTAAAATTTCAAAAAACTCGCCACTATTCCAATCGACAACACTAGTAAAAAATACAATATAAATCATTATAGTG
>NZ_CALIIU010000011.1 GCF_938017775.1 uncultured Campylobacter sp.
GCCGAAGATATTCAGTTAGTTTCAATCCCCTAAATCGGGGAAATTCTAATCAAATTACAACAGCAGTTATGCTGTAGGGTCAGAATTCGTTTCAATCCCCTAAATCGGGGAAATTCTAATCAAATCGGTCAAATCGGTTGTCGATAATGGCGGCATTGTAGTGTTTCAATCCCCTAAATCGGGGAAATTCTAATCAAATGCATCCTGATATATCGGGAATTTTTCTAGCTCTAAAAGATGGCGAGTTTCAATCCCCTAAATCGGGGAAATTCTAATCAAATTAGGGCTTCAAGAAGAGATTGAAGTAGGTGCTAGTGAAGTTTCAATCCCCTAAATCGGGGAAATTCTAATCAAATGCGCAAGGTTTCATCATAAAATGGATGGAAGGGGAGCTCGTTTCAATCCCCTAAATCGGGGAAATTCTAATCAAATCCGCGTAACATGGGGCGAGGAAGAGATCAATGGTTGCTTGTTTCAATCCCCTAAATCGGGGAAATTCTAATCAAATGCGGCCACCTGTATCAAGCAGGTGTGATGTTCACCCACGTTTCAATCCCCTAAATCGGGGAAATTCTAATCAAATAGCCCAAAAACCACATTAAAATTGACAATGAGTTTTTAAAGAACTATTTGCGAGCGCCATTATATCACAAAACGCGAAAAAGTCCGAGAAAGGGGCGAAAAATTAATTTCAAATTTCGAGGTTTTTGCTTAGGGCGGGCTTAAAAGTGTGGATTTAAGCGTCTTTGCATAAGCGCAAAAGTCCGAAAATCTAAACGCAAAAATTAGAATTTTAGACTTTTTCGAATTTCTGCCTAATTCCACAAACGTAAAAAGCCATAAAAATGGGGCTTTAAAAATAGGCTAAATAGCGGAAGTCCGAGAAAGGGTTTTTGGCGCGAGCGAAATTTGAGCTTTGCGGAGATTTTGAAACTTAGTAAAATATAAAAGTGCGCTAGACTCGGCATTTTGAAATTTAAAAAAGTCCGAAAATCAAATCCATAAAAATGGGGCTTAGACGTAGGTGTCCGAAAGACGAAAGATCTCGCCCTCGCCCAAACTCTCGCTTTTAGCCATGCAGGTTTTGCAGATGCGGTAGAATAGGACTTTGTCGGTTTTGGGCTCGATTATGCGGGCAATGCGGTCTTTTATCAAGATGTATTCGCGCTCGGAGACGTCTAGCTCAAATACCGAGTAGTTCGCCCGCAGTCCGTAGCTTTCTAGCAAGGCGGCGAGTTTGTTGCGGCGTTTAGTTTTGCAAACGTCGTAGCAGATGATTAAATTCATTGAAATCTCCCTATGAAAGGCTTATATTTTTCATTTTGCGTTACGGCTCGTTTTAGAGCGTAGGCTTGCTTATCTATGATATCCTGCGCTTTTAGCTGTTCGCCTCTGTACTGCGTGCAAGCGAAGAGCTTTTCATTTACGTTTTTGGCGATATTTTGCCTGGTTGCGACAGATAGGAGCCCGTCTTTTATCTCAAAGGGCTCGTTTTTATTCACCATCGAGATTACGGCGCGATCGACGATGAAGGCTCGAAATTCCTCGATGAGATCGAAGGCGAGAGTGGGCTTTTGCTCATCGAGTGCGTGCAGATAGGAGACGTGAGGCGAGAGACCCGCAGCGGCGATGGATTTTAAAATTTTTGAATAGAGGATCGCGTAGCCGTAGTTTAGGGCGGAATTTACGACGTCGGTAGCGCCCTGCGTCACTCGCGCACTAAAGCCAAACTCGTAGTCGATCACCTTTGCGATAGCCTGCCAGTAGGAGTTTGCAGCGCTGTCCTCAAAGCCCAAAAGCTCGCTTACGCTTGCGGCGCCCGGGACGCGGAGCTTTAAAATTTCTTGCATAGTCGCTATCTCTGAGCTTAAGCTTTTATGATATTTGCCTAGATATTTTAGATAGTTGATCTGATTTTTTAGCTTACCGATGATGAACTGCTGGGCGATACGGAGCGGTCTTTTGGTCTTTAGCAGCGAAATTTGCGAGGCGGCGGTTTTAGAGATGGCGGAATTTGCGCTGATGAGCGTGGCGTAGCTGAGATTGGTCTTTTCGTCGATGAAATTTATGGAGATTTTCTTTTTGGCACACTCTTTTATGACGGCGGAGCTAAGTGAAATTTGAGCATTAATGATGATTTGCGAAATTTGATTTATAGGGAATTTATGCTTGATAACGCCTTTGTCTTTTAGGACGAATTTGCCTTGAGACAAAGCTAAAAAATAAAACGGCGTCGTGATGTGGATAACGGAGCTTTGCGAGAAAGTTTTTAGATACTCTCTTTTCTTTGCCTCAAGCGCGTTTTGGACGGACTTTACGGCGGGGCGTTTGGCGTTTTTATAGCAGCTTAGAATTTTGGTCTTTCTAGCCGTTTTGCCTAGCTCGTAGGGGAAGTTTAGATTAGTTAAGGCCTCGGCAAGAGCTCTTTTATCTACAGTTTTTAGAAATCTGCGTATTAAATTTGTCACAACCTCATCAAAATGCAGGCCAAAGCTATCTTTTTGCGAGGGCGAGAAAAGCTTAAGTGAGATAGCCTTTAGATGATATATGTAGGCGTTTAAATTTTCTACGCTTTGGCTTATCGCCTGCTTTTTGGCAGAACTTGCGAGCTTGGCTAGAATGCGCTTAAATTTTTCCTCGCCGATACTTAAATTTGTGCCTTTAAAGCTTACGCCAAGAAATATAAACTCGCTATCTCTGCCGTGAATGGAGGTTTTGGCTTCGTTTAGCGATAAGCTTATGGTTTTTAAAAAATCTTTCAGGCGCGCGAGCCCTCTCTCGGCGGCTTCATATGAAACAAAGAACATAACGAAATCATCGGCGTATCTAACGAACTCGGTACCGCTTTGTTCTAAAAATTTATCCATTTGATTTAGGTAGATATTTGAAAGAAGCGGGCTTAGGACGTCGCCTTGATGAACGCCTTTTGCGTGAGCGCGGTAATCAAAGCGCTCGAAAATTCCGTTTTTGATCTAAAGCTCAATGAGCCTGATTATTCGAGCGTCGCGGATATTTGCGCGTAAAATTTCAAGCAATTTTTCGTGATCGATATTTTCAAAGAAATCTTTGATGTCGGTTTTGACGGCAAAGCTGAAAATTTTAAAAAAATCGCGAGCGCGAAAGATCGCGTTAGCATAGGATTTGCCGTTTCGATAAGCATAAGAGCGGTTTGAAAAGCTTTTATCAAAATAGCCTGAAAGCTCGCGAGTGAGGATATTTTGCGCAAATTTATCTTTTAGCGAGGGCACGGCGAGCTTACGCAACTCGTCTTTGGCTTCTTTTGGGATAAAGGCTCGTTTTAAGGGCTGCGGCGAATAAGAAAGGCTAAAAATTTCGCTCTTTAGCTCAGCGTAAAATTCGCCCGAACAAATATCCTCAACGCTAAGTCCATCAAGCCCCAAAGCCGTGCGCTTTAGCCTTTTTAGCGCGCATTCAAAGGCGCCTGCGGTAAAAATATCCTCTAAACTTAGATCAAACATGACGCCTCCTTGTCATTGCATTTAGCTAGTAGATATCGCGCAAAATGCGCCGATACCGTAATCCACGGCAAATTTATCCGCTCCGCGACTCGCGGTGCAATTTCAATTCCACATCGCAATCCACGGCGAAATTTAAATCCGCTCTGCCTTTATCTTGCCCAGTCCGAAAACCGTGCTTTTGCCGACCCCGGTAATTTTAGCGAGTTGTAAAAGCTTTGCCGAGCGCTCATCAAGTCCGAAAACTCGCATCCGTCCGAGTACGCCGCCAAATTGCATTTTGGTGTGCTGGCGATTTGAGTAGCGATTAAGATCGTAAAACCTCAAGTCCTGCTCGAAGCGGTCAAATTTTACTTCGAATTTATCCATAGGCTCGCGCGTTATGTTCTCAAATCTCATAGCGATTTGGCGAATGAAGGATTTAAAATCGATATCGCGGCGGACGAGGGTATTTTTTTGCTTCATACGAAGCGGAGTAAGAAGCGAAATTTCATAATCGCCCGCGGTGAAATCTGGCGTGAAATTTAGCGGCTCGGGCTTATTTGAAAGTAGAAATTTAGGCTCTACGATTTCGCCGTTTAGGGTAAAATTTGAAAATTTAAACTTGCGTCTACTTACTTCAAGCCCGATTTCTTGCATATTTACAATAGCGATAGCGACGTGAGGCAGGTAGCGCGCGGCATGTTCGAAAAGTAAAATTTTAAAATCAAAGCTCTTTTGATTAAGATTGATATCTAGCCTGAAATTTGGCGTATCGGATACATTTTCAAAAAATTCATTATACACACATTCGCCGGAGATGTCGCATTTCTCGCAGTTCGCGCCTATATAAGGACAGCTTACCCGCCTAAGGGCGTATCCAAAAGTGCCCCGAATCGTCGAGCCGACAAAAGGATGAGAGGGCTTTAAATCTATATCGCAAACGCCTAATTCTAAGTATTTAAGCATGGATAGCCTTTTGTATTTTTGAGAAAATTATACTATAAAATGAGCTTTTGCATTTTAAAGCGGGTAAAATATATTTATAATTATGAGCATTTAATGAGGAATTTAACACAGTAAAATTATTTAAAATTTGATCGTTTTAGGAATTTTGCTTGCAAAATAAATTTTATGCTTTTGCCAATTTTCATTATTTTTCAAGTATAAGTAAGATATAATCTCGAACTTTTTTGAGGCGCCGTTGCGGCTCTTAAAGGAATTAAGGATGGTGTCAAGAGAGAGACTTGAACTCTCGACCTCCGGCTTATGAGACCAGCGCTCTAACCAGCTGAGCTACCTTGACACGCGAAAAGAAATGGCAAGTATAGCTAAATATTCTTATTTTTAATTGAAATACTTCAAAAGGAGAGAAAATGAATGCGGCTTTGATTTTATTAGTCGTCATAGTTTTGTTAGTTTTGGCGTTAGTAGGCGTTTATAACTCGTTCATCGCCAAACGCAACCAGGTGCGAAATATCGCTTCCACCGTCGATACGCAGCTTAAAAAACGCTACGACCTAATCCCCAATCTAGTTAGCGCCACGCGAGAATATATGAGCCACGAAAATGCCGTGCTAACGCGTGTTAGCGAACTTCGCTCGCAAGCGATCAACGCGGCTTCTAACGCGGATAAATTTAAGCTAAATAGCGAAATTTCGGCTCTTTTGGGGCAGATCCGCATTGCGGTAGAGGCGTATCCAAACCTCAAGGCTAATGAATCGTTTGCCAAGCTACAAAACGCGTTAGGCGAGTGCGAGGAGCAGATCAGCGCCGCACGCCGCGCTTATAACGGCGCCGTTACGGTTTATAATAACGCCTGCGAAATGTTTCCTACTAACATCATCGCCAGCGTTTTTAACTTCGCCAAAGCGGAATTTTTCGCCGCCAGCGAGCAAGAAAAGCAAGCCCCAAACGTCTCTGATCTTTTTAAAAAATAGGCGAGGCGTATAAAATTTGCGATGAAATTTTAAAATTTTATCGCAAATAATGCCGAGCGCCGAGAGGCTAAATTTATAGCGAGCAAAACAGATCGCGCGCAAAATATATGCGCTTTAAAGGGTTTGCTTCGCGCCCCGCGTGCTCGTCATCTCGTTTGAGCTATTTTGCGGTGTGCGGCACTTAGAATTTTAACAATAAAATTTTATAAAAATTTATTTGATTTGTATTTTCTTGCTGCGCAGGAGCTCGTTTTAATAAACGGTGGCGCCAAATTTAAAAGTCAAAATTTGCAGTGCAAATTTTGACTAGCTTGCCACAGGCGTTACTTATGCAAATGACAGCAAAAGTAACGCCGCGTTAGTCGTGAGTAATTTTACAAATTTGCGCTTCAGTAGCAGCTGCGAGGTCCTTCGGTGCAAGAGCGATCTGTTTTCCGCGCACGCCTGCGCTAACGTAAATTTTCTCCTGCGTTAGCGCTTTTTCATCGATGAAGGTGCGGAAGTGCTTTTTCATTCCAAGCGGCGAACAACCGCCCCTGATGTAGCCCGTGACCTTTTGTAAATCCTTCAAATCCATCAGTTCGCAACGCTTCGCGCCGCAGATATGCGCGATCGCCTTTAGATCGAGATTTAGATCGCCTTGCAGGCAGGCTACGACGTATTCGTGATCCGCTGTGCAAACTATCGTTTTATAGACCCGCTCGATCGGCTCGTTCACGCTGTTTGCTACATGCACCGCGTCTAAATTTAAAGGATCCACCGCGTATTCTTTGATCTCGTAAGGGATTTTCAGACCGTCCAGTACGCGCGCGGCGTTCGTCTTTGAGCTCATTTCGCCTCCTTAAATTTAATAGCGGATTTTGTTTTCTTTCAAAAAATCGCGCAGATCTTCGTATTCGCTCTGATCGAAATAGCGCCATTTGCCGGGCTTTAGCGTCCCGAGGATCATTCTACCAAATGCAGTGCGCTTAAGCTCCACAACATCCAGATCGAAATAGCCGAAAAATCTGCGCAGCTCGCGGTTTTGCCCCTCGTTGATGATCGCCTTGATCTTCGTATAGCCGCCGCTGCTAGGCATTATGCGGTAGCCCAAAAAGGGCTTAAATTCCATCGATTTGATCTTGCTTTTGGCGTGCGCGCCTTTGCTCGCATCTGCGGCGAAAAAGCCCTCGCGGATCGCTGTTACCACCTCATCCCCCACCTCGCCTTTTACCTTTAGATAGTACTCTCGCTCGATGTCGCTGTTCATCAGCGCCGTAGCGATTGCGGGCGCATCGGTCAGCAGTAAAAGCCCTTCGCTTGCAAAATCCAAACGCCCCACGCTAACAAATCTGCTAAATCCCTCCGGCAAGCTATCATAAATCGTCCGCCTGCCGCGATCGTCTTTTTTAGTAACTAACTCGCCTTTGCGTTTGTTATAAACGATCATCGTAAATTCCGTCTTAGGCTTGATGAGGCGCGAGCCTATGCGGATCTTCTCCTCGCCGCTAACTTCGATGAAATCGCTAACGACGCGGCCATTAATGCTAACCTTGCCTTGCTTGATCAGCTCGTCCGCCTCGCGACGCGAGTAGCCGGTGTTATGAGAGATAAATTTATTCAGACGCATCTTTTGCATTATTTTAGCCCCAAGCTAGTTAGATCGTGAATGTGCAAGATCCCCGCGGGCACGCCGTTTTCGACCACGGGCAGGACTTGAATTTTAAATTGCTCGATCAAATTTAGCGCGTCTATGGCTAACATATTTTTATCGTCCAGCATTTTAGGATTTTTCGTAGCATATTTCAGCGCGCCGTCATTGATGTCAAAATCCTCTCGCATCAGCGCGCGGCGCAGATCGCCATCGCTTAAAATCGCCTCGAGCGCGCCCTTTTCATTCACTAACAAGACGGTGCCGAGCTTTCCGTGAGTCATAACGTCGATAGCTTGTTTTAGGCTGGCGTCGCGCTTTGCGAGCGGCAAATTTTTGCTTTGCATTACGTCTTTTACTTTGACGAAAAGCCGCTTGCCGAGGCTGCCGCCCGGATGGAAATTTGCAAAATCTTCTTTGCCGAATCTGCGCTGCCTCATCAAACAGATCGCTAACGCGTCTCCTAACGCAAGTGTTAGCGTCGTAGAAACCGTCGGTGCGGCGCCTAGCGGGCAGGCCTCTTTGACGATATTTAGGCTTATGAACTCGTCGCTAACCTTGCCGAGCGAGCTGTTTTTATCACGCGCCATCGCGATGATCTTCACGCCGAAGCGTTTGAGATGAGGTAGAATTCTAACCAGTTCCTCACTCTCGCCGCTAAAGCTGATCGCAAGCACCATGTCGTCCTTACCGATCATGCCCAGATCGCCGTGCAGCGCCTCGGTAGGGTGGACGAAAAACGACGGCGTGCCGGTGCTGGCAAGCGTCGCAGCGATCTTAACGCCTATGTGGCCGCTCTTACCCACGCCGGTGACGATTACCTTGCCTTTGCAAGCTAGGATCAAGTTTACGGCTCGCTCAATTTCGCCGCCGATAAGATCCGCATGCCGCAAAAGCTCCGCTCCTTCGAGCCTTAGCACCTCTCGTGCCGTATCTAGAATTTCACTCATTAAACCTTCTTTTTAAAATTTACTTTCATTTTACACCTCTTTGCGCCGCGCCTAAATTTGCGCTAGCCGAAATTTCGCACCTTTGAAATTTGCGTCATAAAATTCTAATCTACAAAATAGCGCGCCGTCCTGCCCGCTTGCCGCAGCCTTCCTAGGCATTCTTTAAATTTTGCCTTACGCCGAAATTCTGTGCTAAAATTTTACTAGCCGCTTTAAAATTTCGCGCTACAAGACCTGCTAATGCCGCTTTGAAATTCCAACGCTGCAAAGCCCGCTTACGTCATAAAATTCAGTACTCTACGCCCGCAACATAAAATTTCATGCACCCACGACACCGCAAAGCAAGCCTTAAATCCATAAAATTTAGCCGCGCTTACATCAAATAAATCACCGGCACGATGGTCGGATATTTTTTGATCTTTCTAAAGATGTGTTTGCGCACGGCCTGGCGGATCTTGCCCTCCAGCGCCCAGTGATCGAGCAGAATTTCATCTTTTAAATTTGCCAAAAACTGCTCGATGATGCCCTGCATCTCTTTGGTAAAGTGCGCCGTTTGATTATCGGCGACGAGCCCGTAGGTGATGACGCGCGTCTGAATAAGCCTCTTTTCGTTTTTATCGATCTGCGCGATGATGACCGCGACGCCCGCATCAGCTAAATTTTGGCGGTGCTTGACGATCTCATCAGAGATCTGCTTGTTGATCTGATTGTCGATAAAGACCTTGCCCGTCTTGACGGTCTTGACGCGCTTTAGGTATTTTTCGCAAACCTCCATCTGATCGCCGTCGTTCATCAGATAGATATTTTTCTCCTCTATGCCGCACTCCATCGCAGTCTCTTTGTGCTTTACGATGTGGTTGTACTCACCGTGCACGGGTAGGAAAAATTTCGGCTTTATCAGGCGCAGCATGAGCTTTTGCTCCTCGATCGAGGCGTGCCCGCTTACGTGTATCTCGCTGAAGTCCTGATACGCGACCTTTGCGCCGCTTTTTAGCAGGTAGTTAAGCACGGTCGATACGCTGCTTTCATTGCCAGGGATCGCCTTGGCGCTGATAATTACTTGATCGGTGGATTTGATCTTGATATATTTGTGCTCGTCCGTCGCCATACGGTACAGCGCACTCATCGTCTCGCCCTGCGAGCCGGTGGTTACGATCAAAACCTCATTGTCGGGATATTTTGAGACCTGATCGGCATCGACGAAGATTTTTTTGTCTAAATTTACGTAGCCAAGCTCCATCGCGGTAAATAAATTTCGCTCCATGCTTCGCCCGATGACGCAGACCTTGCGGCCGTATTTTACGCCGCGCTCTATAGCCTGATAGACGCGGTGGATGTTTGAGCTAAAGGTGCTCATTATCACGCGCCCCTTACAGCTCGAAAATATCGTATCAAAGGTCTTGCCTACCGAGCTTTCGGACTTCGTGATCCCCTCTTTGTGCGAGTTTGTACTATCGCTCATCAAAAGTATGACGCCCTGATCGCCGTAATGCGCCAGACGGTTCAGATCGGTCGGATAGCCGTCGATCGGCGTGTGATCGATCTTAAAATCGCCCGTGTGGATTATGGTGCCTGCCTTCGTCGTGATCGCAAGCGCGCTTGCATCGATAATCGAGTGCGTTATATGGATAAACTCGACCTCAAAATCGCCGATTTGATAGAGCTGGCGCTTCTGCACGGGGCGGAAGTAGCTACGCTCGGCTTTTAGGCCGTGCTCTTCAAATTTATTGCTTATCATCCCTAAAGGAAGCGGCGTAGCGTAGATCGGAAATTGAAATTCTTTGAAAAAATATGGCATCGCGCCGATATGATCCTCATGCGCGTGGGTGATTAGAATGCCTTTGATCTTGTTTTTTATCTTGCGAACATAATCGAAGTCGGGGATTAAAATGTCCACGCCAAGCATACTCTCCTCCGGAAAGCTCATACCCACATCGACGATGATCGCACTCGTATTGGTCTCAAAAACGGTCATATTCGCGCCGATCTCGCCTAGCCCGCCAAGCGGCGTGATACGCACCGTCTCATCGCTGCGGTTAGCGTTTTTAAGCGGATGCAAGCGCTCCTCGTGAATCAGCTTATTTTCCGCGATCGCCTCTTCCATCGCCTTTTGCCACGGCTCATTACCAGTAAGACTTTTTGGCATATTTGAGCGTTTTTTGTGCTTTTTCTTTTTCTGCGAATCCGAAGAGTTCGTATCGTCTGCGACGCTAGAATTCGGGCCTTTTGCGTTATTGCCGCTTGGCTTTGCACGGCCGTCGCGGTTTAAATTTGAACCACCCGCGCCGTTTTCGTTGCTTTTTGGATATACTCCTTCGAAATGCGCACCACTCGCGCCGTTTGAACCGCCGTTTGACGAACCGCTCGCAGAATTTGATCCGTTGCGAGAGCCGTTTTTTGGACCCTTTGAACGAGCGGAATTTTGCCCGTTTTTCGCGCCTTTATTTTTGCGAGAGCCGTTTTCGTGCTCGCCGCCGAATTTCACATCGCCCGCAGAGCCTTCGCTCGCGATAGATTTTTTTAGATTTTCCTTGCGTTTTTTATAGCGATTGCTTTTTTTGAGTCGTTCGACGCCGTTTTCATTTCTGTTTTCTTCCATCTTTTGCCTTTAAATTTTTAAAAATTTCTAAAAAAAGGGTGGAATTTAACTCGTGCGCCCGAACTGTGGGCGGAATTTGCAAATTTAAAAAGATCTCTTCGGCTAAGCCTCTATCAAATTTTGCGCTTAAATTTTTAATAAGCGTCTTTCGCGGCGCGCTGAAAGATACGCGCAAAAAGCTTTTAAATTTCTCGTATTCATCGAGAGTTTGGAAACGAGCGCAACTTTTTATGCCGAGGCTATCTGTGTTTATCTCAACACCTGGCTTAAAATTTTTGTCTTTTACGAGCCTGATCACCGACGAAGTTACCTTCGGCGCAGGCTCGAAGCAGCCAGGCTCAACGTCGAATAGAAGCTCGCAACCGCCCGCAAGATCCGCCAGGATCGAAAGAGCGCTAAAATCGCTCTGCCCGGCTCTAGCGCAGAATTTTAAAGCGACCTCCTTTTGGATCATCACCAAAAATCCGCTGCACAACTCATCGTCGATCGCCTGCAAAATCATCTTTGTAGCGACGTAGTAGGGCAAATTTGCGACTAAAAAATATTCGCCGCAGCCAAGACCCCGCTGCTGCCAAATCCGCAAAGCATCGCCCAAAACGAGCTCAAGCTCGCCGCTAGCGATCTGCTGCGCAAATTTAGCGCTTAAAATTTGATATAAATCTTCATCTATCTCGAAACTTTTTAATCTGTAAAATTCCAAAAGCTTGCGAGTTAAATCACCTAAGCCAGCCCCGATTTCAACGACATTTTGTGCACCATCGGGAATCGCTTGGATGATCTTGCTTAAAACGGCTTCGTCTTTTAAAAAATTTTGCCCGAACTCTTTTTTCGCCCTAATCATCGCGAGAGTTTAGCCAAATTTTACTTATAAAGTCATTATGTTAAGTAAAATTTGGCTAAAATCATAAAAAATTTTATTCTAAAGGGCTGCTTTGAATAGATTTGCAAAACGCATAATCCCGTGCCTAGACGTCAAAGATGGACGCGTGGTAAAGGGCGTAAATTTCGTAGGTCTCGTGGATGCGGGCGATCCGGTGCAGGTCGCCAAACGCTACAACGAGGAGGGCGCGGACGAGCTGTGCTTCCTTGACATCACGGCGTCGCATCTGGGGCGCGATACGATCGTGGATGTCGTGGAACGGGTCGCGCGCGAGCTTTTTATCCCGCTAACAGTAGGCGGCGGTATCCGTACGATCGACGATATCTCGCGTCTGTTAAACGTCGGCTGCGATAAAATCAGCCTCAACTCAGCCGCGATAAAAAATCCAAATTTGATAGACGAAGCGGCAAATAAATTTGGCTCGCAGTGCGTCGTGATCGCGATCGACGCAAAACGAAATTCTAGTGAAATTTCGCGCGGTAATTTATATGTCGCGGCGAGGAATTCAAATGGAAATTTACACGGCGACATGCAAAATCCAGACACAAATTTAGGCAGTGAGACTCGAAATTTTGGCAAAATTTTACGCGCTCCGCAGGATGAAATTTTAACTGGGAACGGCGAGCCTTGCGGCTATAGTGTGTTTATAAACGGCGGTAGGCTGGATACCGGCAGGGATGCGCTTGCTTGGGCGAAAGAGGCGCAGGAGCGCGGTGCGGGCGAAATTTTGCTCACGTCGATGGACTGCGACGGCGTTAAAAACGGCTTTGAGCTAAATTTGACGCGAATTTTTAGCGCGCTTGATATCCCTGTGATCGCAAGCGGCGGTGCGGGTAAAATGGAGCACTTTAAAGACGCATTTTTAGCGGGCGCGGACGCATGCTTGGCAGCGTCGATTTTTCACTTCAGAGAAATCGAAATCAAGGCACTAAAAGCGTATTTGCGAGAACAAAATATTGAAGTGAGACTGTAAATTTAGTCAGGTTTATACCGTGGGGTTGAAACTTAGCTGTCAAAGCGGCTAAACAATTAATTTTATTTCAGCCCTTCGTTATCTTGCAAGTTTTTTGACAAGTATTATTTTGCTTAGGTAAAATTTATTCGTTTTAGCTAAATCATAAGCTTTTTTAGATACTTTTCCATCTTCTACTCGCCACCTGCGCTGCTAGCATTATGGGAAGATAAGGGTACAGCTCTCATAGATATTTACTCGATTTATTTTAATTTCATCTGATACTTTACGACGAAAAAATTTCAAAATTTAGCTTTAAATTTATCGTCATTTTGCTATGATTAGAGAAAATAATGAAAGCGTGAATGTGTAAATGATAATCTCTGCTGGACGAAATGAAATTTTTGATTTTGCCCTGCCTATGGGCGTAGGGCTAGTGGATATGAGTATAAATTTGACTAAATTTTTATGCGAAAATAGACAAAGCTTGCCGAGTGAAATCATTTTCGTGGGTTCTGCAGGGCTATATAAAGAAGGTAAAATTCTAAAAATTTATGAAAGCAGATCGGCTGCAAACTGCGAGATATCGGCGCTTTATGAGCTTTCATACTCCCCGATTAGCTATGAAATTATAGCTAGGAATTCTACCAATGTTTCATATGAAACAATAATTAATAGCTCAAATTTTATCACGACCGATAACAAATCCGCGCTAAAATTTTTTGAGCGAGGTTATTTTTTAGAGAATATGGAATTTTTTGCGGTTCTTAAGGTAGCTCAAAAATTTCAAATTCCCGCTTACGGAATTTTTTGTGCAACGAATTTTTGCGATTCAAACGCTCACACGGATTTTTTAAAAAATCACGCCGCTGCAAAAGAAAATTTAACTAAATATCTAAAAACCAAGGCATTAATTTGAAAAATATCTTTGATTTTACGATGAAAGAGCTTGAAAATTTCGTCGAACCAAAATTTAGAGCCAAGCAAATTTACGAATGGATTTACAAAAAGAATGTGGACGACTTCGCACAAATGCTAAATCTACCAAAAGAGATCCGTCAAAGTTTAGCCCAAAATTTTTATTTAGACCCGCTTAAATGCGTCAGATCCGAAACAAGTAGCGATGGCAGTATCAAATATCTTTTCTCTCTCAAAGACGGCAAGACGATCGAAAGCGTTCTGCTACCGATGAAGGATGAGTTGCGAGATGAAAACGAAAAAGTTATAAGACACGCGCGCTACTCAATCTGCGTAAGTTCGCAAGTGGGTTGCAAAATTGGCTGCAGCTTTTGCCTGACAGCAAAAGGTGGTTTCGTACGGAATTTAACTCCAGGCGAAATCGTGGCTCAAATTTGGCTCATCAAGAAAATGAACGCGATCCCGTACGAGCGCCGCGTCAATGTCGTATATATGGGGATGGGCGAACCGCTCAATAACCTAGACAACGTTGCCAAAGCCGTGCAAATTTTAAAAGAAAACGACGGACTCGCCATAGCGCCACGTCGCCAAACGATAAGCACTAGCGGACTTTCTACGCAGATAAAAAAGCTTGGCGAAATGGATCTTGGCGTGTTGCTCGCGATCTCACTGCATGCAGTGGATGACGAACTGCGTGAAAAACTAATGCCGATAAATCGCGCCTACAATATCGCATCGATCATGCAGGCGGTGCGCGAGTTCCCAATCGATCTGCGAAAGCGCGTGATGTTTGAATATCTAATGATCGATGGGGTAAATGACCGCTCAAGCGATGCTAAAACGCTAGTGAAGCTTCTGCACGGCATCCGCGCAAAAGTAAATCTGATCTATTTTAATCCGCACGAAGGCTCGAGCTTTGGCAGACCAAGCCCCGAAAATATGGTGAAATTTCAAGACTATCTATGCGCGCACGGCATTACTTGCACGATCCGCCAGAGCAAGGGGCTAGATATCAGTGCGGCGTGCGGACAGCTCAAACAAAGAAACGAGCAAGGTAAAATTCCGGCTCAAAGTGGTATCTGTACCGATAAAATTTCGAACAAGTAGAAGAAAAATTCGAGGATTATTTTCAGATCATAAGGCAGATCAGTAAAAAATTTATAACGGAGTAGCAATGGATGCGCAAAAAATAATGGATGAGATCGGCGTTTTCTTAGACAGATCGCTGCTTAAAAAAATCAAAGATTACAAAGGCGGAAATTATCCGCTTTATCGAGGCAAAATGGGCGGAGGCGGACGATGAGAAATACCGCGTCTACGACTCATACATCTACGCAGCGCGCATGGTAAATGAGTACAAATGGGCGGGCGACGCCCCAAATATGCTGCGCTGGCTAGGCGAGATGGACAAGCACGCCAGAAGCAATGAAAATCCGCCCTACGTGAGCGATTATTACAAGGGCGAATGCTGCCTCGAGTGCGGCGCGGAGCAGGAGGCGCTTGAGTTTTTGCGCAAAAGCTACGAAGCGAATGAGGAGTACCTTTTCACCCGCAGCCTAAAGGTCGCGGAGTTTTTTAATGCACATCTTGCGGAGCCTAAAATTTTGCCAAAATTTGAAGATGAGGAATACGAGAACTTTAGTTTCCCGCTGCGGCTGGAGTATTTCGGCAAAGCTTTAGAGCAAGAAGGCGAGTTTTGCTGCACCTTTTTAGATGAAGACGGCGAGGAGACGAACAAGCCAAATCGCGCATAATCGGACGTACTAGAGTTTCTAAAACAAAATCAGGAAGAAATTTTAACGGGCATCTTAAGCGAAATTTTAAAAAACTACCTAAAATGGCAGGAGATCTACGACTATCCGAGCAAAGCGAAAAGCGATTTCATGCCAGGCATCTGCACGCCACAGGAGCTTAGTGGACTATTGGAGCTACAAAATATCTATATCCTAGACGGCGCGAAAATCGGCTTTGAGTTTAGCTGCTCGTGGGATATGGAGCACGGCCTAGGCTTGATGACGCACAAAGGCAAGGTCATAAATATCGGCGAAGTGGAAGTAGCGTTTATGGCTATTTGAATAAAATAAACCAAATTTTAAAGCATAAAACAAATTTTTATAGTTACTTTTAGGTTACATTTTACGCATTTTTCTTTATTACTTTTACTATATGTAAACGCAAGAAGTTGAAATAATAAAATTAACTATCGCGGCTCAATCTTACGCACATCTTACCGATCAAATTTCGCACTAATTTGCAATTATGATTGTATAAATGAATGAGTGTAGAATTTTAGCGATACAATGAGAAATATCGCATCTCCTCTCTCGCTTTGACATTTATAAAGTTTCTCTCATATTGGTTATACCGCTATTCCGAATTTTAAATTTACATACTATTAAACTCGCGATTATGCCAAAACAAACGCTGAAATCATCCGCGAATTCCTTCTAATCTACCCTTAACATTTCGAATTTTCATAGAAATTAACAATTACAATCCAAGTCCCATGCCAATATCTTGCGATATTTCTATTGTTTGTTTTTGTTCTATGCTACGGTCTATACCCAAACCAAGCACCCTCTTGCAATATTCTCCAAAAGAAGCAACTGCTGTTTTGCTCCCCATGCTTGCTATTAATGCCGAGCTTTCTAAATTAACAGAGCTTCCCGCCCCACCCTTTTGCTTAAATAGGAAATTAGCGTATTCGTCAAATTCTTTTTTAAATATTCCATGTTCTTGATTATATTTTTTAAAAGAATCAACATCGGATTTAAAATCTTTTATGCTACCGCCCAACTTATCTTGAAGCATCCAATATTTATGCGCTCTGAGCTCAAATTTACCGTAATTTTCGCTACCGAAAATAAATATATGAAACCCTCCGTCTAGCCAAGTTGAATTATATGCTTTTATGGCCTTAGCGCTTTTTTCCCAATCTGCATATTTTCTCTTTTCTGAGGATAAATTCTCGAATGCCCTTTTAAACTCTATAAGTAAAAACTTCCCATTGTTATGTGTTAAGGCATCACCTATTTTTTCTACATCACCATCAAGTGGAGCTATATCGATGTCCAACAAACACTGCTTTACAAAATAATACTCCACTGTTTTTTCCCACCATAACATTTTCATCCTTTATTCAAAATTACTAATATTCTAATTATGAATTATAGCTATCGCAAAATAAAATCGTCTTAAAATTTTCAAATAACTATAGATGAGGAATTAATAAATTAAACGTCGTTGTAACCACAAAATTTTATAAAAACCGGCAAAAGCAAAATCCTGGTCATAAAAATAATCGCCGCCACCTCAAAATTTTATTGAGTTATTTAAATTTTACCGATTTTCACGAGATTATAAAACTCTCTTGCGGCGTCAAATTCGCTTTTTATCTCGTATCGTTCGCCGCCTAGTTCGAAGCAAATTGTATTCGCGTGTAGCAACAATCTCGGCGCCCCTGTCGTTCTGATCCGCTCCGTCTCATCCATCTTTTTATCCAATATCCGCTCCGCTTGCTCTCGCGAAAGCCCATACAGCGGTTCTCCCAATATCGGCGTATCCGCGGCAAATAGATGCAGCCTGATCTGATGCTGCCTACCCGTCAGTGGATAGCACTCAATCAGGCTAGCGTCCATGTCCTCAAAATATCGCAGCGGGCGTATCAGCGTGATTGCCTCCTTGCCATCGCGCGATATTTTCATACGAATTTTAAGATCGGCAAACTCGTCGCTAGGGGCGATCGGAGCATCAATCACAAACCCCTCAAAATCCTTTAAAAATTTCAGTTTTTCGCTAAATTTTGCGTATTTTGCAGGCTCAAATTTTTTAAAATTTACGCAGCCCGTAGAAGGAGCCAGCATAGATTTAGCCACAGGTAAGGCGCAAGGTTTATGTCCGTTATCCGCGCTACTCATCGCGATAGCGGGTTTAAGCTTATCGCTCACTCCGCAGGATAAGGCATCAAATTCAAATTCGCCGCCAACATCGCCAGTAGGAGCACCAAATTTAAATTTAACCTGCGCGTCGTCAGATAGAGCGCTGCGCCACAATCCCCTACTCGCACCATTAGACAAGATATTAAATCCAAATTTATCGCCTGCCCCTTTTAAAGCTCGCATATCGCGCAGATCCGATACGTTATCTGGTAAGCTCACAGCATCGCCCGCAAATTTTGATCCGCAAATTTCATCCGAGCCTAGCGCATAGCAATCCTCTATCTCGCCATTGCAAGCGGCACTTTGCAAATCACCTCGCAAGCCCTCTCTCAAATCCCCTCGCACGAGCGCTAGATAGCTTTTCATCACCCTACGCTGTTCGAAGCACTCTTTAAGCTCGCGCGCCGCATTTTTATCTTTCGCGACGATCAAAACGCCGCTGGTTTCGAGATCGAGCCTGTGCGCCACGCACGCATCCTGCCCGTATAGCGACCAGATCTCGTCATACATATTATAAGGCGAGTTGCGCCCGCTCGGATGGCTTAAAATTCCACTCGGCTTGTCAAATGCCGCAAACGCATCGCACTCAAAGATCGGCTTCAGTCCGCGCGGCTCGCATTTGTAATCGATCAAAAAAATTTCTCCGTGCGCGACGGAGCTTTTATGTAAATTTTGATCCTCTACATCGGTTACGCGGTGCTTGTCACAGATGCGCTGCGCGGATTTCATATCGTATCCGAGGCTAAGCAGAATTTCGTAAATTTTGCGTCCCTCAAAGCTTCCCAGGCTTCTTTTCTCATAACCCATATTAAACTTTCAGCCCTATTTTTATATAATTTTTGCCATCATTATACAAGAAATTCTAACCGAAAGGCTACTAAAATGGTCGAAAGATACGCAAGAAAAGAGATGTCTGAAAAATGGAGCTTGCAAGCCAAATACGACGCGTGGCTAAAAGTCGAGCTCGCGGCGGTTAAAGCGTGGAATAAACTAGGTCTAATAAGCGACTGCGATAAAGATAAAATTCTACAAAACGCAAGCTTTAGGATCGAGCGGATAGATGAGATCGAAAAGACCACCAAGCACGACGTGATTGCATTTCTAACGAGTGTGAGTGAGAGCCTTGGGCAGGAGAGCCGCTTCGTACATTACGGCATGACTAGCAGCGATTGCATCGATACCGCCGTCGCGCTACAAATCAAAGAAAGCATGGAGCTCATCATTGAGGATGTGCAAAATTTAAAAGCCGCGATAAAATCTCAAGCCATGAAGCATAAAATGACGCTGATGGTCGGGCGCAGCCACGGTATCCATGGCGAGCCGATCACTTTCGGACTCGTGCTTGCGGTCTGGTATGATGAGATAAATCGCGCGCTAGAGCTTTTGCAACACGCAAAAAGCGTTATCAGCTACGGCAAAATAAGCGGTGCGATGGGGAATTTCGCCCACGCTCCACTAGAGCTGGAAGAGCTAGTGTGCGAATATCTGGGGCTAAAGCCCGCTCCCGCATCCAATCAAGTCATCCAGCGCGATCGCTACGCGCAGGTAATGAGCGCACTTGCGATCCTGGCTTCCAGCTGCGAAAAGATCGCTATCGCAATCCGCCACTATCAACGCACCGAGGTTTATGAGGCGGAGGAATTTTTTAGCCCAGGACAAAAGGGCAGCTCTGCGATGCCACACAAACGAAATCCTGTGCTTAGCGAAAACGTAACGGGGCTATGCCGTATGATCCGTAGCTTCGCAATACCCGCGATGGAGGATGTAGCACTATGGCACGAACGCGACATCAGCCATAGCTCGGTCGAGCGATTTATCCTCCCTGATGGCTTTATAACCGCCGATTTTATGCTAAATCGCTTGACGAGCTTGATCGAAAAACTGCTCGTATATCCCGAAAATATGATGAGAAATCTAAATTTAACCGGTGGACTCGTATTTTCGCAGCGCGTGCTACTAGAGCTGCCTAAACGAGGAGTTAGCAGAGAGGATGCTTATAAAATCGTGCAACGTAATGCAATGAAGGTCTGGGCGGATCTGCAAGAGGGCAAAAAAGCTATAGATGAGCAAGGACATAGCCTATTTTTACAAAATCTGCTAGCAGATACAAAGCTACGAGAAAAGCTAAGCGAAAGCGAAATCAAAGAGTGCTTTGACTACGGATATTACACCAAAAACGTAGACTCGATTTTCGCTAGGGTTTTTGGCAAATAGCAGACACGCGGCTTGCTATTTTAAAGCTCCGAACGGGCCTACAAAATATAGCGAGGCGGCTAGAAATTTATGTTTGCGCCGAAGCATTTTAATAACCGCGATTGAAATTTTAAAATTTTGATAAAGATAAAATTTTAGTAAAAGCGTAGCGCTTGCGGATTAATCTAGCATCTAAATCCGCACGACAGGCATCCACCACTTTTACCGCGAATTTTTCTACGGTTGCAACTAATCTTAAAATCGTAAAAATTTAATGCTTTAAAACGGTAAAATTCTAAAATTCTTAGACGCAGTAGTTTTAGAATTCTACCGCAAAATTCAGCGCTAAATCACAAAACCGCAAATACAAGATTCCCATCAAGTAAACAAGAAGATCCGCCTCTAAATCAGCTAATATTAAGACGCAATCCTTTTACGTGCTCACTTAAAATTTCACGTCTGGTAACCAACAAAGTTTTAAGGATTTTATGACATTTCTGCGTCGTACTCGAACTAGGGGTCGTTAGATATCCGAAGCAATTACAAAACAAATTTAAAGTGGCAAATGGCGATATTGACAAAATTCCGCTATTTCAACTTGAAATTATAACGATTCTTAGAAAAAAGCGGATTGAGTAAAATTTCATAAATTCCATCAATTTAAGTGCTTAGCAGATAGCACTAAAAATAGGAAATTAAGCTTGCGTAATGATATTTTTAAAAATTTTAAAATTTTATATGCGCAAGCGGGTAAAATTTGACGTCTAGT
>NZ_CALIIU010000012.1 GCF_938017775.1 uncultured Campylobacter sp.
CCTGGGTTCACCATGCCACCGCTATTAGTCCATGCACTTGTAGGTGAAATCGTCATCGCTGGATAGAAACGGCTGCGAGCTGTTTGAATATTATAAAAACACTGTGCCAAAGCCATCTCATTAGCATGAACATCAGCACGGTTGCTCAATAACTCTACACCAACACCACCAGCAAAATTAGCTGGCAAACTTTGGTTCTCAAGACTGCCACGTGCAATCGTCTGAGCTGGTTCACCAAGAAGCAAACTAAGTGTATTCTCTGTCTCACGAATCTGACGACGGATATCTGCAGCCTGTGTCTGAACACTGTAAAAAGCAGCCTCAGCACTCTGTACACTCGTTGAACGAGCACGACCAAACTCCATCTGAAGTTTCATCACATCCCAAGTATTCTTGGTCAGACCTAACATGTCATCGACAATCTGCCTTTGACGGTCGAGCATTAAGAGGGTATAATAAAGATTAGCGACACTACTTATAAGCGTTGTCTGTGCATAAACCTTATAATCTTGTGCCTGCATCATCGTCATCTGAGCAGCCTTCTTTGAAGAACGCAACTTACCAAAGAGGTCTACCTCCCAACTTGCTGCAACAGGAAGAGTATAAGACTGAGTTGATGATGTATGTGTACCGAAATGAGAAATAGTTCCTGTCGGTGCAAAGACTACTGATGGTAAAAAAGACAACTTAGCCGCTTTAACCTGCTGCTCAGCAATATCAACATTCAAAGCAGCATTGAGCAAGTCAGGATTATTATTAAGTGCTTTCTCAATGAGGGTCTGCAAATGTGGGTCAGTGAAGACACTGCGCCATGGCAGATTACCGAAGTCGTTAGCCCCCTCAAGCGTAGCCTTGTCATCAACAGGGTCGCGCACAATACCGCTCGTCTTCACATTAGGGCGTTCGTAATTGCCATATAGACTCTTACAGCCTGTCAGTGACAGGGCTGCAAGAGCTATGATGATTATATTTAATTTCTTCATTGTTATTCCTTTATTAGTTTCTCGCGATTTTGCTCGTAAGCATCGCGTAAAAATGGATACAGATCCACCGCATCTTTGGTCATTTTTTCATAAAATTCCGGATCGCGCGAGTAGTCATTAAATATTCTAAATCCGTTGACGGAGTTTCGAACGGTGCCATCTTTAATATAATTTATCGGGTTTGAAAAATAATCTCCGACAAGCCCCGCTGTATCGCGGAGATTGCTCTGTCCCAAAATCGGCCAGACGATGTGAGGGCCTGCCGGCACGCCCCAGTATCCTAGTGTCTGCCCGAAATCCTCGTCGTGGCGCGGAATCCCGTAGTATTTGCCCGCCATATCGTTAAGCCCGCCGAAGCCAACGGTCGAATTGATCAAAAACCGTTTCGTCTCGTCCCAAGAATTTTCAAATTTACCCTGCAGCAGGTTGTTTACGAGCCTCATCGGATATAAAATATTATAGAAAAAATTTGAAAACGCGCCCTGGATCGGATCGGGCATTACATAGTCGTAACCGCTGGCTACGGGGGTTAGTATATATGAGTAAAATACGTCGTTGAAGCTCGTCATAACGCGGTTATAGCCGCTAAGCGGATCGAAAACCTCGCGCTTGGCAAACTCCTCGTCAAAACCATCCGTATCGCTGCTAGGCGCCGCGTCTTGCTTCTGTGAGCAACCGCAAAGCGCTAAGGCTGCGGCTAGGAATAGAATTTTTATAAATTTCAAATTGCAAACCTTCCTTATAAATCAAAGTGGCGATTTTACAAGTTTAAAGAAATTTTGTCAATAAAGGTAAAATTTCATATAGAATTTCCCTCTTTATATCGCAGAATAAAGCCTGCAGCTTTTTAAGAAATATATCAGAGGATATATTATAAAATCACGTGAAAGTAAATAAGAAAGGATGAAAATGGACGCAAAATTTGCTTTGGAATTCCTGCTTGGCAACAAAGCATCGCTTTTAGCCAAGCACATTAAGCTGCTTAAGGCCGTAGATGAGACTAAAAGTATTACAAAGGCCGCAGAGATCGTAGGAGTGTCGTATAAAAACGGCTGGGACGCGCTAAATTTAATCAACAACGCGAGCAAAAAACCCCTCATCGTCCGCACTCAAGGCACAAAGAAAAATAGCGGCTCCGAGCTTACCCCTTACGCTCACAAGCTGATTCGCGCTTATGATGCTATCAGCCACGCGGGTGAGACATTTTTGAGTGAAATTTTAAAGCTTGACGAGATTACAGAAGAGAGCCTTTTAAGCTTAGAGAAGATCGGTATGAAGCTTTCTGCGCGCAATCAGCTAAGTGTTGAGATTACGGATGTTCAAACAGGCGCTGTAAATTCTCAAATCACGGCTAAACTCGCAGGTGGCGAAATTTTATGCGCGACGGTAACCGTAGAGAGCGAAAAAAATTTAGGGCTAAAGGCGGGCAAGGATGTGCTGTTTTTATTCAAAGCTCCAAGCGTCATCATCGCTAAAGGAGCCTCGGAGAAGCTAAAACTTAGCACGACGAATCAAATCAAGGGCACGATTAACGAGGTCAAAATCGGCGCGGTAAACGCAGAGATCTGTCTAGGCACAAGCTCGCACCAAAATATCACCGCGATCATCACGCGAGAATCTGCCACCGCGATGGCTCTAGGAGTAGGAGATGAAGTAACGGCGATCATCGAGCCTAGCGAGATCATTATTGGCGCGTAATAGGGTGAAATTGGGCGCACAAAATTTTAAAATTTAAGGCGTAAATTTAAAATTTTAGATACAATTCAATTCTCGGCGAGAGCCGAAATGAAAGGCATAAAATGAAGTTGAAAGCAGTGCTTTTAGGAATTTTAACCACAGGCGCGCTTAACGCGAGTGAGGTCAGTATCGCAGCCGCTGCGAACACGACGTATGCGTTTGACGAGATCAAAGCGGAATTTGCCAAGCTACATCCGCAAACTACGCTAAACGTGAGCTTGGGCGCCAGCGGTGCGCTTAGCACGCAGATCAAAAACGGCGCGCCGTTTGATATTTTTATGGCGGCGGATATGAAATTTGCAGACGATCTGCATAAAGAGGGCTTTGCGACGGCGCCTGCCAAAACTTACGCCAAAGGCAAAGTGGCGATGTTTAGCGTGCGCGGCGTAGATCTTAGCAAGGGGCTTGAAGCTTTAAAAGACCCTAGCGTTAAAACGATTTCGATAGCAAATCCAAAGACCGCTCCTTACGGCACCGCAAGCGTACAGGCCTTTCAAAAAGCGGGAGTTTACGATGAGATTAAAGGTAAAATCGTAGAAGCAAAATCGATCGGCGAGGCTCTTTCGCAAGCGCTTAAAGCTTCCGACGTTGGCTTTATCGCGGCAAGCGCAATGTATGCGCCTAAGATGGCAAAGGACGGCTGCAACGATAAGCCTTGCAAAGAGGGCGAAAATTTCGTCTTAGTCGATACCAAGCTCTACGAGCCGATAGCCCAAGGCATGGTCGTGCTAAACCGCGCTAAAGACAACGCCGAAGTCAAGGCGTTTTATGATTTTATCCTAAGCGATAAGGGCAGGGCGATCTTTGCTAAATACGGATACGAGTTTTAATGATTAGAGCGAGAATCAACGAAATTTTACAAAAAGACGGCATCCATTCTGTAGGATTTATCGCGGGCGGTATCAAGCTACGTGGCGTATTTCTGCAGCTAAGTAGCGAGCTTAAGGTGGGTAGCGAAGTTTACGTGGGCTTTAAAAGTACTGATGTGCTTTTATCTCGCGAAGCCCTAAGTGGTGTATCTAGCGAAAATGAAATTCACGGCAAGATTATGAGCCTAAGCTTAGGTGAAATTCTATGCACGCTCAGGTTTGAAGGCAAGATAAGCTTTGATATGCTCATTAGCGCGCATTCTGCGCAGGAGCTTGCTTTACGCGAGGGCGACGAGGTTTTCGCATACATTAGCGCCACTGCGATATATATAGAAAAATATGATAACGATTGATTGTAAGAAAAAAATCAGTGATGATTTCTCGATTGATGCTCGCTTAGAGATTAACAAAGGCTCGTTTGTGTGCCTATATGGGCGCAGCGGCAGCGGTAAGACTACACTGCTGCGCATTTTGGCTGGATTTTTGCGCGCAGATAGTGGTAGCATAAAAGACGGCGATCGTGTGCTGCAAGAAGGCAATGAATTCTTAAGTGCGGGCAAGCGCAGGATCGGCTTTTTATTTCAAGACTACGCACTTTTTGAGAATATGAGCGTGACGGGCAATCTACTTTTTGCCAGAAACGATCCGCAAAAAGCCGCAATGCTGCTTGAAATTTTAGAGCTTAGCGAGTTTGCGAAATCCGGCGTCGAGGGTCTTAGCGGCGGACAGAAGCAGCGCGTAGCACTTGCTCGCGCACTGATGCAAGAGCCTGAAATTTTGCTACTTGACGAGCCGCTTTCGGCGCTTGATTTTACGATGCGCGAAAAAATCCAAGAGTATCTGCTAAAAATCCACGAGCAGTTTCATCAGACCGTGATTTTGGTAAGCCACGACGTAAGCGAGATCTATAGGCTTTGCAAGCGAGTTTATGAGATGAAGGACGGCAGGATCGTCCGCACCGGTACGCCGGAGGAAATTTTTCTTAAAACTAGCGGCTCACAGAAGTTTTCTTTCGCGGGCAAGATTGTCGATTTGCAAGCACGCGACGGGGTCAAAGTAGCCGTCGTAGCGATCGGCAGCCAGCTATGCGAAGTGGTGCTAAGCAATGCAGAAGCCGAGGGCTTGCAAGTAGGCGACGAGGTCAAAGCGGGCGCCAAAGCCTTTAATATCACTCTGCGTAAAATTTAAACTTGCAGGCAAGCTTGGGCGCGCATAAGTGAGAAATTTCAACTAGATTAGAGATTTAAATGCAGACTCTTATGGAATTTTGCGCGGAATTTAGACGAGGAATTTTGCAAAATTTTAGCTAGATTTGCCCGCAAAATACGGCGAGATTTTAAAATTTCATTCGCATCGCGCTTAGAGTTTTATGAAACACAAAATTTAAACGCAGGCTAGAGCAAAATTACAATGCGAGACTAGATAGCGTGCGAAAATTAAGCTTTAAATTTTAGATTTTACGCAGACAGGCGCCGTTAAATTCCTTCTTTGAATTTATTAATTGGCGTGGTGGGTTTATTTTTAAATTTGGCGGCTTTTAGCTTACTTTTTTGGCAGGAGTTGCGCGAATTCTATCATGCGATCTTGGTAAAAATTTAATGTAAAGCTTCGCAAAAACTTAAATTTTTAGATTTGGAATTTTGCCTGGATTTTGTGGCTTTGAAATTTTAAAAGCTTTAACGGCTCAAAGCTTGCGTGCTAAACTCGCTTAATTTGCAAGCTGTGGCAAGGTTTTATTAACCCGGTTTTTTAGGTTTATGCGAAATTTTAAAATTTTGTTTTGTCGGGCTCAATCTAATTCCGCCAAGTTGTTCGGAGGGCGTAGTTTAGCCATATTTTTCGTGAAATTTACGCTCAGATAAATCCTGCCCGCTCAAGTTTTAAAGCTAAGCTAAGCTTTTTGAAATTTAGCTCAGCAAAATTCGTGACCTTAAAAATTTGCCGGCTTGGGTAGAGCTTAAAAGCTCAGCAGGATTTGCGCGCTTGAAGGAATTTATTAGCCAAGCACTTTTATAAATTCCGCTCGCTTTAGCTTGCGCGAAATTTTTAAAATTTCATTTCGCTAAAGCTCTTGCGCAGCTAGGTCTGCGCAGAAATTTTTAAAATTTCATTTTGCAAAGCCTTATGACTATGAGGTTTGCGTAAATTCTATCTAGCTTTGCCTCTAAATTTTAAAGTAGGGCTAGGCTTTTAAGATTTTATAGTTTGGGCCCAGCGGCTCGGCTCGGAGGATAAATGTTTGAAGTTCTAAAGGGGCTCGATTACACGCCGTTTCTCGTCTCATTAAAACTTGCGAGCTTAACGACATTTGCGTTGTTTATCATCTGCGTGCCGCTCGCGTTTTTTATGGCGAGAAAAAATTTCCGAGGCAAAAGCGTGATCGAATCGATCATCTCGCTTCCGCTCGTGCTTCCGCCTTCGGTGCTAGGCTTTTACCTGCTCGTTTTTCTATCGCCGTATTCGGTGCTAGGGGAGTTTTTTGACAAACACTTCGGGCTTCGGCTCGTATTTAATTTCAGCGGGCTCGTGATCGCGAGCTGTATCTACTCGCTGCCGTTTATGTTTTCGCCGCTGGTTTCGGGCTTTCGCTCGCTTCCGCGCTCGCTTTTTTGGGCGTGCGACTCGCTCGGCAAGGGCTATTTTTCCAAGCTTTTTCGAGTCGCGTTGCCCGCGATACGCCACTCCCTGCTTAGCGCCTTGGTGATCTGCTTTGCGCATACGATGGGCGAGTTTGGCGTCGTGCTGATGATCGGCGGCAGCGTGAGCGAGCAGACTAAGGTTGCCTCCATCGCAATCTACGAAGCAACCGAAACGCTCGATTTTGCGCAGGCTCACGCATATTCGGCGCTGATGCTGCTCTTTAGCTTCGCCGTGCTTTTGATTATGCATTTTTTGGGCGCAAAGGGCGCGAAAATACAAGCTTAAATCGGCTTTAAAACGAAATTTGCTAAAATCCCGCAAAATTTGGAATTTGGCATGAAAAACAAAAAAGACTTCGTTACCGAAAGATTTAACGCCGCCTTGATTCTAGGCGCTGCGCTGCTTACGCTTGTAGTAGTTTGCGAGATTAGCTTTTTGCGCACTAGGATCGCTACGCAGCTTGATTTGCGGACGCGCACGGCGATTACTTTACTTAAAAATACCGACGAGTCGCTTTTTAGCGAGCTTGAAATTTTAAAAGAAACTATCCTTTCTTTAGACGCAAGGCACGAAGCTATGCAAAGCAAGCTTTATGCGGATTTGATCCGTAATGTCGTAAAATCTTCTCATAGATTTGACGCTATTTTTTATCTACGCGCCCGCGGTGCGGAGCAGGAGAGCTTGGCGCATTTTTCATCGGATGCGCGTATTTCGGATCTTGGCGAGATACGGCTTGCGGATATCGCAAGCGAGCTAAAAAAGGATGAATGGGTATCGCGCTATATGATGATGGATGGGGCGTGGCGGTATTTTTTAATCAAGCGCGTAAACGCTGATTCATATCTGCTAGGTTTTGCCAACACCGCTAGGCCGATTGCCAGGCTCTCTTCGCTGGGAGATATTTTGGTCTTTAACGCCGAAGGTAAATTTTTTAACGCTCCTGGCAGCGTAACCGATATATTAGGGCAGGATTTTGATTTTTCGCGCCTAGGCGAAGTGGTAAGCTTTGAAGACGAATCTGGGCTAAGCTTTGCATATCTTGCAAAATTTGGAGATAATTTCGTAATGGCTCGCGAACGAGCCGGCTATTTTTTAGGCGCGGACGATTTTATCGTCGTAGCGCTAGCAGCGGCTATTTTAGCTTATTTAATCCTTCTAATTTCAAATTTTACGTTTTTAAAAAAGCGCGTTTTTATCCCGCTAGCGGCAGTTCAAAACGCTCTGCGCCAAGGGGATTATCACTCCAAAATTCGCGATATAGAAGCGCTAAATCCGCTAAGCTCCGTCTTAGAAATTTCTAAATCCATAGATGAGGTTTTGAAGTCTAATTTGCGCCACGGCGATTTTAGCCTCAGCTTTAAAGATGCGCTAAAATACAGCTCCCTTTCAGTGCTTAGCATCGATAACGTCGCAGGCACGATCGAAAGCGCTAGCAACGGCGCACGCGAGCTTTACGGCGATGACGTCGTGGGGCGGAATATCTTCGCGCTGCAAGCAGGCTCGTTTTACGATCACGCCTATCAAACCCAGCGCGCAAACTACGTCAAAGAAAACTATGTCGTAACCCGCCAAGAGACCAAAAATGGCGTCAAAGACCTTTATGTTAAAAAATCTTATATTCGCGACGGAAGTAAAATTTCAACCCTTTTTGTGGTACTGGATGCGTCAAAATATCGCAGATTTTACGATGAAACTAAGCAAAAATATGAGTATTTAAATCACGCGCCTATCGTTACGCTCGTGTTTGACTACACTTCGGGCAAGATCGTAGATGCTAGTAAAAATATAAAAGAGCTTTGGGGCTACGAAGCGGCGCAGTTTTTAAGCGGCGAGATAAGGCTATGGGATTTGCTGGATGAAAAGGACGCGAATGAGGCTAAAAATGAAATTTTAAACCGCTTAGCCGATATGCCTTCAGAAGAGCTAAGCTTTTCTCAAAGCTATAAAATTCGCCACAACGACAATATCCGCTATAGCTACGAAGTGAGCATCTATGTCAAAAAGTCCGCCGCCAGGGCTGCGTTTTATTTTCAAAATATTGATGACGATGTTAAGGCGATCCGCGGCTTGCAGGAGGATTTGGACTTTTACCGCACCGTAATCGAGACTAGGAATTTTTGCACTTGCTTAATCGATCTTGACGCGCAGACGCTGTCGTTTGATAAAAATTACTTTAAAATTTTAAAATATCGCGGCAAAAGGCTAAATACTGCGATGAGCTTTGGGGAGTTTAGTTATGAAATTTACTTCGCGGATTTAGAGAATTTTAATAAAATGATCCGCGAATGCACCGCCGGGCTTAGGAGCGATTTTAGCTGCGAATTCCGTCTGCGAAATGCCGCTAATGCCTATACTTGGATTAGTATGCAAGGCTACGTCACCGAAAAGCAGGGCTCTCGCTCTCGCCTTGTAAAAACTACGCTCGAAGATATCAGCTCGCGAAAGCAGACGGAGCTGGAGTTAAATTTAAACGCTAACGTATTTTCGCGCTCGCTAGAGGCGATCTTAATTACAGACGAGAACGGTCGCGTGCTGCGCGCTAATAACGCTTTTTATGAAATCACCGGCTATAGCGAAAGCCAAACCATCGGCAAAATTCCAAATTTCTTCGCTCCTACCGAGGGCGGGGCAGACGTGATGGAGAGGATTAGAAAAAATCTCGTTGGCAAACAGACCTCCTATAAAGATGAAATTTACGGGCTTAAAAAGGACGGCGGCACCTTTCCTGCGCTATTTACGGCGATTGCGATCAAAGATGATTTCTCGCTCGTTTCAAACTATATCTTGATGTTTACCGAAATTTCGCAGATTAAGCAAAAGGAGAGCGAGCTAGCCAAGATCGCCCATCACGACGCGCTTACCGGGCTTCCAAATAGAGTGTATTTTATGAAGGCTGCGCAGAGATTTACCGCAAACTCGGGCGAAAATTCCAAGCTTATGGCGGTGCTTTTCATCGATTTTGACGGCTTTAAGGCGATCAACGACACCTACGGGCATGAGGTCGGCGATATGTTTTTGCAAGCGATCTCAAAGGCGATGAGCGGGCTGCTGCGCAAGGGCGATATCTTAGCGCGCCTCGGCGGCGATGAGTTTGGCGCTATCATCGGCGATCTGCAAAGCAAGGATGCCGCGCATGTGCTATTAGATCGTCTGCTTGGAATTTCAAAGATGAAATTTAACCTCAAAGGCAACGAAATTAGTGCAAGCATCAGCGTTGGCGCAGCGTTTTACGACGGCAGCGAAAAGATCGATTTTCCAGGACTTTTATCGCGCGCCGATAGGGCGATGTATCGTGCTAAAACGAGTGGTAAAAACCGCTACTGCATCTTTGAGCGCGCCGAAGCAGATGAATCTAGCGAGGAAGGGATTGCTGCAGCGATCGAAGAGGGGGAGTTTTTCGTGCTCTATCAGCCGATCATTAGCGGAGCGCAGATTTATGGATATGAGCTGCTTTTACGCTGGGATCGCGGAAAGCGCGGAATTCTTGCCCCGCAGGATTTTGCGCAGATATTAAGCGAGCCTCGATTTGAGTTGCCG
Organism: uncultured Campylobacter sp.; assembly: GCF_938017775.1. GTDB lineage: Bacteria > Campylobacterota > Campylobacteria > Campylobacterales > Campylobacteraceae > Campylobacter_B. The sequence continues at coordinate 9,767 of NZ_CALIIU010000012.1, forward strand.
ATCTCAAAATTTGCGTTTTCAAAGATGATGGAATTTAATGCTCAAACGGGTGCAAACTGCTCGATAAACGTAAGCTTAGCCGTGCTTACAAACGACGAATTTTACGATTTTGTAGCTCACAGCTTGCGAGACAGAGCTAATGCAAAAGGCGAGTTGATGTTTGAGATAACCGATTTTAGCGAGCAAAATTTTAAGGAATTCGCCCCTGCGCGTGGGCGTTATGCAGATCTTGGGATTAAATTTGCCCTTAATAGTGCAAATAAAAATAATATCTCATTCTTGAATGCCCAGCCTTTCGATATCGTTAAAATCGACCGCGAGCTCTGCCTTGACATAGGCAAGAAAAAAAATGCTATCCGAACGATGGTGGAGATCACAGGCAAGCTAAAGCGGGAGTTTGGATTCGCAGTTGGCGCTCAAGGCGTCGAAAACGCGCTGTCGCTGCGGCTCTTAAACAATTTGAAATTTAACTATCTGCAGGGAAATTTTATCGCAAAAGCGCTTGATCGCAGAGAGATAGACGCTTTTATCGCGCGCTTTAAAGATACGCCCAAGCTCGCAGCCATCGACAAAGATGAGTTTATCGGCTTTTTAAACGCGCTTGATTATAAAGAGCTTGCTTTAAGCTTCGTTTCGCGCGCCGATGCAGGCGATCTGAGCCCCGGAGAGTTTGAAGGCTTTAGAGCAAAATTCGGCGAAATTTTAAATAAAACTCAAAGCGCGGGCAGCGAAAAATTTGCGCCAACTACAGAAATACGTAAGCAAATTTTAGATATTCTTTCGCTTGATTATCGCGTTTTAACAAGCTTCATCTCGGACTTTAGGGCGCGGCTGAATCAGTTCATAAGCGATTTGGAGGCAGCATGATAGATAGCGTTAGCGCCGATTTCGATCACGAGATACCAAACGGCTCGAGGCTGTATTTCGGAAAGAGCGCGCAGCTCAAACGCGAGCTGGAAAATAAAGCGAGCGAAATCCTCGTGCAAAACGGCTTTAGCGAAATTTTAACGCCATATTTTTCATATCATCAGCACCTAAGCGTCGCGCCGCAAAAGCTTCTTAAGCTCTCCGATCCCACGAACCACGAGCTTGCGCTTCGCGCAGACAGCACCGTGGACGTCGTGCGCATCGTGCGCAAACGGCTGAAAGACGATAAGCTAAGGCGGCTATTTTATGTGCAGCCGACCTTCAAATACCCAAGTGACGAGTTTTATCAGATCGGCGCGGAGCTGATCGGTGAGAAAAATTTGCCTCTTGCGATCAAAATCGCGCAGGAATTTTTTAAAGAATTTGATCTTATGCCCGCGCTTCAGCTAAGCAATATCGAAATTCCGAAAAAAATTTGCGAAATTTTAAACCTGCCGCTTGAAATTTTTGAAAAGGGTAAGATTGAGACGCTGCTTGAGCAAAATTTGCCCTGGCTGGACGCTACGGCTCGCGCCGTGTCGCTAAAGGATGTGCAGGCTCTGCGTGCGCAGGCGCCTGAAGAGCTAAAGCCGTGTTTGGATGAAATTTTAAATTTAGGCGTAGATTACGAGCATATCCGCGTTTCGCTGCTGTATTACTCTAAAATGCGCTACTACGACGCGCTATTTTTTAGATTTTTAGACGCGGGCGCGGTGTATTGCAACGGCGGAAATTACGAAATAGACGGGCTAAAATCCAGCGGCTTTGCGCTGCTAGTGGATGCTTTGATAGAAAAAATTATGCAAAAGGATGAAAAATGAGCAAAGTTGACGTAGTCATCGGCGCCCAGTGGGGCGATGAGGGCAAGGGCAAGATCGTAGATATGATAAGCGCGAATTACGATTTCGTATGTCGCAGCAGCGGCGGGCACAACGCAGGCCACACCATCGTTATAAACGGCGAGAAATTTGCGCTGCATCTGGTGCCTAGCGGCGTGCTTCATAAAAATATCATCAACATCATCGGAAACGGCGTCGTCATCAACCCCGATGTGCTGATTACCGAGATGGCGCAGTTTGAAAATTTAAAGGGCAGATTTTTCATAAGCGAGAAAGCATTTTTAAATTTACAGTACCACTCGCTGATCGATCAGGCGCGCGAAAAGAGCAAGGGCGAGCTTGCGATCGGCACCACCGGCAAGGGCATAGGGCCTGCGTATGCCGATAAGATCGCGCGCACGGGACACCGCGTAGCGGAGCTTTTGGAGCCCGAAAGGCTTGCCGAGGCGCTATCGCGCGATTTTGCTTCGCATGAGAGTGTTTTTGAAAAAGCGGGGGTTAAAATTCCTAGCAAGATTGAAATTTATGACGAGCTAAAGCGCTATAAAAGCGCGCTTGAGCCATACATCGCAGATACCACGCACATGCTGTGGAAGGCGCTTGATTACGACAAGCGCGTGCTCGTAGAGGGGGCGCAAGGAAGCCTGCTTGATATCGATCACGGCACCTATCCTTACGTCACGAGCTCGACTACCATCGCGGGCGGGGCTTGCAGCGGGCTTGGGCTCGCGCCGAAAGATATCGGCACGGTGATGGGAATTTTAAAAGCCTACACCACCCGAGTGGGCAACGGCGCGTTTCCTACCGAGGATAAAGGCCCGCAGGGCGAGGCGATGCGCGAGATCGGCAAAGAGTACGGCACCACGACGGGGCGCGCGCGCCGCTGCGGTTGGTTCGACGGAGTGGCTACGAAATACGCCGTGCGCCTTAGCGGCATCGACAAGCTCGCGCTGATGAAGCTTGACATCTTAGACGGCTTTGAGAGCATTAAAATTTGCCGCGCGTATCGCTACAAAGGCGAGGAGATCGATTATTTCCCGATCGATTTGGAAGCTGCCGAGCCGGTTTATGAGCAGATGCCGGGCTGGGACAGCGTCAAAGGAATTTCAAAATTTGAGGATCTGCCGCAAAACGCGCAAAATTATATCCGCAAAATAGAGGAGCTAAGCGGCGCGAAGGTGGGTTTCATCTCCACAAGCCCAGAAAGAAGCGACACGATAATTTTATAAACCCGGTGAAATTTTAAAATTTCACCCGTTGCGGGCGGTGAGACCGCTCATAGAACTGAATTTAAAGGAACGATCATGCGAATACGACTACCACACGTGCCATATATCGCGCATAAAATAGCGCTGGATCTGTTAAACTCGGGCTGCGTTACGCTTAATGCAGGCATAGAGCCCGTCGCAAAGGAAGCGGACGAGATCATAAGGGGCGATCTGCAAAAAGAAAGAGCGATAGACGAGCGCGCAAACGAGCTGATAGATGAGCGCATAAGCGAGCTAGATGAGATGAGCGTGAATAAAAAAGATATGTTTTGGCTCATCAAACGCCACATCGCAAACGACGAGAATTTCGAGCTAAATTTTGAGGATCGCTACGGCACCATATCGCATAAAATTTTAGAAACCGTTTGGAAGAAAAATTTGATCGATTACAAAGTTTCCGAAAACAGGCTAAAGACGATAATTTATAACGCGATCGACGAATATCTTAAAAATTATCAAAAGATTGAGGATGCGGTCTATGAAAAGATCGATGGCTACAAGCAAAAATTGATCCCGGGTACCGAAGAATACGAGCTTGTGTTCGAAAAGCTCTACGAAGAGGAGCTAAGAAAACGGGGCATGCTGTAATGAACGCGTATATCTACATAGAAAACGGCATCTATCTGCAAGCCAAGGCGTTCGGCAAGGGCGGTAGCGCATTCGGCGAGCTCGTGTTTAACACCTCCGCCACCGGCTACGAAGAGATCATCTCCGATCCGAGCTACGCGGGGCAGTTTATTATTTTCACTATGCCTGAAATCGGTATCGTAGGTATCAACGAAAACGACAAAGAAAGCTCCAAAATCCACGCAAGCGGAATTTTCGTAAGAAATTTTAACAACGAGCCTTCAAATTTTCGCTCGCAGATGAGCTTGGAGGATTATTTTCTGCAAAACGGAAAATTCGGCGTTTACGACATCGACACTAGATTTTTAACCAAGATGCTGCGCGATCAGGGCAGCCTGCGCGCCTTCGTCTCTACCGAGATCAGCGATAAGGCGGCTCTTAAAAAGGCGCTTAGCGAGTCTGCGCGCATAGAGGAGATCAACTACGTAAGCATCGTAAGCACGAAGGCGCCGTATAAGCACACCTCCGGGCGCTGGAATGCCGAGCGCGGAAGCTACGCTCAGCCCGCAAGCTGCGGCAAAAAGATAGCCGTGATCGATTACGGCGTCAAGCGAAACATTCTCAACGAGCTTTGCGATCTGGGGCTGGGCGTCGAGGTTTTTCCGCACGACGTTAAAGCGGAGGCGCTGATTGCAAAATTTAAAGAGGGGCAGATCGACGGCGTGTTTTTATCAAACGGCCCGGGCGAACCTCGCATGCTTAAAGAGGAGATCGCGCAGATCAAAAAGATGATCCAGGCGCGCGTGCCGATTTTTGGAATTTGCCTGGGTCATCAGCTGCTAAGCAACGCGATGGGATATGAGACCTACAAGCTGAAATTCGGCCAGCACGGCGCAAACCACCCCGTGCAAAACCTGCGCACTAAATCAATCGAGATCACCGCGCAAAACCATAACTACAACGTCCCCGAGACGATCGCGCAGATCTGCGAGATCACGCACCGAAATCTTTTCGACGGCACGATCGAGGGGGTGCGCTACAGGGAGTATCCCGTGTTTTCGGTGCAGCACCACCCGGAAGCCAGCGCGGGGCCTACTGAGAGCAAATATATCTTCAAAGAATTTCTTGAAATTTTATGATTTTTGAAATTTTGCCTGCACTAAATTTTACCGCGGCCCCGCGGTAAAATTTTAAATTTGCGGAAGGCTTTAAATTCTAACGCAGTCTTTGCGTCGTGAATTTAAGACTCGTCTCAGCCTGGATAATTGCAGGCTGGAGAGGTACGCAAAGCGCACTTTTGCGGACTTAGGATTGCCGCGGCGATTTTGAATTAAGCGGTTTTTGGATGAAGCGATCTGTGCTAGTTGCGATTTTAAATTTAAACTGGTTGCGCGCCGCATGCTTTTCATTCGTGTGATTTTTACATCCGCTTAGCTTATAAGAGTGCTTGCGGCTAAATTTTACGCACTTTAAAGATCAGGCTTGGCACGCTTAGCCCTTTCAAAGCAGATCCTGCGGCACATTTAGCATGGCTTCAAGTTCTTTAAATTTGACGAACCGTTTTGTTGCCGTCAAAAGTTGCGCTAGTAAGCTGCCCTGTCGCCCGTAAAATTTTATCTAACGTTGCCCGCTCGTTAAAGCCTTATTGATGCGGTTTTGCCAGCTATGCCTAGTTTTTTGATAAACTATACCTGCTCTTAAAACCTTATCAGCGCCGTTTCATTTCCCTCTAAAAGCCATTTGCCTAAAATAAAATTCCGCTCCGCCGCGTAGTGAAATTTTAGCTGCGTTTGCTTTGGAATTTTACTTTCAGCCGCTCTTAAATCTTTTTCGCACCGATAAGATTTAGCTCGCGTCATTTTAAATTTTGCCCCATTCCTAGGCCGCGGTTTTTATCCATGCTTCTTTTTTAATCCCGCCCATATTTGCACCTAAAATAAGAGTTGTGTTACTTTATGAAATTAAATTTTTAACTTAACATTATTTTAAGCTCAATAAAAGAGAAAATTTGAAAGAATTTCGTTTGAAATTTCGCCTTGAGGGGTCTGCTATGAGCTGCGCTTTAAAAGAGCTGGACGTCTTGCTAGTCGAGGATGATACTAAATTACTAGCCTCGCTGCATAAGGCGTTTGAGGGTATTTTTAACAACGTTTACAATGCCCAAAACGGGCTTGAAGGTGTAAAAAAATTCAAAAAATTTAGTCCTAATCTCGTCATTACCGACATTCTAATGCCGATCGAGGATGGGCTAGCGATGATACGTCAGATTAAGCAGATCTTTCCGCATGCCCCTATCGTGGTGCTTAGCGGCTTCAGTAGGGAGGAGCAACTAAAAGGCGTTATGGAGATTGGTGTCGAGCGGTATTACTTTAAACCGGTAGATATCGCCGCATTTGTGCTAGAGATAAGCGCGCTGATGAAGTCTAAGCTGGACTCTGTGCGAGTCGTAAATATGGGCGCAGGCTACGTATTTGACGGGCTTCGTCGTATTTTGCTGAAGGATGGCGAGCAGATTGTGCTTACTAAAAAGGAGCTTTCTTTTGTCTCGCTGCTAGCCAGTCGCGTGGGCGAGCTGGTGCTTTACGAGGAGATCAAGCGTTACGTCTGGACCGAAGGAGCCGTGAGTGATACGGCGCTTCGCACCTTCGTCAAGCGTATCCGCGATAAAGTGGGTGGCGAAATCATAAAAAATGTCCCAAGCCTGGGATACAAGATCGAGCCTGAGCCAGCTTAAATTTGATCGCGTTTTTGCCGCTTTGTAATTTACGGAATTCACTTGTAAAATTTTGCGTCGAAATATGCCGCGATTAATGCGGAGCGAGGCAGAATTCCGCGCTCAAAGCGCCACAGATTAAAATTTTACGCTCGTCCAACTTACTAAATTTGACTTGATAAAATTTAGCCTCTCAAGCTTTTTAAAAACTTCTTTGCTTAAAAGCCCAAACTAAAAATTTCTTGCTAAAATATCGCAAAATTCCGCGTTCTGCGAATCGCTCTAAAGGATTTGTTTTGAAAAATTTGCCCTCTAAAAATCTCTTTGTCTACACCAGCTCGCGTGCGCTACGCGCGGCACTACAAAGCGAGAGCGGCGGCGCGCTCGCGCCAAGAATTACTTTGGCGGAATTCTACGAAAAGGCGCTTTTTGTGCCGGATCTTGTCGCTTGTGGCGAGATAGATCGCGCGCTTTTTATGAAGCAGGCGGTAAACGAGAGCAAGCGCGCAGGCGAGAGGCTTAAATTCCCTAGCGAGCTTTATGAGTTTATGCGTAACCGCGAGTATCTTTTCGGCTTTTTCAAGGAGCTTGCGACGGAGCGCGTGAGTATCGATGCGCTCGATCTTAGCGACACATATGCGTGGTATGCCGAGCATTTTGAAATTCTGCGAGAGCTAGCGGGGGCGTATGCAAGGATTTTGCGTGAGCATGGATTTTACGACGAGATCACGCTGCCCGCGCTTTATGAACTAAACGAATCCTATCTGCGCGGATTTGAGCGGATAGAAATCAACATCGACGGCAATCCCAGCGCATTTGAGTTCGAGGTTTTTAAGCGCGCTGCGGAGCTGAGCGAGGTCGTACTGAGCTTTAGAGCCACGACTTTAAATTCCAAGCCCGTGCGCGCGGTGGAGGAGCTTTGCGGCATAAGTCTAGAGTTAGGTTTTGCATACCGCGTAAATCTTGGTACGGGTGAAATTTTAAGCCGAGAGCCGCTAAGCGTGGGCGGAGCGGTTGTGTGTAGAGGCTTTGAGTTGCGAAGCTTGCAGGCGAGCTATGTTTTTGAAAAAATTTCATCCTTCGTGCGCGCGGACATCGCGCCGGAGCGCATCGCGGTGATCCTGCCCGACGAGAACTTTGCCGATACGCTGCGGCTTTACGACGAGCGCATCGCAAGGGCTCGCGGCTCGCACCGCATGCTAAATTTTGCGATGGGAGAGAAGCTTAAAGATAGCCTATTTTACGTAACGCTAGAGAAAATTTCGCAGTGCTTAAAAGAAGCGCGCAAGCCAAAATTTGGCGTAGATTACCACGCATTCAAAAGTCCGGACGGAGGATTTTTGGATACAAAGGATTCCGCGGTACAGCAAAATTTAGCGCTAGGTAATTTCGCTTCAGAGAATTCTATTTCGCAAAATTTAGTACAGCAAAATTCCGCGTTTGATTTCGAAATTTTTTCAAATTCTAAAGCGGATTTAAATTTTATATCTGCGCGAGAGCTTGAAAATACGGAAAATTTTGAAATTCTGCACGAAATTTCGGCGGAACGCGCGAATAGCACGGAAGAGCAAAGCTTTTCGGCAGAGTTTGCAGAGTTGCAAGAGCCCTTGGAGCATGTGCAGCAGCGCGATTATTCGGCTCGTGCAAAACGGCAGGAGCCTTCAAGGAAGCAGCAAGGGAGCCTACGATACTCTATGCAACTGGAGCATATAGAGCTTGAGGAAGAAGATGGGTATTCAAAAAGCCCTGAGCAGCGCGATCGCTTTAGGCACTCTAAAATGCGCGAGGGCGCAGATGAGTATCCGCAGCGCCCAAACCCACAGGAGCTTGATCTGTTTTTTGCGAGTGTGGGCGTGGATGAGGCGCTTTTTGGCGAGTTCGCGCGCGATTTTACAAAGCAAGTAAGCTTTGAGCATTTCGAGGCGCTAATTACCAAGCTCGCCTGTTTGCCTAAAATTAGCGACGCGCTGCTGCAAGAAAAGCTAAAAGAGCCGCTATATCTAATTAAAATTTTGCTTCGAAAATTTAAGGACGAAAACCTAAGCTTGGGCAATCTGATCGATCTTTTTTTGTTAGAAATTTCGCGCATTAAGCTCGATGATGTTCGTGGCGGAAAGGTCACGGTAATGGGGCTTTTAGAGAGCCGTGGGCTACAATTTGACGGTGTGATAATCCCCGATTTTAACGATGATCTGGTGCCAAAGCGCAGTAGCGGAGAGATGTTTTTAAACTCCGCTTTGCGCGCTAGAGCAGGGCTCATCAGCCGTGCAGACCGCGAAAATTTACAAAGATTTTACTACGACGGCTTGCTAAGAGGCGCTAAAAAAAGCGCGATTTGCTATCTGCAAAGCGTCGAGAAACTGCCTTCGCGGTTTTTGAAAAGCTTTGAAGTGCGACAAGACGCGGAATTTTCGCAGGAGGATTATTTGCGGCTTTTTGGGCGAGAGGAATTTAAGCCCGCCTTATGCGGACAAGAAGATCCCGTGGCTCGCCATGATTTTTTTGCCGAGGAGCTGTCGTTTTCGCGGTTGGATACGTTTTTAGAATGCAAGAGAAAGTATTATTACCGCTACGTTTTCGGGCTGAGGGAGGGGCTAAAATTCGGTGAGGACAACGCGCTTTTAGGCAAAATTTTACATACGAGTTTTCAGCGTTTATATGAGCGAGCGGGGATGAAATTTAGCATGGAAAAATTTCGCTCTATTTATTCGCAGCTTGCGCGAGAAGCGGGCATCGCGCGCTTTGATGCAGAGCTTGAGCTAAAAGCTGTAGAAAAGCTAGCTAGGCTTTTGGAAGGGCATGAGCAAATTTGGAGCTTTAGCGGTAGTGAAGTATCGCTAAAAGGCGAGCTTGACGGAGTGCGGCTGAGCGGGCGGATCGACCGTATCGACGAAGATAAGGCAAGGCGGAAGTTCATCATCGATTACAAACGTGGTTCAGCTAAAAAACATATGGAAAAATTCCAGCTTACGTTTTATCGCGCGCTTTTAGCCCAGGAGTGCGAATGCGCCTATCTATCGCTAAAAGACTGCGCGTTTGCAGCTCCTAGCGACAAAACGCCTAGCTTAGAAAATCTGCGCGAGACGCTAAGCTCTATCGGCAAGGAATTTGCAAGCGAGGTCGCTTTTACGCGCACGGAGGCGGTGCAAAGCTGTGAATATTGCGATTATAAAATCATTTGCAAGGGGCAGATCGATGGCAAAATTTGAAAATTATCTGGCGCTTGAAGCAAGCGCAGGCAGCGGCAAGACCTTCAATCTCGCAGTGAGGTTCATCGAGCTGGTGCTAAAAGGCGAGCCGATCAATGAAATTTTAGCGCTTACCTTCACCAAAAAAGCGGCTGCTGAGATGAAAACGCGCATCGTGGAGAAATTTCAAAATTTGCTTGTCGTGCGCGACGGCGCCCTTGTGCCAAGCCCCGAGCTGGAGCAAATTTGCGCTGATTTAGGGCTAAGCGTGGATGAGGTTTTGGCGGCGCAGCAGCGCCTACTGCCTGAATTTTTAAGCGAGAGCCTAAACGTCTTTACCTTCGATGCGTTTTTTGCAAAGGCTCTGCGCTCGTTTGCGCTAAATAGCGGCATCGATCCAGGCTTTGAAAACGACGAAAGCATACTAGGCGTGCAGCAGGCGGCGTTTTTAGGCGCGATTTGTAAAAACGAAGCGCTATTAAGAGAGGTCGTGGATTATGTAAGCGACTCTGGAATGACAAAGAGCGAGTTTTTAAATAGCTTGCAAAGCATTTGGAGAGGCGATATAAGCATAAATCCGCCCACGTTTCCTGCAAGCTCGGCGCTAGCAGAGATAAATGAAATTTTATCCTGCTTGCAAAAAGCGGCAAGAGATGCGTGCGTAAGCGCTGGAGCCGTAAATGGGCTAAGCCCTGTTAGTGATCTGTCAAAATTATCCTCTGGTTTCATTCTTTCGGCTCTTGCCAACGGCAGTTTCGATTATCCGCGCTCACAGCTTAAAAAAATTTCGCATCTTGACGGCGAGCTAGCAAGGCTAAAAGACGCCGTAGCTCGCGAAATAGCGTGGATGGATGCGACATATGCGGTTAAGCTGGCAGGACTAATTAAAATTTATGCCGAAGCGCTTAAATCGGTGCAGCGCAAAAGTGGCAAGCTTACGTTCGGCGATGTCACCGCGGCCGTGCACTCGCTGCTAAATCCTAGCGCAGAGGCGTTGCAGGGCAATCGCGAGCTTTTGTATTTCAGGCTCGATTCTAAAATCACGCATATTTTAATAGACGAATTCCAAGATACCGACATTTGCCAGTATGAAATCATGCTGCCGCTAATCTCTGAGGCGCTTGCTGGCAAAGGAGCGGAAGAGCGCTGCGGTAGCTTTTTTTACGTAGGCGATAAAAAACAGAGCATCTATAAATTTCGCGGCGCAGAGAGAAAAATTTTTGATATTTTGCGCGAGCAGTTTAGTCAAATCAAAACGCAGAGTCTGCCGCGCAATTATCGCAGTTTAAAACTTATCGTAAAATTTGTAAATGAGATCTTGCGTGATAAATTTGCGTCTTATGAAGATCAAATCGCGGCAAATAAGCTAGATAGCGATCTGCCCGCTTCGGTGCTGCAAAAAATCAAGGACTATCCGCTTTCCCATCCGCAAATGTCGCTATTTGAGGTGCAAAGCGACGATTACGGCTACGTAGCGGCATTTTCATACGACGACGTGCTAAAGGGGGCTGCGGAGCAAGCGCGCAGGCTTGTTGAGGAGTGCGGCGTGAAAGCTGATGATATTGCGATTTTGTGCTGGAAAAACGAGCATGTAAGCGCGCTAAAAGAAATGCTATCGGAATTTTGCGAGGTTTGCAGTGGCTCAAATAAGGCTCTGCGTTGCAGCGAGCAGGTAAATGCTGTAATTCAATACGCGAAATTCTGCGTAGGTGGCGATGAAATTTATCTGCGAAACGCCGAAGCGATTTTGGGTAGGCAGCTTAAAAAGATAGCGGTCGATCTGCATAAAAATGCGCAAAAAACGGCGGAATTTATCGCTAGTGCGCTGAAATTAAATTTTGTCGATCCGGATCTGCTGCTATTTTTTGAGACGCTGGCAAAATTTAATAGTTTTAGCGAGTATCTGTTTGCAAACGACGAAACGGAGGTATTTGCCAAGGAACAAAGCGGCATTAAAATTATGACCGTGCATAAGTCCAAGGGGCTTCAGTTTCCGCACGTAATCGTTTGCGACCGCATCGGGGGAAAAGACCGGGGTGAGAGCTCAAAGCTCGCGACGGACTATGATTTTGCCACGCATAAGTGGAGAATTTTTTATAAATTTGCGAGCAGAAAGAGCCTGGATGCGGAATTTGCAGCATTAATGGATGAAAACGATCGCTCTGCGCATGAAGAGGATATAAATAAGCTCTATGTGGCATTTACCCGCGCCGAACGCTCGCTCATCATCGTAAAACGCTCCGAGGAAAAAATAGATCAATACAATTATAGCTTTTTTTCACCTTACGCTAAAAAGACCAAGGGCGCGGGCGTCGTGGAGTGGCTGAATATCCCGGATTTTCAATACGGCTACTTAATCCCAAGCTCCGTAAAATCAGAAGAGCAGCCGCCGCGCAAAAAGATCGCGCTAGTAGCGGGCGAGCCTCAAAGCGTGCAAGAAAAAGCAGCCAGCGGCGAAACGGAGGCGCTAAGCGCGATATATTTCGGAGAGGCGCTGCACTATACTCTGGAGATGAGCGAAGGATTTGCGGCGGATGAAATTTTACGAGGAGTAAGCCTGACAAGAGGTCGCTACGCTAAATTTTTAAATGATGCGGATTTTGAAAATATCGCGGCGCGGGCGCTTGGTCTAAGCAAAAACGAGGAATTTTTAGCTCTGATAAGAGGCGCTCAAGCTTATAAAGAGATGCCGATCAAAAGCGCGGAGGGTGAGCTTTTACGCGTCGATCTAGCGTGCTTTAGGCAGGATGAAATTTTGCTTTTTGATTACAAAAGCTCCGAAAAATACCTCGCGCAAAATAAGGCTCAAGTGGCGCGGTATAAAAGCGTGATCCGCGAGTTTTATCCGCATGCGCGAGTGCGTGCCTTCGTGCTGGTTCTCGAAGCTGCGGGCGCTAGGCTGATCGAAGTGAATGAGGAGGAATAAAATTTTAAAGCTTAGATGGAATTTGAGCGCAGATAGATTAAAGACAGCTTAAATTAAGCTATACGTAAGGATATTTCTATATAATCACAGCTCAAATTTTAATAAGGCGGAAACCATGACAGAAATTACAAAGCCTAGCGAAGTTAAGCGCGACTGGGTCGTTATCGACGCGACCGACAAAAGATTCGGTAGAATGCTTACCGAAGTTGCGGTATTGCTACGCGGCAAACACAAACCAAGCTATACTCCAAATGTAGATTGCGGAGACTACGTCGTTATCATCAACGCTTCAAAAGCCGTATTTACCGGCAATAACAAGGGCGACGACAAACTTTATCACAGCTACTCGGGCTATTTCGGAAGCGTAAAGAGCGTAAAATTTCAAGACCTGCTTAAAAACAATCCCGCAAAGCTCTACAGACTTGCGGTTCGCGGCATGCTTCCTAAGACGAAGCTTGGCAAGGCGATGATCAAAAAGCTATTCGTATATGAAGGCGGTGAGCATCCTCATACTGCGCAAACAACTAAAAAAGGAAAATAATCATGGCGACAATTTATGCAACCGGAAAGAGAAAAACTGCCGTAGCTAAGGTTTGGGTAAAACCTGGAAGCGGCAAGATCGTAGTAAACGGTATGGATCTAAACACCTGGCTAGGCGGTCACGAAGCGATCAAACTAAGGGTCGTTCAGCCGCTTTTAGCGACTAAACAAGAGACCTCGATGGATATCACCGCGCAGACTTTGGGCGGCGGATATTCGGCTCAAGCGGATGCGCTAAAGCACGGAATTTCAAAGGCGCTTGCCGCGATGGATAAAGATTTTAGAGCGGCTCTTAAGCCAAAAGGTCTGTTAACTCGCGATAGCCGCGTGGTTGAGCGAAAGAAATTCGGTCGCCGCAAAGCGCGCAGAAGCCCGCAGTTCTCTAAGAGATAATGTTTTTTACAAATTTATGGCGAAATTGTCGCAAATTTGTAAATTCTTTAAAAATTTTATGGTAATATCGAATTACAACTTTATTTGAAAGGATGTTTAATGAAGAAAGTTCTACTTGCATTAAGCTTGTGTGCATCCAGCGCATTGTTCGCTAGCGATGCTGATTATCACTGGGAGATCACCCCTACTATTGGTGGAATGACTCATGAGGGCAATATGGATTTGGATTCGAATTTTATGTTCGGTCTACGTCTTGCCAAAAATCTACAAGATTCGTTTATCGATCAAGTAGAGGTTGGTTTTGATTACTCTCGCAATATTGGCGTAGAGGATTTAGCTCACAGAGTAGGCAACGATAAGCCTGACGCTAAATATTATCACATCAATGCTGTAAAAGACTTGGTAAATTTCACCGATAATTTCAAACTATACGGCTTGCTAGGTCTTGGATATATGGATTACACTAAAGACGTTTACAACGATGGCGATCAAGATAGCGGCTTCGGTCAATACGGCTTGGGTCTAAAATACTATATTACCGACAATTTTGCTACAAAACTTGAAGCACGCGATGCTATCAGATTTGACGACGGCAACCACGTATTGTTCTATACTCTAGGCTTTGCAGTTGATTTTGGCAAGAGATATGCTGATGCAGCTCCAGTTGCTCCGGCTCCTGCAGGTTGCAAAGACGCAGATAACGACGGCGTATGCGATAATGTCGATAGATGCCCAGGCACACCTGCTGACGTAGTTGTTGATGAATATGGCTGCGAGAAAGTTATTAGATTAAATTTGGCCGTAAATTTCGCTACAGATAGCTCAAAAATTTCTCCTGAGTTTATGAACCAGATCAAAAACGTAAGCGACGTGCTAGTAGCTCACCCTGATTACAAAGTAATTCTAGAGGGTCACACCGATAGCACCGGTTCGAATGCATATAATCAAAAGCTTTCCGAGCGCAGAGCTGCTGCAGTTGGAGGTGCGCTTAAGAGCTTCGGCGTAGATGCTAGCAGAATCACCACTGTAGGATACGGCGAGACTAAGCCTATCGCTACAAACGCTACTAAAGCAGGCCGCGCTCAAAATAGACGCGTTGATGCTAAATTTAGAAAATAATCTTTTCTAGATCCACATAAGCGGGGCTTTGGCTCCGCTTTTTTTATATCCAAACTAAATTTTAAAATGCCAAAATTCCAAACCACTCTGCTTTTTGATCTCGATGGTACACTCATAGACTCCACGCCCGCGATACTGGACGGCTTTCACTACGCGTTTGCGCATTTGGGCGCTGCAGAGCCTAGCGACGAAGCGATTAAAAAGCTTATCGGGCATCCGTTAGAGGTAATGTTTGAGCGTCTAGGTGTGATGCGCGATGTGCAGAATTTCGTGCTCGCTTATAAGCAACGATACGCGCAGACTTTTTTGGATCAGACCGTTCTGCTAAGCGGTGCGTTCGAAGCGGTTCGTGCGGCGAGCGAGTTTGCAAATTTAGGCGTCGTAACCACTAAAACGTCGAAATTTTCTAAAATTTTATTGCAGCATCTGGGTATCGCGGAATTTTTCGGGACCATCGTCGGACGAGAGGATGTGAAAAATCCCAAACCAAGCGCCGAACCGATCTTAAAGGCGCTCGAAAATTTAGGAATTTGCGGCGCGACCGCTAGCCAAAGCCCGCATGCGGCTCGCGGTAAAACTCACGACGCGACTGATGATGAAAATACAAGCGCTGCTAGCAGGAGCGCAATTTTGAGTGAAATTCCGCCATCCGATCTACCGAGTATTCTTGCGCTTGATCCTGATCCTAGCAAAGTTTACGAGCAAAATTTAAGCAGCATCGCGAGTCAAAATTCTGATAGAATTTCGTTTAAAAATTTAAGCGAAGTAAAGAGCGATAGACATGAGGCTGGCGATAAGAGCCAAAAGAGCGGTATCGGCATCGAGAGCGAGAGCGATAAAGGCGGAGCGCGCGGCAGTAAAATTTATGATGCGCATGAGCTAAATTCCACTCCTTGCTATGACAAAATTTGCAGTGACGAAATCCTGTCTTCTGTTAGCCAAAATATCTTTATGATCGGCGATACGTTGCTTGACGTCATTTCGGCAAAGTCGGCAGCGGTGCGAAGCGTGGGCGTAAGCTGCGGTTACGGCAGTGCCTCGGAGCTACGGGCGCATTTCGAGTTCGTATGCGCGGACGCAAAAGAGGCGGTTGAGCTGATACGCGAAATTTCATCAAAATTTTAGGTGCAATAAAGCGAATTTTTTCTAGCTTCAATGCGCTATTTTTACAAATATTTAAGCGAATTCGCGCTCGAGATTTAAAATTCCAATTAATTCGCTTTTTAAACAGCACGCGATATAAATGTCCGCGCTATTTAGCTGGAGAGCAAGACGCTTTCTAAGTGTTCAAACGATAGGCGGAGTTAAATTTCGCATATTTCTACTCTGGTCTAGCAATAGCCTGTGCCGAACTAACAATGTATGGGAATATTTCACTTTGTCCATAGTACTTGATCTGATTTGTCAATATTCGGTATTAACGACGTATGGGAAAATTTTGCTACCTCGAGTAATTGTGTTTTATTCATTTTCGGTTTGTATCAACACAATGTATGAGAAAATTTCACCGCAGTCAAATTTTATGTAATTTCGCAATATCTTTTGAGTCTGCGAATGGATTTTGCAAAAAATTTAATGTAAGCTTCGCACTCAAATTCTGGCTTTGATTTTAGTTAAACCCAACTTAATCGCGATAAATTCTATGTTCCGCTTGAGGCAAGTATTTGGTAGGACTTTTTTTGTGCGATCCTATCACAAGCCTATTTGGTGCTTATTTAGGCGCCGTATTCGGGTTTTGTCGCAATTATGTTTGCTGCGGATTTTCGGTGCGATTTATATCATTTAAGGCCGCGCCCGCGCCCAGTGAGCACTAAACATATATGTTTTGAAGACAGGCTTATATGCTAAAATTTCATCCTGGAATAAATAGCTCGCAAAGGTGCAAATATAGGATAAACTAGCCAAATTTTAAAATTTGGCTCCGCGGCGAGCAGCCATATTCTTTTATCGAAGCCTATGAAAGCAGCGTTAGCTTTTGCATTTGAATTTTATCGTTTCGGCGCAGCAGGGCTTTAAATTTAATCTAAAATTTTGCAAAATTTTAAAATTCCGCCCGCTCTTATGCTTTTTTAAAGCAAAATTCTATAAAATATCGCTTCCGCAATGGGCTATCGTCTAATGGCAGGACAACAAACTCTGGATTTGTGAATATAGGTTCGACCCCTATTAGCCCATCCACTTAAATTTTTAATCCCTTTTATCATAGCTAACATTTGAAATTAATTTGCGCGTCATTTTTGCAGATCGTGGTAGCATTCGCTAGCTGAGGCAAGTTACGTCGAGCCATAAAATAGGCAAAATTTTAGCGAGCTAATAAGTAAGTTGCCGCTTTAAAGCGGCGGATTATTTGATTTTTTCTTTGCCTTTGTAAGTGGCAATGCTTTGATATGAGCCATCCTTTTTAAACGCTACCACATCATAGACCTCGGGCTGTGAGCCTTGCTCCATACCTGGCGCTTCTAGCGGCATGCCAGGTACTGCTATGCCGATAACGTCTTTAGGCTTATTTTTTAGTAACGTGTGGATTTCGCCTATTGGCATATGCCCTTCGACTACATATCCGTCTATGATCGCGGTGTGGCAGCTAGCGAGCTCTAGCGGAAGCCCAAGCTCATTCTTCTTCTGGATAAGCGGCTCGTCAGCCAGCGAAATCATCTCGACTTCAAATCCGTTTTGCTCCATGTATTTTGCCCAGTTGTGACAACAGCCGCAACTCTCGCCGTGATAGACCTTGACATGTTCGCTCGCCGCCGCATAGCTACCTAATGCCGCTAAAAGCGCACCTACAAATAAAATTTTCTTCATATTTTACTCCAGTGATTAAAAGTCCTCGATTATACAATACGTATAGTAAATTTTTAAGAGCGAACCATATAACTCTAAGATTAAATTTGACGAAGCAGACCCGCTCGTAAGCCGAAATTTTACGAAATTTTAAAATTTCGGCATCGCGGATAAATTGGTTATAGGCACTGAGAGAGTGCTGATTTGATAGCGGATTTTGATACGTAGCCTTCCGAGTCGCTGGTAAGTGATACGTCGCAGCCCGGCTTATAGTTTTTCCAGGTGTAGATATTGCCATTGTCTTCGGTTGTCTTGATGGAGTCTGGCTGTTTATTCCATGCAGAAATTACTTGATTGATATGAAATGCATCGCTGCGATCTTTCGGCGCATTAGTCATGCCTGTGCTATCGGGCAAGGTCGTTTCGACCATATCGGTGGTGCCTGCGGTGGAGACCTCTTGGACTTTATCATTTACGCCGCCGATATTTGTTTTGCTGCTTTGGGATTTTGTTTGATTGCGTACTCCGCTTGGTTCGTTGGATATATTCCAGTTGGAACAACCGATAAAAAATACCGCTGCTACGAGCGCAGCTATTAAATTTCTCATAAAATTCTCCTTCAAAAATTTCGTTGCGATAGTAGCACATTTATCTTTAGTTTAAAATAAATCCGAGCCCTTGAAATTTGAAATTTCGTAGGAATTTTGCGAGGCGTTTCAGTAGGAATTTATAAAATTTCGGATAATATTCAAAGTTTCATACCAAACGGGCTTTTAAATTTTGCACGGCAAATGCCTTTTTGGCTACCAAATTTTAAAGGATTTTTGATGTATGCTATCATCAAACACGGCGGCAAGCAGTATAAGGTCGAAGAGGGCAACTACCTAAATTTAGACCATTTTAATGCTGAGCCGAAAGCAAAGCTCGAGCTTAGCGAAGTTTTAGCGCTAAACGACGGCGAGTTAAAGGTAGGAGCACCGTTCGTAAAGGGTGCCAAGGTGATTTTGGAGGTCGTTTGCGAAGGCAAGGATAAAAAAGTCGTTATCTTCAAAAAACGCAGACGCAAAGATTCAAAAGTAAAACGCGGCTTCAGACGCCAATATACCCGCGTCAAAGTCGTTTCGATTAACGCATAAAAGGATAGGAAATGGCACACAAAAAAGGTCAAGGTTCAACCCAAAATAATAGAGATAGTATCGGACGCCGCTTGGGTGTTAAAAAATTCGGTGGCGAGTTTGTGCGCGCGGGCAACATCATCATCCGCCAGCGCGGCACCGCGACGCACCCGGGCTGCAACGTAGGCATGGGTAGCGATCACACGATTTTCGCGCTGATCGACGGCGTCGTAAAATTTGAGCGAAAAGATAAAAATCGCAAAAAAGTATCGGTTTATCCGGCCGCGTAAATATCGCTAAATCTTCGGGGGCGCAAGCCCCTCTTTTAAAATTTCATCCGTTTAAAAATTATCTTCAACTCATTTGGCTATAATTGCCGTTTTAAATTTAAGGATAGCTATGTTCATAGACAGCGTAAAATTTAGCGTTAAATCTGGCAATGGAGGCGCAGGTTGCGTCAGCTTCCGCCGCGAAAAATTCGTCATCTCAGGCGGCCCCGACGGCGGTGACGGCGGTGACGGCGGTGACGTGTATTTCAAAGTAGATAAAAACTCCCACACCCTCTCATCTTACAAGGGCAAACGTGAGTTTAAAGCGCAAAACGGCGCGCCCGGCGAGGGTCGCAAAAAGACCGGCAAAAGCGGCGAGGATCTCTATCTCATCGTGCCTCCGGGCACCAGCGTTTACGACGAGGATAGCGGCGAGCTGGTGCTTGATATGCTAAATGACGGCGAGACGAGGCTGTTTTTAAAAGGTGGCAAGGGCGGGCTTGGCAATGTGCACTTTAAAAGCTCGATCAACCAAGCCCCTGAATACGCGCAAAAAGGCCTAGAGGGGCAGACGCGCGAGGTGCGCTTGGAGCTAAAACTCATCGCCGACGTGGGGCTTGTGGGCTTTCCAAACGTGGGCAAAAGCACGCTAATCTCGACCGTTTCAAACGCCAAACCCCAGATCGCAAACTACGAGTTTACCACGCTCACGCCAAAGCTCGGCCTCGTTGAGGTTGACGAATACAGCGGCTTTGTCATGGCCGACATCCCGGGTATCATAGAAGGCGCTAGCGAAGGGCGCGGGCTTGGCGTGCAGTTTTTAAAACACGTCGAACGCACGAAAATTTTGCTTTTTATGCTCGATCTTGCGAACTACCGCAGCCTCGAGGAGCAGTTTGACGCGCTGAGGGCCGAGACAGCGAAATTTTCAGGAGAGCTTGCAAAAAGAGACTACGCGATCGCTCTAACTCGCGCGGACGCGGCCGAAAATTTGCAGGAAAAATTTGACGCGTTTTTGTCGCATTTGGAGCTCGCGGGCACGGCGGGCGAGATGAAATTTAAGCAAGATATTTATGAGTTTGACGCCGCCAAGCCGTTTTTTGTGATGCCGATTTCCTCGGCGACGGGACAAAATATAAACGAGCTAAAATTTAACCTGCTTGAGTTGCTTAAAAAGGAGCTGTAGGTTGTGCTAAAGCCGCGCCGCAGAGGGTTTTGACGAACGCAGGCCTTAAGCGCGCCTGCATACGCGGTTAAATTTTATGTTTACCGCTCGCAAACGTCGCAAAAAGATAAAATTTAAGAAGGCGAAATGAATAAAATTTTTATTCTAGCATTTTTATGCTTCGGCGCATACGGTTGCGAGCCTTCCGATCCGGTGCCTTATTTTATGGACTTTAACGACAAGGATCGTGGTGGCGCGCTGAGCTTGCAGGATTGGACGGTGAGCGAGGTGCCGTCTGGGCTGATAATGGCTACGGATCTGCGCTCAGGCTCGGAATTTAAGAGACCTGACGCTAACCGACCGTGACGGTAAGATTAGCTTAGATGAGCTGGGAGCGAAACCCTCTGCAAAGATTTATTGGTCCGAAGATCCGTGCGCCTTTTGGCCTTGGAAGGATCAAGGCGGAGATGAAAATCAATCCGCCGTCAAATAAGGCGCACGAGTGTGAAGCCGGGTTTGCCTCGCAGTCTGCGTAAAATTTATTTCGAGCATGATTAGCGCCTGCATGATCGCTCGCGCCGTGATGTGGCTAAATTTAAAGGAAAAGAATGAATATAGTTTTTATGGGAACGCCCGAGTATGCGGCTAAAATTTTACGCGCGCTTGCGGAGGCGAAATTTGAGATCGCGGCCGTCTTTACGCAGCCTGATAAGCCTGTCGGCAGAAAGCAAATTTTAACTCCTAGCGAGGTTAAAGTTTATGCACAGCGGCATTTGCCCGCCGTGCCGATCTTTCAGCCCGCGACACTCAAAGACGAGGTGGTCGCGGCACAGATAAAAGAGCTAAAGCCTGATTTTATCGTGGTTGCCGCATACGGTAAAATTTTGCCGCAAGCCGTCCTTGATATTGCGCCTTGTATAAATTTGCACGCTTCGATCCTGCCTAAATACCGCGGCGCAAGTCCGATCCAAAGCGCGCTACTAGCTGGCGAAAAGCAGACCGGAGTGACGGCGATGCTGATGGACGCGGGGCTCGACACGGGCGATATGCTTGATTTTGCCTACACGCCTTGCGAGGATAAAACGGCGGCGCAGCTGTTTGACGAGCTGGGTGATCTAGCGGGCGAGCTGATCGTGCGAGTGTTGCGAAATTTTGCAAATTTGACGTCGCTTAAGCAAGATGACGCGCAGGCTACGCACTGCAAAAAAATAAGCAAATCAGACGGGCTTTTTGGCTTTGAGGAAAGCGCAGAGCAAATTTATAATAAATTTCGCGCGCTGACGCCCTGGCCGGGGATTTATCTAGCTAGTGGACTAAAAATTTTGGATTTAGAAATCTTGCGCGAATCTTGCGAGCGCAAATTTGAACGCGAAGGCGAAATTTTAAGCGTCGATAAGCTCGGCTTTTGCGTTTCTTGCGGCGAGGGTGCGGTCAAGATCATAAAAGTGCAAGAGTCAGGCAAAAGGCCCGTGGACGCTAGCGCGTATCTAAACGGCAAGCGGCTAAAGATCGGCGATCTGTTATGCTAGGCGGGGTTTTGAAGGCTCGCGTTTCATGCCACGCTTTTGATGCTATGTGGGGATTTTATTTACGCCGCGCTTTTGGGATCGCGGCGAAATTATGCCTTGGGTATCGCTGCAATCGTAAAGTAAAATTTTACCGCGCGGAATTTCGAAGCGAAGCTCCAAAATCAAGGCTTTATAAAATTTTAAAACCTCGCTTCTATGCTCTAAAATTTTACGCTCACAGGAGCTTGAAATTTTGCCGCCGCAGTTGCGGACTTTACAGCGCTATACCGAACACGCACAGTTTAAAATTCTATGATCGTGCCGCAGAATTTTTGCAAGATAAAGCTTTAAAATTTTATCGAAATGCTGCTGGGAAAATCCGCGTTGCCGAAAAATTTAGCAAGAGCGTAAAATTTCATCGCATAAAATTCCGCTACTTCGTAAAATTTAATCATGCTAAATTTTATCTTGTCTCAAAATTCTATCGCAGCGCGGAATTTAAACGCTTGCAATATCGTAAGGCGAGCCCTTCGTCTTACGCAAGGAGCGGGTTTTGCAAGTAGAATTTGTAGAGCAAATGCCTTCCACGCAGGAGTTTTTGGTGAACGCCGTGCGCGAAGGCAGGATAGCGCCGCCTTTTGCGATCGCCGCAAATCGCCAAAGCGCCGGTATCGGCTCGCGCGGCAATGATTGGGAGGGCGCGAGCGGCAATCTCGCATTTTCGTTCTGTGTCGCGCAGAGCGATCTGCCTGCAGATGTGCCGCCTCAGTCGGCGAGCATATATTTTGCGATGATCATGCAGGAATTTCTCGCATCGCTCGGTTCGCAGCTTTGGCTTAAATGGCCCAACGATTTTTATGTGGATGAGCGCAAAATCGGTGGGACGATGACGAATAAGATCAAAAATACCCTTGTCTGCGGCATCGGCATAAACCTACTCGGCGCGCCCGAATATGCGGGAATTTTAGATATAAAAATCAGCGCAAAAGACGCTATAGAGGGCTTTTTTGCGCTATATGAAAATAAAATCTCGTGGAAGCAAATTTTTAGAAATTTTTCGTTACAATTCCAAAAATCGCAAAAATTTAGCGTTCATCTAGGCGGTGAAAAAATTTCGCTTGCGCAGGCTAAACTTTGCGAAGACGGATCGATCATAATAAACGAAGAAAGGGTTTATGCTTTAAGATGAGTGAAGTAATTACGATTGCCAATCAAAAAGGCGGCGTCGGAAAGACGACCACAGCGGTTAATCTCGCTGCGTCGCTAGCGATAAAGAAAAAGCGGGTCCTACTGATCGACGTAGATCCTCAGGCGAACGCTACGACCGGGCTTGGCTTTAACCGCAGCGACTTTGAATTTAACATTTATCACGTCCTAACGGGGCGTAAAAGCATGTCCGAAGTGATCCAAAAGACCGAACTTGAGTTTATGGATCTGGTGCCGTCAAACATCGGACTTGTAGGCATCGAGCGCGAAGTAAGCGAAGAGAAAGACTTCAAACTAATGCTAAAAAATAAAATTTCCGAGGTTAAGGACAGATACGATTTCATCATCATCGATTCGCCGCCGACGCTCGGTAGCATCACGGTAAATGCCTTGGTCGCAAGCGATAGCGTAATTATCCCGATTCAGTGCGAATTCTACGCGCTTGAAGGCGTCGCGTTGATCCTAAATACCGTAAAAGTCGTCAAGCAAACGCTCAATAAAAATTTAAAAATTCGCGGATTTTTGCCTACGATGTATAGTTTGCAAAACAATCTAGCCAAAGAAACGGTCGCGAATTTACGCGAGTATTTTGATGATAAGCTCTTTCGTATCGGCAAGAGTGATGATCTAGTCATCATCCCGCGCAATATTAAGCTAGCCGAAAGCCCAAGTTTTGGCAAGCCGGTGGTTTTATACGATATAAAATCTGCTGGCTCCATCGCTTATCAAGACCTCGCTAAATCCATAATGGAGCAAAAATGGGCAAGGTAAAAAGAGCACTCGGTCGCGGGCTCGGTGCGATTTTAGACGACGTAGAAAGCTCCTATAACAGGGAACTAGAAAGCGGAAATGCCGATAGCTTAGTTATCGAAATCGATGTCGATAAAGTCGAGCCAAATCCATATCAACCGCGGCAGAGCTTCGATGAGGAGGCACTTAGGCAGCTGAGCGAAAGCATCGCCCGCCACGGGCTTATTCAGCCTATCATCGTTATTCAAAAAGATGATTCTTACGTCCTTATCGCCGGCGAGCGACGTCTAAGAGCGACGAAGCTTTTGGGCGAGAGTAAAATCAAAGCCGTAGTCGCGGACATAAAATCTCAAAATTTAAGAGAGCTTGCCCTCATCGAAAATATCCAGCGCGAGGATCTAAATCCTATCGAGCTTGCTAAGTCCTATAAGGAGCTTATCGGCGAATACAGGATCACACAAGAGGAGTTAGCCGACATCATCAAAAAGTCCCGCACGCAGATTACCAACACGCTAAGACTTTTAAATTTATGCTCCGAGGTGCAAGACGCCATAAGCGCAGATAAAATTTCGCAAGGGCACGCCAAGATAATGGTTGGACTCGAAAAAGAGGATCAAATTTTAGCTCTAAATACGATTTTAGGACAGCGCCTAAGCGTAAGAGATACCGAAAATTTAGTAAAAAAGCTCAAAGATAAAACCGTTCCAAAAGAGAAAAAGCCTGGCGTGGAATTTCAAAGCTTCAAGCCTGAGCTTTTAAAGCTAAAGGCTAAGCTTGATCAATTTGGTAAAATAAGCATCAAAGAGCGTAAAATTTCGATCGAATTTAGCGAAATTTTACAAATTTCCGAGTTTTTAAAGAAAATCGGATGATTTTTTATAGTGTATTTTAATTTTTCATATTGTAAAATACGCATTTTGTTTAAAACTAACCTGGAGGAGGTGCGATGCTAGACGTAAGTTTGACCGCCATGATAACGACCATCGTCGTATTTTTAGCTTTGATTTACTTCTTAAATACCAAGCTTTATAGACCGCTACTTTTGCATATGGAAAAGCGAGAAGCTATTATTAAAGAAGATGAGGCAAATGCGATGAAAAACGCACAAGATGCAGATGCCGATAAAGCAGAGATCGTAAGGATCATGGATGCTGCGAAGTTGCAAGCTGTTAAAATAAAGCAAGAGGCGATGGATAGCGCGAAGCAGGCTGCCGCTAGAGAAATAGCCGAGAAAAAAGCCGCAATGGAGGAGGATTTTGATCAATTCTTAGGCGGTTTGGATGAGCAAAAACGCAATCTAAAAAATGATTTGCAAGCCAAAATTCCGGAATTTAAAAATGCTCTAAGCACTGCCGTGGCTAAAGTATGAGGATTTCAGTATGAAAAAATATCTATTTTTATTTATAATTCCGGCGTTTGTTTTAGCAAACGGCGGGCACGATGGAGTCAAGGACTACGACGTGCTGTGGCGAAGCATAAATTTCATTTTGTTTTTCGGAATTTTGTTTTATCTGTTAAAAGGTCCTGCAAAAGCAGCATATCAAGGTAGAATCAACGGCATCGCATCTAGACTTGAGGCTAATCAAAAAATTTTAAAAGAGTCTGCAGCTCGCAAGGAACAAGCTAAAAAAGATCTGCAAGATGCTAAGGTTCAAGGCGCAGCTTTAATCGAAACTGCTAAAAAAGAGATCGTGTTCGCCGCCGAAAAGATAAAAAATGCGACCGAACAAGAGATTGCGAATTTGCAAAAATCTTTCGACGAGCAGAAGAGCTTTGAGGCGCGCAAGATCAAAAAAGAGGTCGTAAGCGAGATACTGGATGACGTTTTTGCATCGGATGACATCAAATTCGGTCAAGACAAACTGGTTAAAATCGTAGAGAAAAAGGTCGGATGATGATAAATAACACCTCAAAAAGATATGTAAACGCCCTAATACTGAGCTATAAAAAAGATGAACTAGGCTCTGTTTTGCAGACGCTCGAGAGCGTCGCGAGTGCATTTAGAATTCCAAAATTCCAAGATATCGTAAAATCTCCGACGCTAAAAGAGGAATCCAAAGTGGAACTTATCGCGTCGTTTATAAAAAATCCAAGTGAAAAAATAGTAAATTTTATTAAACTTTTAGCTAAGAATAGGCGTATTGCGCTAATTCCACAGATAGTCGAGGAACTGCGCAAGAATATTGCGGCGCTGGATAATAAATACTTAGGTAAAATTTATTCCGCTACCGAAATAGACGCCGCGAAAATAAAAGAGCTAGAGGCTAAAATTTCAAAGAAATTTAATGCAGATATTACTCTACAACCTGTTAAAAGCGAGCTTGAGGGCATTAAGATCGAAGTCGAGGATCTTGGATTTGAGATTAGTTTTTCAGTTGATAAATTGAAACAAAAAATGAGCGAATATATTTTAAAAGCAATTTAAAGGAGTAAAGCGTGGGTGCGAAAATTAAGGCAGACGAAATCAGCAGCATAATCAAA
The DNA here is from genome assembly GCF_938017775.1 of uncultured Campylobacter sp. Taxonomy (GTDB): domain Bacteria; phylum Campylobacterota; class Campylobacteria; order Campylobacterales; family Campylobacteraceae; genus Campylobacter_B. Next base: position 35,504 of record NZ_CALIIU010000012.1, read on the forward strand.
GAGCGAATCGAAAATTTCGATCTTAGCGTTGATATCGAAGAAACCGGCAAGGTCGTTTCGGTCGCAGACGGTGTTGCTAATGTTTACGGCTTAAAAAACGTAATGGCTAACGAGATGGTCGAATTCGAAAACGGAGCTCGTGGTATCGCGTTAAATTTAGAGGAGAGCAGTGTCGGCATCGTTATTTTAGGCGATACTAGCGGTATTAACGAAGGTAGTAGCGTTAAAAGACTGGGTAAGCTTTTGCGCGTTCCGGTAGGTGATGCTCTAATAGGTCGCGTAGTAAATGCCCTAGGCGAGCCGATCGATGGCAAAGGCGCGATAGAGACCAGCGATACTAGATTTGTCGAAGAAAAGGCCAAAGGTATCATGGCTCGTAAATCCGTTCACGAGCCGCTTCAGACCGGCCTTAAGGCGATTGACGCGCTAGTGCCGATCGGTCGCGGACAGCGCGAGCTCATCATCGGCGACCGCCAAACAGGAAAAACCACTGTTGCTGTTGATACTATCATCAATCAAAAGGGCCAGGATGTCATCTGCATATATGTAGCAATCGGTCAGAAACAATCCACCGTCGCACAAGTCGTTAAAAAGCTTGAAGAATACGGCGCGATGGATTATACGATCGTAGTTGCAGCCGGTGCTAGCGAGGCAGCCGCGCTTCAGTATTTGGCTCCGTATTCGGGCTGCACCATGGGTGAGTATTTCAGAGATAACTCCCGCCACGCACTTATCATCTACGATGATTTGAGCAAGCATGCGGTTGCGTATCGCGAGATGTCACTTATTTTACGCCGTCCACCTGGACGTGAGGCGTATCCTGGCGATGTATTTTATTTACACTCCCGTTTGCTTGAGCGTGCTAGTAAGCTAAGCGACGCACTCGGCGCAGGCAGCCTAACGGCGCTTCCTATCATCGAGACGCAGGCAGGCGACGTTTCGGCATATATCCCTACAAACGTTATCTCTATCACTGACGGTCAAATTTTCCTAGAATCTGGTCTATTTAACTCAGGAATTCGCCCTGCGATCAACGTAGGTCTTTCGGTTAGCCGCGTCGGCGGTTCTGCGCAGATTAAAGCGATCAAAAAGGTCTCGGGAACCTTGCGCCTAGATCTCGCTCAATACCGTGAGCTTCAGGCGTTTGCGCAGTTTGCGAGCGATTTGGACGAGAGTAGCCGTAAGCAGCTGGATCGCGGACAAAGAATGGTCGAAATTTTAAAGCAACCTCCTTATTCGCCACTTCCGGTCGAAAATCAAGTGGTCATCATCTTTGCGGGAAGCCGCGGATTTTTAGACGACGTGCCTACGAGCTCGATCGGCAAATTCGAAGCTGAGCTCTATCCGTATATCGAGGCGAAATATCCTGAAATTTTCGAAGAGATCAGAAGTAAAAAGACCATCGAGAAGGATTTGGAAGATAATTTGATCAAAGCATTAAATGACTTTAAAGCGACCTTTGCCGCTTAAGAAGGCTAAATTATGGCAAATTTAAAGGATATAAAACTTCAAATCAAAAGCGTCAGAAATACGGAGAAGACTACCAAAGCTATGAAGCTGGTTTCCAATGTTAAGCTTAAAAACACCAAAGAAGCGGCGATGCGCTCGCGAGCTTATGCGGTGAAGATTAACGAGGTCTTGGGTGAAATTTCTGCGCGCGTTAAAAATTATGTAGGCAATAATTCGGGCAACGACGAAAAACTTAGAATTTTTGATACCACTCGAGAGGTAAAGGCGGTTGATTTGCTGTTTATCACCGCAGATAAAGGGCTTTGCGGCGGTTTTAATATCAACACCATCAAAAAGATCAAAGCTTTGATCGAGGAGCTTAAAGCTAAAAAGATCAAGGTTCGCCTTCGCGCCGTCGGCAAAAAAGGAATAGAATATTTCGATTTTCAGGGCATTGAGCTTTTGGAGCGATATATCGGCGTGAGCTCATCTCCATCGTCCGAGAAAGCTAACGAAATCGTCCAAGCCGCGGTTAAGGATTTTAACGAAGGCAAAACCGATGAAGTCATACTCGTCCACAATGGCTATTTGAATATGATTACTCAAGAGATGCGGGTAAATACGTTGGTGCCGATCGGTGAGCCTGCAATTAGTGAGGATGCTTTAAAAACATCTACATTGGAAGTAGAAGTTGAAAGCCCTGAGGATGAAGAAACATTGATGTTAAATTTAATCCAGAGCTATCTTAGCTACAGCATGTATTACGCACTTATTGACTCTTTGGCAGCGGAGCACTGCTCTAGAATGAACGCTATGGAGAATGCGACAAACAACGCCAAGGAGCGCGTATCGCAGTTAAATTTAGCATACAACAAAGCCAGACAAGGCTCTATCACGACTGAGCTTATTGAGATCATAAGTGGCGTCGAATCAATGAAATGAAAGGAAAACGGATGAAAGGAATAATTTCTCAGGTAATGGGTCCCGTGGTCGATGTCGATTTCAAGGACTACTTGCCGAAGATTAATGAAGCTATCGAGGTTAAATTTGATGTCGAGGGCGCTCATCGTAGGCTGATCCTAGAGGTAGCCGCGCACCTTGGAGACAATCGCGTCCGCACGATCGCTATGGATATGAGTGATGGACTTAGGCGAGGGCTTGAAGCTACGGCTCTTGGCGCGCCTATTACGGTGCCAGTGGGCGAGAAGGTTTTGGGTAGAATTTTTAATGTCACGGGCGATCTGATTGACGAGGGCGAGGATGAAAAATTTGAAACTCGTTGGTCCATTCACAGAGATCCGCCTAGCTTTGAAAATCAAAGCACGAAGAGTGAAATTTTTGAAACCGGCATCAAAGTGGTCGATCTGCTTGCTCCTTACGCAAAGGGTGGCAAGGTAGGACTATTCGGCGGTGCAGGCGTCGGTAAGACCGTTATTATTATGGAGCTAATCCACAACGTCGCTTTCAAACACAGCGGCTACTCCGTATTTGCGGGCGTCGGCGAGCGAACGAGAGAGGGGAACGACCTTTATAACGAGATGAAAGAATCGGGCGTTTTGGATAAAGTCGCCTTGACCTACGGACAGATGAACGAGCCGCCGGGGGCGAGGAACCGTATCGCGCTAACCGGTCTTACGATGGCCGAGTACTTCCGCGACGAGCTTGGGCTTGACGTTTTGATGTTTATCGATAATATCTTTCGTTTCTCGCAGTCGGGTTCGGAGATGTCCGCGCTTTTAGGACGAATTCCGTCCGCGGTCGGTTATCAGCCTACGCTTGCTAGCGAAATGGGTAAATTACAAGAGCGCATCACTTCGACCAAAAAGGGCTCTATCACCTCCGTTCAGGCCGTTTATGTGCCTGCGGACGACCTTACCGACCCGGCTCCTGCGACCGTTTTCGCGCACCTTGATGCGACGACCGTTTTAAACAGAGCGATCGCTGAGAAAGGAATTTATCCCGCCGTCGATCCACTTGATTCGACCTCAAGAATGCTTGATCCGCAAATCATCGGTGAGGAGCATTATAAGGTCGCTCGCGGCGTTCAAGCAGTACTTCAAAAATACAAAGATTTGCAAGACATTATCGCGATTTTGGGTATGGACGAGCTTAGCGAAGAAGATAAGCTCGTGGTCGAGCGTGCTAGAAAGATCGAGCGCTATCTATCTCAGCCGTTTTTCGTAGCCGAGGTATTTACCGGAAGTCCGGGTAAATATATCTCGCTAGAGGAAACTATTGCTGGCTTTAAGGGAATTTTAGAGGGCAAATACGACGATCTGCCGGAGAATGCCTTTTATATGGTGGGAAATATCGACGAGGTAGTAGCAAAAGCTGAAAAGATGAAAGCATAGGAATTTTAAGATGAAAGAATTTTTGCTTTTAGATATCGTTACGCCCGAAGGAATGGTTTTTTCGGGCGAAGTTAAATCCGTCCAACTCCCCGGCATTACTGGCGAAATGGGTATTTTGCCAGGGCATGCGAGTTTGCTGACGGGGCTTAAAGATAAAAGCGAAGGTGGCGTCGTAGAGATCGTGGATAAAGATGGCAAAAAGCAGCTTGTTTTGGTAAACGATGGATTTTTGGAAGTTACAGAAGAAAAAACTACTATCCTAGCCACTCAAGCCGTGGCTATCGGAGGCGATAGCGAAAGCGCCGTAGCGAAGTCTTTGCAGCGCGCCAAAGATATGCTTGCGTCTATTAGCTCGGATGCGGCAAATTCCGCAGCGATCATGGCTAGAGTCGACGAATTCGCAAGGCAAAGTTAAATATGCTAGATCTAATTTTAAGTTATTTTTCAAGAAGCACGTTTATTACGATATTCGTGCTTTCTTGGTTATCCATTTATTTTATCGTCACTTTTACGATTTTGATCTCCAGATTTGTAGGGCTTAGTGCGTGGCAACACCGCGAAGCAAAGGCGCTCGAATCCTTGCTGATGGGTGGTAGGATTTCGCTTTCGGGCTCTATTTTTCAAAAAGTAAATACCGATAAAATTTCAAAAGAAGCCTTGGAAATTTATAAAGGCAAGGCCGAGCGCGACTCCACTAGCGGACTTACTTGGCTATCTATCGTCGCCTCCACTTCGCCGTTTATCGGGCTATTTGGTACGGTCGTTAGTATACTTCACACATTTTCCAAGCTCGGTGGCGGAAATTCCGGCATCGATACTATCGCTCCTGCGATCAGTGAGGCGCTAGTTGCCACAGGATGTGGAATTTTTGTAGCGATCCCCGCATACACCTTTAGCTTACTTATAAAACGCAAAGCATACGAAGTTATGAGCATTATAAATCGTACAGCGGATATTTTGCTATTTAAAGCAAACACTGGAAAAGCTATTTAATGTATAATTTCGACGAAAATCCAGAGTTAAATATCACTCCGCTCGTCGATATTATGCTTGTTTTGCTAGCGATTTTAATGGTCGCGCAAACGGCGATTATCTACGATGAGAAGATCGAACTGCCTAGCGGCTCAAAAGCACAGGTTTCGGAAAATACCGCGGAATTCTTGCTTGTGCGTATCGGCGAAGATCGCAAGGTTTATATCGACAAAAGCTCGATGATCCTATCTGAATTCCCAGATAATCTCGTGCTGCTTAAAGGCACCGGCAAGTATAGCTTGGAAAAACCTGTCTATATCCAAGCCGATAAAAGACTCGTTTACGACGATGTAATGTTTGTTTTAAAGAGCCTAAAGCAGGCGGGTTTTACAAAAGTCGCACTTCAAACAAATGGCTAATTATTCAAATTTTACGGGGGTTAAATACGATAATTTTAAATCGTTTTTAATCGCCCTTTTTGCCTATCTGCTGGTGATTTTTGTTCTTTTATATCAAATTTCAAAGCCGCAGGAAAAATTTAAAAAATATACTGACAATCCCAACGATTATATGGATGTTACTTTTGATTTCGAAATAGATGATAAACTTCCGTCCGCGCCTGAAATCGCTAAAGAAACAAAGCAAGGCGAGTTTGACAATAAGAATGTGAAGGATGTGCCGGAGGATAAAATTAAGACTACGGCGCAAGTAGTTCCGCCGCCTCCGGTGCAGGCAAAGCCGAAAGAGCCCGAAAAGCCGAAAGAAGAGCCAAAACCGGAACCTAAAAAGGACGAGCCTAAAGCTGAGCCCAAAAAAGAGGAGCCCAAGCCTGAGCCTAAGTTGGAAGATAAACCTTCCGAAAAAGTAGTAGAGAAAAAAGAGGAAGCTAAGTCGGAGCCAAAAAAAGAGGAAAAACCGAGCTTGAGCGATCTTTTTTCGGATACGACTAAGGACAATAAGAAGCTTGAGGAGAGCGCTAAAGCTAACGACGCCGTTCAGAGTAACAAAAAGTCCGATAAAGAAACCTCCACCTCTAGTGCTAAGGATAAAGCGGCATCTAAAAATGCTGTCGTTAAATCCGATAAGCTTGGCGGCAGGACGCAAAGGACGGGCGAGTATAACGCTTATTATGGTGCTATCGGGAAAAGGCTTCAAGTTTTGTGGAGTAGATACGTCGCAACTACGAAAGATGATGCGAAAATTAGGATAATCCTTGGCGCGGACGGACGAGTCGTGGATTATAAAATTCTAGAAATGGGGCGTGAGACGGAATTTAACCAGAAGTTGCGAGATTTTTTGGATAATCTAACGACTCAAACTTTCCCGAGGTCTCCAGACGGAGCGTCGCACGATATTGAAACTACGATGTCCGACGTGATGAAGACAAATTAGAATTTTGTAAGGAAAAAAGTGAAGAGACTTTTTTGTATTTTTGCGTTTTGCTGTATGCTTTTTGCAGAAGATGTGGATTCTGCTAAAAATTCTACCTCTTCAAATTTAAACATCGAAATTCAAAATTCCTATAAAATTAAAATTTATTATAATGATGTTAAAAAGCAGCTGGGTTATTTGTGGTGGGCGCAAAAAATGACTCCTGCTGAAGGCAGCGTGCTACTCAACGTAAGCTTAAGTGCTGATGGGAAAGTTATTGATTATAGCACAGATTATTTGGAGGGGGATGAAATATTCCTCAAAAAACTTAAGAACTTTTTGATGAGGCTTTCGAAACAACGCTTTGTAAAAGCGCCAGACAACAAGCCTCGTAAATTTGCGATTTTTTTAAAATATAATGTTAAATCAAATTAAATTTAAGGAGAAAAGATGAAAAAACTACTTTTGATTCTTGCATTTTGTAGTAGCATTTTCGCGGCAGATGCGACTATGTCTATCGTAAACGAAGGGGTAAATTTACCAAAAATCGTCGTTCAGGATGCATCGAATCTTGCAAATTCAGAATTTGGCAACAAATTCTTTAAACTTATGGTGGGTGATCTAAAGGTCGGCGCGACTTTTGAAGTCAGCGACGAGTATCTACAAAGCAGCTATGATGCGGGCGCTTCCGACAATCTAGGCTCTAGCGGTGCCGCTCTGATCGTGCGCTACGCGGTAAGTGATAAAAGCTCGCCGATGAGTCTAAAAGCCAAAGTGCTTGAGGCAAACAGCGGCAGGGTGATGTACGAGAAGAGCTTTACGCTTTCAAATGCCGAAAAGTATCCGTTTTTAGCACATATGGCGGTATCTGAGATCGTCAAGCAGTTAGGCTATTCAAACGTCGATTGGATGAAGGAGATGATTTTGCTCTCTCGCTACACTTCGACGCGCGAGAGCGAGATCATGGTGGCTGATTATACGCTTACCTATCAGCAGGTGGTGCTTCGTGGCGGATTAAATATCTTCCCTAAATGGGCAAGCGCGGCACAGAACGAATTTTATTATACCTACTATGTCAATAAAAATACGCCCGCTATCTATAAATTTAATCTATCCAATGGTAGCAAGAGCAAAATTTTTACCGGTCACGGCATGACGATAGCTTCGGATGTAAGTGCCGACGGCAGAAAGCTTCTAATCACCAATGCGCCTAAAGATCAACCCGATATTTATTTATATGATATAGCCTCGGGCAGCGCTAAGCAAATTACCGATTACGCTGGCATTGATGTAAATGGAAATTTTATCGACGGCGATTCGCGCGTGGCTTTTGTGAGCGATCGTCTGGGCTATCCGAACGTATTTGCCACTAGCATAAACGGCGGCAACGTTCAGCAGCTCGTCTATCACGGCAAAAATAATAACTCCATCAGCACAAATGGCAATTATGTTACTTACTCTAGTCGCGACGGCGGGGGCGGATTTAATATATATTTAATCTCTACTCAAACCGATATGATTCGCCAGTTAACGGCTAGTGGCAAAAATATGTTTCCTAGATTTTCTAGCGATGGCGGCAGCATTATGTTTATCAAGCAAGACGGCGGCGGAAGCTCGGTAGGTATTATCAGAGTTAACGAGAATAAAAGTTTCCAATTTCCGTTAAGAGTGGGTAAAATTCAATCGGTTGATTGGTAAAATATTAAAAAATCTCGTGATATAATGACTACAATTTTTTTTGAAAGGATAGAAAATGAAACATTTAGTTTTATCTTCGATAGCAGTTGCTGCTCTATTATTGAGCGGTTGTTCTAAAAAGACCCCAGAGGCCGATACTACAAGCACAAGTAATGCAGATAGACTAGCTGCTTTGGCATCTCAGATCCAAAGTGAAGTTGGTACTGTTTATTTCGACTTTGATAAATTTAATATTAGAGCCGATCAACAAGGCACAATCAATAATAACGCAGCTTTATTCAACCAAGCAGGCGCAGAGTCTCTAACCGTCAAAGTTGAGGGTAACTGCGATGAGTGGGGTTCTGATGAGTACAACTATGCCCTTGGTCTAAAGAGAGCTACTGCAGCTAAAGACGCATTGGTTGCTCAAGGCGTAAATGAGAGCAGAATTTCCGTAGTAAGCTACGGTGAGAGCAATATGGCTTGCACAGAGCATTCTAAAGAGTGCGACGCTCAAAACAGACGCGACGAATTCAAAGTTGGATTCTAATTTGAAATTTAAAAATTTCACGGTGGCGGCTCTTTTGGGAGCTGCCACTTTTTTAAATGCAGAAACTTCCGCATTTGATGCTGGCAATATTGATTCAGGCAGCTCTTATGGACTAACCGAAAACGAACAAGTATTACGCGATAACCGCAAGCGTATAAGCGAGATGCAAACTAGTGTAGATAATACACGCGAGAGCGTAGAAGGCTTGCGAAGCGTCCTTGAAGGAACAAATTCTAAAATTTCGAACCTGGAAAACAGGGTAGCAGATCTAGAAATTCGTACTACGGGCAAAAGCCAAGGCAACAGCGAGCTAGATCAGATGAAGCGAGATATCGCAACTATAAAAGCCCAAATCGCTGAAATTAATAAAAAATTAGGTAGCGGCAGTAGCGTAAAAAAAAACGCTGAATTAGACGCAGGAACTGCTTCAATCCCTGCTAGTACAAAATCAGACTCCGATTTTAAATCAAAAGATCAGGCTTCGGTGTTGAAAGAGGCTGACGCTTTATATGTCAAAAAAGACTATTCCGGCGCAAAAGAGCGCTACAATTATTTAGTATCTAAAAATTACAAGCCCGCTAAGGCAAATTACATGCTGGGCGAAATTTCATATTTCTCCGGCTCATACGCAGAAGCGATAAACTATTATAAAAAGAGCATCTCGCACAACGAGAGCCAAGACTACACTCCAAAGCTCCTCTATCACACCGCAATCAGCTTCGATAAGATCGGCGATAAAGACAGCGCAGATAAATTCTACAAAGCGCTAAAAGCTTCATACCCGGATTCCAAAGAAGCTAAAGCTGCGCCCACTAGATAACCTAAATTTAAATACAAACTCAAAAATAAAATTCTAAACAGGAGAAAACTATGGCTAACAACCGAGTTATAAAGATGCATTATGAGCTAAAAGACGGCAAAACCGGTGAAATTTTAGAATCAAATTTAAACTCCGACCCGATTGCCTTTCTTAGCGGCAAAGATCAAATCATCCAAAAACTGGAAGATGAAATTTTAAATCTACAAGCAGGCGAGAGCAAAACGGTTCGCATAAGCCCGAGCGACGGGGTCGGCGAGTATAAGCAGGACGCCGTGCAGATCCTACCTAAAGAGCAGTTTGCGGGTATAGATCTGGTCGTGGGTATGGAGCTTTTCGGACAGGCGGAGGACGGCGCGACTACCCGCGTGAGCGTCAAAGCTATCGGCGAGCAGGACGTTACTATTGACTTTAACCACCCGTTTGCGGGCAAGGAGCTGGAATTTAATATAAAGATCGTCGAGAACCGCGAAGCGACGGCGGACGAAATTCTTACCGGCCAGCCTGAGGGTACTCACAGCTGCGGCTGCGGACATAATCATCACGAGGGGCACGAGTGCTGCGGCGGACACGGACACGATCACGCAGAGGATCACGAGTGTTGCGGAGGCCATGGGCATGCAGACGGTCATGAATGCTGCGGAGGTCACGATCACGGGAAAGATCACGAGTGCTGCGGCGGGCACCATCACGAGCATTAGGACTTTTTTATGAAATTTGCTTTTATCTTTCCCGGACAGGGTTGCCAAAGCGTAGGCATGGGCAGGGAGTTTTACGAGGGCTCCGCCTCTGCGCGCGCACTTTTGGATGAGGCTTCAGACTTTACGGGTATCGATTTTAAAAATTTGCTGTTTGAACCCAACGACAAGCTCGACATTTCGGAATTTACGCAGCCTGCGATTGCATTAAATTCCATGATGGCGCTTGCGGCGCTGCAAGAAAAGCTGGATCAAGAAAAGCTTAACATCGCTCCGCAGTTTTTGCTCGGACACTCTCTGGGCGAGTTTAGCGCGTTAAGCGCTGCGGGAGGCATAGAGCCGAAGCAGATGCTAAAGCTAGTAAATATTCGCGGCAGGCTAATGCAGAGCGCCTGCGAGGGCAAAGGCGCCGGAATGATGGTGATCTTAGCTCTTGCCGACGAGGCGGTTGAAAAAATTTGCGCGGATGCAACGAGCGCAGGTAAGCAGGTATGGGCGGCGAATTATAACTGCGACGGGCAGATCGTAGTTGCGGGCAAAAAAGATGATCTCGCGGCACTCGAGGGCGAGTTTAAAGCCGCAGGCGCAAAGCGCGCAATGCTACTAAATATGAGCGTCGCAAGCCATTGTCCGATGCTAGGGAGTGCTAGCGACGAGCTTTTGGAATTTTTGCGCCCCGCGCTAAAAGAGAGCTTCGCTCCTGTCGTCGCTAACGCCACCGCGCGCGCATACAGGGCGAAATCCGAAGCGCTAGAGCTGCTGAAAGCCCAGCTTATCAGTCCCGTGCTTTACAAGCAAAGCATCAAAAATTATGAGAGTGAGACGGACTGCTTCGTCGAGTTCGGCGCGGCGGTTTTAAAAGGGATAAACAAAAAGATCACGCAAAAGCCGACCTTTAGCATCACGGATCTTGCGAGCCTAGACGAGTTTCTGAAATTTGCAAAGGAGAATAGATGAAAGTTGCGATCTTAGGCGCGATGCCCGAAGAGATCGAGCCGCTGCTGTCCGCGCTGCGCGAGCGGGGTGTGAGCGTGGAAGCTGTGGAGCACGCGAATAATAAATTCTACGCCGCTAAGCTTAACGGCCACGATCTAGTGATCGCGTATTCGAAGATCGGCAAGGTAAATTCCGCCCTGACCGCTACGGTTATGATCGAGAAATTCGGCGCGCGCGCGCTCATTTTTACGGGCGTCGCGGGGGCTTTGAAGCACGGCATCAAGATCGGCGAAATTTTATACGCTACCGCGCTCGTGCAGCACGATCTGGACATCACGGCATTTGGGCATCCGCACGGATTCGTACCCGGAAGTAAAATTTCAGTCCAAACCGACGCGAAGCTAAATTCTATCGCGCAAAGCGTCGCCGAGCAGCTAGGCATCACGCTAAAATCGGGCATCATCGCTAGCGGCGATCAGTTCGTAAGCGATGAGGAGCGCAAGAGCTGGATCGAGCGGACGTTTGACGCGAGCGCGGTCGAGATGGAGGGAGCGAGCGTGGCGCAGGTGTGCGACGCGCTGGGCGTGCCGTTTTGCGTACTGCGCGCGATAAGCGACGAGGCGGGACACAAAGCCGAGTTTGACTTTGACGAGTTTATGGTAAAAAGCGCGCAAACGAGCGCAAATTTCGTCCTAAAAATGATCGAAAGGTTATGATAAACCTCTCCAAAAAATTACTTCGCCGCGTCGGACAAACCAACGCCAAATACAAGATGTTCGAGCGCGGCGATAAAATTTTACTAGCTCTTAGCGGCGGCAAAGACAGTATGAGTTTGGCGCACGTGCTGAAGCACTTCCAAAGCGTAAGCCCGCTAGATTGGGAGTTTCGAGCCGTCACCGTTACTTACGGTATCGGCGAGGATCTGCGCGAGATAAGCGCCCATTTTAAAGAGCACGAGATTCCCTACGAGATAATCGATACTAAAATTTTTGAATTCGGCAAGGAAAAGATCCGCGCAAACACCACGTTTTGCAGCTTTTGCTCGCGTATGAGGCGCGGATATATCTACTCCTACGCGCTCGAACACGGCTTCAATAAGATCGCCATCGCCCACCACCTCGACGACGCTGCGGAGAGCTTTTTTATGAATTTCACCTTCAACGGCGCGCTTCGAACTCTCGCTCCGCGCTATGTCGCCGAAAACGGGCTCGTGATCATCCGTCCGTTCATTCTAGCGCGCGAGCGCCAAATCGCTGCCTGTGCTAGAGATAACGAGCTTCCGATCATGCGCGAGGAGGAGGTTTGCCCCGCGAAACAATACGGTGGCAAGGAACCCACCGCGCGCGCCGCTACGAAGGAGCTTTTGGCACAGTATGAAAAGGCCCATCCGAGGTTTTTTATCAGCCTGCAAGCCGCCTTCGCCAACATCCACGAAGATACCTTTTTCGAGCCTAAATTTTAAAATTTTAAGCGGTTTGATCCCTCGGCTAGAAAAGTCCGAGTGTGGCTTTCGCGGGCTCGGAGACTTCGTGCGCCTAGTTCGATTTTTTGGCTTGAATAAGCCGATACTCGCAGAGTAGTTGTCCCCCGCCCCGTGCTCGAACGGGTCGCGAGCCGCAGCGCGAGCGGTTGGCTTACTGCGTTTAAATTGCAGTGCGGGCGATTGCACTCCTGCGTCCGAAGCTGTGCACACCAGCTCGGGCTGCACGCTAGAGCGGTTACGCTCGCTGCGCCCGAGGGCTGCGAGTAGGGCGGGTTGCGCCGCCTGTATATGCTTTTACGAAACGCCTGAGATTAATTGTAATGCCGTTTTTCGGCGCTATACTTTTGCCCTACTCGAGTGCCGCTCAAGCGAGCTTTAAGAGCGAGCGTTAAGGGGCTTGTAAAGCTTGCGCGAGAGATAATTTTAGAAATTTCATCTCAAAAAAAATGCTTTAGAAATTTTACCTCGCAAAATTTTAAAATTTAGCAAAGCCGAATTCTGAAATTTTATCGTAGCCAAATTTCCGCTCTCGTTTCATAAACGTTATCTTTTGAAATTTCGCCGCTCGCGAGGGCTTAAATTTTGCGCCGCTTTAAAGCTGCTTAAAACCCTCCGCTGTCACGCACGCAGATCAAATTTTAAAATTTCGCGCATGCCGCGGTACTTCTCAAATTTACACACTACAAAATTTTAACCGATTTTCGCTCCGAAATTTATGCCGCATTAACCGCCGCGGATATATAATAGCGAATGTCATATTTCACGTAAGGAGTAAGCATGGCTACAATCCAACCAAGCTATAAGCTTTTCATCGACGGCGAGTTTGTGGGTGCCGAAGGCGGCGCGAGCCTAGACGTTTTTAATCCCGCTACCGGCGAAAAAATTTCAAAGATCGCAGATGCTAGCAAGGCGGACGTCGATAAAGCGGTCGCCGCAGCTCGCAAGGCGTTTGCGAGCTTCCGCCGCACCAGCGTTTATGAGCGCAGCGCGCTGCTAAATAAGATCGCCGACGTCCTGGAGCAAAACGCCGAGTTCATCGCCACCGTAGAGACTATCGACAACGGCAAGCCGATCCGCGAGACGCGCGCGGTCGACGTAGCGTGGTCGATCGAGCATTTCCGCTATTTTGCGGGCGTAATTTTGGGCGAAGAGGGCAGCGCCAATATGCTAAAAGAGCGCTATCTATCCGTCGTTTTGCGCGAGCCGATCGGCGTAGTAGGACAGATCGTGCCGTGGAATTTCCCGTTTTTGATGGGCGCGTGGAAGCTCGCTCCGTTACTTGCCGCGGGCGATACGTGCGTATTTAAGCCAAGCTCCGAAACCAGCCTTAGCATTTTGGAGTTCATCCGCCTGATCGCGCCGCTACTTCCAAAGGGCGTCATCAACGTCGTAACCGGCAAGGGAAGCAAGGCAGGCGAGTTCGTCCGCACTCACAAAGGGCTTGATAAGCTCGCATTTACGGGCTCGACCGAGGTCGGCAGAGGCATCGCGTTAGCCGCGGCGCAAAAGATCATCCCCGCTACGCTTGAGCTTGGCGGCAAGAGCGCAAATATCATCTTTGACGATTGTGACTTCGACGTTGCGATCGACGGCGTGCAGCTGGGAATTCTTTTCAACCAAGGCCAGGTCTGCTGCGCGGGAAGTAGGATATTCGTGCAGGAGGGCATTTATGATAAATTCGTACCGGCGCTCGTGGAGAAATTTAAGCGCATCAAGGTGGGCGATCCGCTCGATCCGAACACCCAGATGGGATGCCAGATCAACAAAAAGCAAGCCGATAAAATTTTAGAGTACGTAAAAATCGGCGTAGAGGAGGGCGCTAAGATCGCCGTGGGCGGCAAGCGACATAGCGCGGGAGAGGCTTTCGTCGAGCCTACGCTACTCGTGGACGTGCGCAACGACATGCGCGTGGCGCAGGAGGAGATCTTCGGCCCTGTGGGCGTCGTGATTAAATTTAAAGATCAAGACGAGCTCGTCCGCATGGCAAACGACAGCCTCTACGGACTAGGCGGCGCGGTATTTACGCGCGACATCGCAAAGGCACTCACGGTCGCACGCCTGCTTGAGACGGGTCGCGTGTGGGTCAATACCTACAATCAGATCCACGCCGGCGCGCCGTTTGGCGGCTACAAAGAATCGGGCATCGGTCGCGAGACGCACAAGATGATCCTGGATCACTACACCCAGACCAAAAACATCTACATCGACACGATCTCCAAACCGAGCGGCTTTTACGAGCAGTAAGGGCTTAGCGCGGTATTTCGGGCGGTTTGCGCCGCCCGAAATTTTATTCTGCTTGACTCGATTGAGTATTTAATTTTAAGATTAATATAGGCTCATCATTTGGCAGTAAATTTTTATTTGCCAACCTTATGCCTTTATAAACATTTATCGTGATTTTAACATTTGGTATGTCGGTAACTTTTGAAAAATTATTTAAGAGCAACTTTATATCATCATCTCTAGCGCCATAAATGTTTACTATGCTCTCATATCTATCGGTAATTTTTCCACAAGACCAAGAACCGCCTAGATGATTTAAATCTCTTATTCCTTCAAATATTATTTCTTCTGCTTTGTCGTTATACTGATTCCGACATTCCCTACCGTCGCAGCCGAATAGAACAATCGCAAAAAAATATTGCAACAAGAAATTTCATGGCGAAATTAAAAAATCCGCCTGTTTTTATAGTTTGATAACTACGGTCGCAACACATTTTCGCTCCTCAGATAAAATCCCTGTATTCGATATTTTTGTTACTCATTAAAATTTTTAATTTTTCAAAATCTTCTTTTGTTATATAATCCATCGGTATAACTATCGAGCAAATATTTAGTACCAAATTTTTAAAGTTAAATTTGAGTTTAATAAAAAATTTATTGTGCCCTAAAAAATATGTAAATATCCAAAAATACTTGATTTCATCAAATGGAATATCTCTTTGCCAGAAAAAATATTTCACGACTATGCGATCATCGTAGCACGCAATAAATTTAAAGTAATTCGGGATAATCTCCGCGTAAAAAAGCCCGATTAGCATCACCCAGCCTACGATAGGCGCATAAGGCTTGTCAAGCATTATAAAATAACGGCTATGCAAAATTGCAAAATTTTAACTACCGCATAAAAAGGCCCGTAAAAACGCCTCGCCCTTTTTATGATTAGCAGCGGCTCATCCGGTTTGGTATCGTTCATTTTATCTCTTGCTTGAATGTCACATTACGGCTTTAAATTTAGCGCTAAATTCTATCTTTGCTACGCTTACGCAGCGTTTAAATTTAATCTTGCCAGCGGTTACGGCTAAATTTTAAATTTTCAAACTTGCCGTTTAAAAGAGCCGTCATCTGTGCGAGTGAGCGTAGGCGGGTGTATGCAAGAGATAGCCTCAGGCGCTGTTTTATCGCAAGCCTCGTCCGCATCAAGTCATACCGAGCCGCGCCAAAGTCTCAAAACTCATGCGATTGCCGATTTTGTTATCGAGCCGCACCGAAGCCCGCACCAAAACTCGCGCGGCTCACGAACGTCGCTCGGTAGAATTTTAAAATTTCATTCGGGCTCGACGTCGTTCTACGCAGACGCAAGCTCCGCCGCGGAATTTAAACTTTGTTTTGCTATAATCGGACTAAAATTTCGGAGGCCATCTATGAAAATTTTACCTTACGTCGCGCTCGGCTTGTTTTTCGTCGCTTGCACGCAGGTCCCGCCGCCCGCCGAAAACACCCATGCCGCAAACGGTGCCTCCGCTGGGGACGTCGCAAATTATACCGATACAGGTAATGCCGTCAAAAATCCCGCCCCGTCAGAGGTTTCCATGCCAAAAAACATAGCCTCCGCGAATGCTGCCGTTAAAAATTCCACCGCGTCTTCTATGCGCGAAATTTGGGGATTGCTAGAAAATGCCGATCGGGCGCTGCTTGCTAAAGAGATCTCTCGCGCCGAAGAGCTCGCCGCACGGGCGCAGGAGCTTAGCGAGCTAAAGCGCATCGAAGTAGGGCGGATTTTTAGCAGATTTGTCCGCGCGCGCATCGCCCTGCAGCGCGGCGATACCGACGCCGCGATCTCGCTAGCGACGGACGCGAGCTCCATGCAAAGCGGGGTGGCGGAGATATATGCCGATGCCGTAAATTACGAGAGCGCTTATACATTCGGGCGCATCTACGAGGCTCGCGGCGATCGTAAGGGCGCTGTGCGCGAGTATGGGCGGGCGCTGTTTGTTTGGACTATGTTTTTACAGAGCGATCCCGTGCGTGCGGAGGAGATTTTCGCCCGACTGCAAACGCTCACACCCGATCCCTACGAGGCCGAAGGCAGAGCTAGCGGCGCGTGCGAGTATCTGCGCGCTAAGGCTGGCTCCGCTTTGAATGAGCCGGCGCCCGAGCCCAAGCGTCGTGCACTGCGAGATTTGGCCGAATGGGAGGCGCACTGCTTGCATCTGCGCCCGTTTATAGAGGACGGATCGGACGAGCGCGCGCGTAGGGCTTCGCTCGCGCGGGATTACGCGCAGCTACATGCGGGGCTGGGCGAGTGTGCCGCCGCGCTAGAGCATCTGCTTGCCGCAGCGGAGCTTTCGGATGCGACGGAGCCCGATACGGGCGGGCTTTATCTACAGATCGCGCGACAATTTTTGGCTATTTACAAAGAGGCGGGCGCGAGTAAAATTTCTGCGAGCTATGCGCAGAAAAATCTAGCCGCGGCGCAGGATTACGCGAACAGATCGGTAAAGCTCTACGAGGGCATGCGCGGCACCGCCTACGAGCACTCGGGCTACGACGGACACGAAATTTTAGGCGAGATCGCGATGATACGCGGCGATCCGTCTGCGGCGCTGAGACATTTCGCGGCGATGAGAGACGATGCGGCGGCGCTTTTGGCATATCAGCAGCTACCGGCTTACAAAGAGGCCCTAGTCCACGCGCTAGAGCTACTAGCGCAGTGCTACGATGCGCTAAAAGACCGCAAGAGCAAGGCGGCGGTTGTGCGCGAGCTTGCGAAGCTAAAGAAGGGCTAGCGGATTACCGGGCGGCGGCATTTCGTGAAATTTTACCGCTGCGCTGCGATGAATTCGGCTTGGGGCGTTGCGCGGTTTGTGCGCTTGGGGCGCGGCAAAATTTCATGCCGTTTGCGGGCGGTGCAGGCTTGCGGCGGATTTAGACGGTACGGCAGAGCTCGCGCTTTTGAAACCCGATTTTGAAAGCGAAATTTATACCCGCGCCGTAGATTTGAAGTAGTATCCGTGCCTGCGCGGCGATTTGTCTTTGCATCGCATTGTCTTTGTATCGCGGCCACTAAAAGCCGCAATTTCGCCGGCATATGAAGCTTTGCGGGTGCTTTGAGTGCGCTATGAACGCGGTTCGGTGTCGCGTCGCGAGCTAGAAGTTTTTAGGGGTCGTCTATGCGGCGGGCGCCGTTTTATCGCAGACCTCGTCCGTATCAAGCCACGTTAAAGCCCCAAAGCTCACGCGATTTTTAATTTTGCTATCGAGCCGCACCGAACCGCAGCTAAACTCGCGCGGCGAAAATCTAAAATTACGCTATAATCTTGCAAAGCGGAGCGTAGAACTCCTGCTGCGCGTGCGCGACGAAATTTAAAACAAAGGCCTGCAAATTCGGGCCTCTTAGCTTTCGCGCGGCTGCGGCGTAACGCTAAATTTAACGGAGGGCGCATGGATAAGGAGCGGTATATTTTTGAGAAATTTAGATCGAAGCTTAACGGCGATGATTGCGCCGTGATCGGCGAGCGGGCGTATTGCAAGGACCTTTTCGTCGAGGGCGTGCACTTTCGCCGCGGCTGGCTGAGCCTGCGCGAGATCGGCGCAAAGGCGATGCTCGTAAACATCTCGGACATGATCGCGACGAACGCGCGCGCCAAATACGCACTGCTGGGGCTTGCGATGCCGCGCGAGATCGGCACGCGCGAGATCGACGAGCTATGTGCGGGCGTGAGTGAAACGGCGCGCGAGTGGGGCATACGGATCATCGGCGGTGACACGATCGGCTCGGATCGCATCGCGCTTAGCGTGAGCCTGATCGGCAAATGCAAGCACCCCGTGTTTCGCAGCGGCGCGCGCGTGGGCGAGCTCATCGCGCATACGGGCGAGCTAGGCAGCGTCGGGCGCGATATGGCGGTGCTTTTAAGAGATGAAATTTCGCCCGCTAGCTCGCAGACGCAAAACCGAAACGATAAAATTTCGTCGGTGCAAAGCTCAATCACCGCGCCGCAGGGTCTGAATGCCGAGGCTTCGGCGACACAAAATCCTGGCGATGAGGTGCGAAGCTCGGACGATAAAATTTTACCTGCGCATGCTAAGTTACAGAGCATGGACGCCGAAATTTCGGCGCAAAATTCCGTGTCGCATAGCGGAGACTATCGCAAGAGCCCTACGGCGCAAAGCTCCGCATGCGAAAATTCTATGTCGCAAAGCTTTGCAGGCGAAAATCCTGTGCCAGGTAGTGGCTCATATCGCTTGCGCGAGGATCTGCGCGCAAAAATTTCAAAAAATTCGCGCTTCGTTAGGCCCGTTTTGCGCGGTAAGTTTTTTTACAAGGCGGCGAAGTTCATCAGCGCGGCGATGGACATTAGCGATGGGCTTGCGCAGGACTTGCCCCGCCTGCTGGAGGCTAGCGGCGTGGGTGCGCGCTGGATCGCCTGCCCTAGCGAGACTGCGTTGCAAAGCGGCGAGGAGTACGAGATTTTGTTCAGCTTCGCGCCGAAGTTTTTGCCTAAAATCTATGCGATTGCCGCTAAAACGGGCGTTTCGATCAATATCATCGCCGAGGTTTGCCCGCGCACGCCGCAAAGTTCGATGGAATTTCGCGGCAGCTCGCACCACTTCGCTCCTTGAAATTTGCCGCGACCGCTTTAAATTTTAAGGCGCGTAGCATGGAATTTGAAATTTCGCAGAGCCGAAGATTTGAAATTTCGCCCCTTCACGTAGCCTACACGCAAGCTCGCTATCATACCGCTACGCAACTTACAAAGGAGCCGTATGAGGGAGATCGTAAAAAAATTTGTCGCAGGCGACGCGGATATTATATTTGCCAGACTTTCCGTTATCATCGTGCTTGCCGTGATGGGCAACTACAAGTGGTTTGAGTTCGAGGTGGAGGCTTTAAAGCCGCTCTTTTCGCAGACGTGGCTTTCGTTTTTGCCCTCAGCGCTCGGGGACGCCGGCGCGAGCTATTTTTTGGGCGTGGTGGAGACCGTGGGCTATCTCTCGCTCATCGCGGGCTTTTTCAAGCCGAAGGCGGGTATCGTGGGCGATCTCATCGTAATCGTCATGGCGTTTACTACGCTCAGCCTACTGCCGCAGCTGGGCAAGATCGACGGCTTTATCTTCAAAGACCTTTTCTTGCTAGGCCTTGGCTTGGTGCTGCTAAAATACGACCTAGCGCGCCTTTGCCGCGGAGAAAAAAGCTGCGATTGAGCCGTCAAAACATACTGGCGTCGGTTTCGACGCAACACTAAATGATCGCGCACGGCGAGCTTGAGGCGTTTTGATTTGAAGCTTTTTTCAAACTCTTAGATCGAGAGCCCGTCTTGCTAGCATTTATGCGTTTTGCGCTTTGCGCTTGAGCTCGTTCGCTCGCATAGTACCCTTTAAAATACGGCCGCGCGCTAAAATTTTATGACGCGCGGTTGAAATTTATCGAGCTGCGGTAATTAAATTTTACTGACGCACAAACTCAAAATTATAAAATTTAAATCGATCCATCAGATTGTGCCACAAATTGAGTCGCGTTAAATTTGGCGGCGAAAGCTTAATCCTAAGCTCAAAGCATTAGATTTAGATCCGGCCAAATTCGCATTTGATTAAGCGAAACGAAAAGTGCAAAGTTATATCATTTCTTAAAATTCTGCAATTTTTTCGAAAGGATGAGATATGAAGCACTTTTCACTCTCAAAGGCCATTTTTATGGCGGCGAGTCTGGCCCTGCTCGGGCTAACGGCTGCGAATGCGCAGGAGAAATTTTTCCCGGTTATCGTCATTCACGGCGGCACCAGCGGGCTTGATCTAACCAAAGAGGAATTTAAAATCCGTGAGGAGCCGATGAACCGGGCGCTTTTGGCAGGTCAAGCCGTGCTTGAACGGGGCGGCACCGCGATGGATGCCGTAACGGCGGCCATTATGGTGCTTGAGGACGATCCGAATTTCAACGCGGGCAAGGGCGCGGTATTTACCGCCGACGGATTTAACGAGCTTGATGCCTCGATCATGGACGGCTCGACCAAAAAAGCGGGCGCGGTCGCGCTAGATAAAAACGGTAACCTAGCCGCGGCGACCAGCACAGGCGGCATGATCAACAAAATTACCGGCCGCATCGGCGCGTATCAAAAGGGTAGCGACAAAGAGCTAGACCTTGCTATCTCGAAAAAAGAATTTATAGATAACTTCCCAAAACAAGACGCCGAAGAGGGATTTAGCTTCGAGCAGACGCAAGAGCTGCTGGGCGGGATAAATTAGCCTCAAATTTACAAAAAGGGCAAAAATGAAAAAAATTTTAGTGGTACTTCTCTTAGGCTTGCTCGGTCTTGAAGCTAAGATAATTGGGCAGGGTGAACTAGCGGACTACGGGCTGGTTTTTGCGGATGGCAATGCCGTGGATAAAGACGGCAACATAAAAGCTGTAGGTAAAAATTTTATGGTCACGGGAACCTTTTCTGACGGTCTTTGCGTGGTTTTTATAGGCGGACAGGCCTTTTTTATGGACGAAAACGGCAGATTTGCCTTACGTTTGGCGCCCGGTATGGACTTTAAAACTAGTTTTACCGAGGGGTTAGCGGGCATTGTCAAAAACGGTAAATTCGGCCTCATAGATAAAACAGGTAAGGTCGTAGTAGAACCCAAATTTGACGATATGGGTATAGCCTTTAAAGATGGCGCGATACTCGTGGGCGAGATGAAATGCGGCAGGATGAAATACGGTTACGTGGATAAAAGCGGCAGAACAATCATTCCTCTGCGCTACGACGAGGCAAGGTCGTTTTCCGATGGACTAGCCTCGGTGCGCATCGGCGATAAATGGAGCGTGATAGACAAAAGTGGCGCTATCGTTTCAAAGCTAAATTTCAACTACCCATTAAAGTTTACAGAAGGCTTAGCATCCGTCAAATTTAACGGACTTTATGGCTTTGTGGACAAGGACGCAAGCGTCGTTATAGAGCCTAAATTTGAATTAGCATCGCTCTTTAGCGAAGGGCTAGCGGCCGTAAAATCGGGCGGCAAATGGGGCTTTATAGACAAAAGCGGAAATTTCGCGATAGAGCCGCGTTTTGACGAAGTAAATAAATTTAAAGAAAAACGTGCCGTGGTAAGGGTCGGCGAGCTGTGGGGTATCATAGATAAAAGCGGTAAATTTATCCTTGAGCCGCAAAAATTCGACTATATATTTGGCGAGTTTTACGGCGGAATGTTAAATTTCAGGGTAAATAGAAAAAGCGGTTGCCTAGACATAGACGGCAAGGTCGCCATAGAACCAAAATTCGATAGCATATTTGTTTTTGAGGGCAACGCGACGGCCGCTAGTGTAGACTACAAAAGCGTGTTTATCGATAAAAAGGGCCGAATTTTGCCTATTTCTTACTACTTTGAGATAGAAGATTGAGGTAAATTTGCGACGGTTTTGGCAAACGCTTTGCTTTTTTTTTAAACTAACGAGCTACATTCAGTCGCTAAATTTCTCGGCTTTATGTCACATAAAGCCCAATAGACCTATTTTGCCAAAAAATAACGTAAATTTAATTTTTACAATACGAGTTAAATTTAAAAATTTACATACTAAATTTTATCGCAGGCAATAAAACTTCGGTTGTCTTAATTTACTTTCATTCGTATTTAACTTTTGCCTAAAATTTTGCACACGATAGAAAAATATACGAATTTCAGGTAGAATATCGCCACATAAAATCAAGGCGGTAAAATGAGAAAATTTATAGTCGTTCGCGGACACGCGGGCTCGGGTAAAACGACTTTCGCAAAAGAGAAAATTAAAGAATTTAAAAACGAATATCCGCAGGCGCAAATTTATCATCTGGAAAACGATATATTTCTAACCGATGAGGCAGGAGTTTATACTTGGTCGCCGAAGCTTTTGGAGGACGCGAAGCGCAAGGTCGCCCGCGAGATAAAGCAGGCGTATAAATTTGCCCTGGAAAACAAGACCAAAGACGTTCTTGTCGTGCTTAGCAACGTGAGCGCGCGCACCAAAGAGCTGCTAAGCCTAAAAGAGCAAGCCGTCCAAAATGGATTTATTTTCGAGTGCTTTAGAATGCAAAATTTCTTCGCCTCCGAGCACGGCGTCGATGAAGATACCGTGATAGCGATGTTTATCAAGGTCGCAAACAACAAAATAGAAGGCGAAATTTTGATCCCGCCCGTCAATCCTATGAGCGAAAGCGTAGCGCAAAAGATTAAAGACGCGGCGGCTCTAAACAGGCGCGATCTACCCTTTGATGCGGCGCAAAATACCTACGTAACGAAAAAATATATCGCCGCCACGCAGGATAAAAGGCTCTGGAGTGCGCGTCAAAGCGAGCTTTATCCCGAGCTTCGCACCTATAAATACTCAAAACGCGTCTTTTTCAAAGCCGATTGGGATAAGGCGCTGCTTGAGATGCGCGGGCTTATAATGGACGATGATCTAAATATCATCGTGCGTCCGTTTAAAAAGGTCTATAACTACTCGGAATTTACCTCGCGCAAAAGCCTTTATCCTATCGATATCACAGACGATACGCCCGTGCTTGCCGTGCGAAAGGTAAACGGCTTTTTGGGGTGTTGCACCTACGTAGATACCCACGAAAGCGGCGCGAGCTTTAACCGCCGCATCATCTACTCTACGACGGGATCGACCGATAGTAGATTTGCACAGATGGCGCGCGAGCACTGCTGCAAATTTGAAGAGATTTTCAAACGCTATCCAAATAAAACTTTTTTATTTGAGATCACCGACGAGAGCGATCCGCACATCGTAGAAGAGGAGCTAGGCGAGACTTTTATCGGACTTATCGACGTTAAAACCGGCGCGCAAGCAAGCGAATTTGAGCTGGATAAGATCGCTGCAAGCACTAACGGAGTACTAAAAAGACCTTTTTATAAAGAGGGCGAGCAGTATCTAAAAACGAGCTTTGCGGAGCTAAAAAATATAGTCAAAGAGGCGAAATTCGAGGGCTTTATGGTGTATATCCCAAGCCAAAATGATTTTTGCTTTAAGATGAAAACGCCTTATTATCTCGTGAATAAATTTTTCGCTCGCAGTAAAAACGAGGCGCTTTCCGGCAAACTGGATAAAACCAAGCTCGATGAGGAATTTCACCCATTGGTCGATCACATCAAAGCAAACGAGCGGGAATTTAGATCCCTTGACGAGCAGGGCAAGCTAGGCTTTATAAAAGAATTTTTAGAAAAAATTTAACGATTAGCGCGAATATTTGACGCCGCGCAAATTTACGTAAAGCTTAAATTTGATGCAGCGATTAAAGCTTAAAGGAAAAATGATGATATTTTTTACCTCAGATTTGCATTTTTATCACGGCAATATTATGAAATACTGCCCTAAATTTAGGGCTTTTAACGACGTAAGCGAGATGAATGAAAAGCTAATAGAGCTCTGGAACGCTGTAGTGGGGCCCGAGGATACGGTTTATGATCTGGGCGATTTTGCATTTTGTAATAAATTAAAGGATCTAAAAAGCGTCGCGCGTAGGCTAAACGGCTTGCATGTGTTGATTTTAGGCAACCACGATACGCTCATCAGCCAAAACAAAGAAGCGCTGCTACGCGAGCTAAAAGAGGACGGAAATCCTATCTTTAGCGATATCCTGCACTACAAGGAGCTAAATTTTGACGGCGGCGCGGGCGCGATGAAGGACGGCAAGGCGGGTATGAGCATCTGTATGTTTCACTATCCCGTGGAGGAGCACAACCACGCCTCGAGAGGTTCTTTTATGCTTCACGGACACTTGCACGACCGCGCTTCCAGCCTAAAGGGGCGCATACTAAACGTAGGCTTTGACTCGCATGGCAAAATTTTAAGCTTAGACGAGATCGTGCAAATTTTAGGGCAAAGGCAAATCGCGGCAAGATATTCGTGATCCTGGCTAAACACGGACAGCCACAGCATTGATTTAAGCGTAGCCTACTGCAACATCTTGCAAAAGCACCCGCATAATACGGGAATAGGCAAAGGGCTCGGCGGCATCTTTATCGATAAGCACGCACACACAGGCTTTGCGTGGACGAAAGATAAGCTCGGCATGTATCACGGCGAAGCAAGGCTCGGAGCCAAGCCGATCGTTTATTGGCCGCTAGGGGAGAAATGATAAAATTTAAGCAGGCGGCGGATAGCGCGGAGGTCGTAAGAGCGCCCAGCGAGAGATGATCAAATTTAGCCTCTTTTGTCTCGTTTGCTCTTTGACCCCGCGTAAATTTTAAAATTTGCCGCGCGTTTTAAAAAGGATCGGCGTGCGTTTTAAAGGGCGGCTATGCGCTTAAAATAGCTGCGTCGTCCGTTTTAGATAAGCTCTACTCTGCTTCGGCAGGGCAGAGCTTATCTAAATTTTAAAATTTACCCGCGTGTAGTCCGCGCCAACTCGCCGAGCGGCAAGAATGGGAAGCGGGATAGCTTCCGTTCGAGTATCAAAACCCAAAATGCGTGCCTTTTGTGCGGGCTATGAATACGGCATGTATGAGATAGCAGGGCAAGGGCGAACTTAACGCGCGCCGCGAAATTTTCACGAAATTTTGCCGATTGTCGCGCACGATTTTATCTAAGCTACTGCAAATTTTATCCCTAGCCGCCGCAATCTTGCCTGAGTTCATATGGAGTTTCAGGAAATTTTGTAGAATTTTACGCTTTGTATTCTGCAAGCCGGCGGGCGAAATTTTGCGGACGCGACCGAATTGCATGCACAAATTCCGCCGTCAAATTATACTCTGGCGCAAATTTTTACGAACTGAATCGCTAGCTAAATTTAAACCCACGCGGTTAAGCCTAGCAAGCCCGCCTGCTAAAATTTCGTTCGCGCAGAATTTCATTTGGGTAAAGTTAAAATTCCAGCCGAAACTCCGTCTCTCCAGGCTCGCTTCTGCACGAAATTTTAAGCCCGAGCTCGTCGCAGTATTTTTTCACTATAAAAAGCCCGATGCCAAAGCCGCCGTTACGTTCGTCAAAGCGGGTGTAAAGCTCAAAAATATGCGGTAGATTTTGCTGCGCGATGCCTGCGCCGCTGTTTTTGATGCGAAGCGAACGCTCGCGCAGACTCACCTCGACGCAGCCGAGCTCGTCGCAATATTTTATCGCGTTGCCAAGCAGATTATCGATGATTTTTCGTAGCTTAAACTCATCTGCGCAAAAGGCTACCGGGCGCAGATTGGCGCTTAAGCTTATTCGCTTCTGCTCCGCAGCGATGCCGAAATACCTGATACGGCTTTGCACCAGCTCGCCTAAATTTACCTCTCGCCCGCTGCCGCTTTTGTTTAAGCTTAGCGCGGTTAGGTCTTCAAACAGCGCGTTTATCGTATTTGCGCCCGTCTTGATATTGCCCAGATATTTTTTCGGTTCGGTTTCAAAAAGCTCGATACTCATCAAAATCACGCTAAGCGGGGTTTTTATCTCGTGCGTCGTGTCTCGGATGAAGCCGTCAAGAAACTCGATCTTTTCGTAAAGCGGGCGTAGCGAAAGGCGGATGATAAAATACGCGATCAGCAAAATAAGCGCCAAAACAAGCGCGCTCGCGGCTAAAATTTTAAGCTTCAGCGCCGCTAGCTTGCCCTCAAGCGCCTCCGTTTTGATCGCTATGTAATACTCCGTGCCGTCCTTGCCGGTGAGATTAAACTGCTCAATCCTGCTAGTCCCCTCCATATACACGCGCGGTGCGTCATCCTTCGGCTCAAAATCCCGCGCGATCTCATCGCTGCTATTCAGATCCACCGCGTATGCCTGCATGGCGTCAAAATCGCTCTCGTTTAATCGCCCGCCGCGCGCGAGCTTGGCCTCTAAGCCGTGTTTAAAATCCCTGATCGCAAAGGCATCGCGATCCGTGATAAAAAACTTCTCCCGCTCGTAAAATATGCTGCTTACCAGCGCTAAAAACAGGACGCTAGTAAGAGTGTAGAGTAAAAAAATCGGTAAAATTTGACGCATTTTGGACACGGCGCGCTCCTAAATATATTTGTAGCCGAGTTTGGAAGCGTTTATGATGCGATCTTTGCCTAAAATTTTTCGCAGCCCGGCGATATAAACGCGCAGGCTAAGCTCGCTCGGGCTTTCGTCGTAGTCCCACAGCGCGGCGAAAATTTCATCTTTGCTAAGGAGCTTATCGCGGTTTTTTAGAAGCAGCGCAAGAAGCCTCGCCTGCTTTTGCGGCATCGGCACGAGCCTGTCTGCATGATATAGCGCGCACTGAGCCATATCGAAGCTAAAGCTTCCGCCGATATTTTCGCGTCTGGCGGCGTTGTGGACAAAGGTGCGCTTTAGTAGATTATCCGCGCGCAGAGCCAGCTCTTTTAGCTCGAAGGGCTTTTTGAGGTAGTCGTCGCAGCCGCTTCTAAAGCCGCTTTCGACGTCTTGCAGAGTATTTAGCGATGTCGTGAAAATACACGGTGCGGCGCGCCCGGCCTCGCGCAGCTCGCGAAGTAGCGCAAAGCCGCTGCCGCCGATGATTTTGACGTCGAAGATCCACAGATCGAAGCTCTTTTCGTACGCTAAAGAGAGCGCCTCGTCATAGCTTTTGCTACCGCTTACCTCGTGCCCCGCGCCGCGCATATAGGTGCACATCATGTCTAGCAGCATCCCCTCGTCCTCGACGATCAAAACTCTTGCCATAGTTCATTTCCTTGCGTAGAATTTTTGAAATTATACCCTGTGAAATTCCGCGTAAAATTTAATTGCAAAATTTCGCGGCAAAATTTTATCGCAGCGAAACAGCGCGTCTTAGCTCAAAAGTATGCTTACTAAATTTAGGTTTGTAAGATTGCTCGCCTAGTATTATTGTTCGTGCGGCACGCCGAGCAGCGCAAGAAACTAAAATTTCACGATATAAAATTTTCACACCGCATAAATTTCAAGCTAAAATTCCGCGTTCAAATTCTCGCGCCATGTTTCGATAAAACGAAATTCCGCGCAAGTGCTGCGTGGAACTACGTAGCTTGCGCGCAGGCGGCACTACTGCGCCATAGGGCACGGAGCGGCGCCAGCATTTTGATTGCACGGCATCTCGCCTCTTGGCGGCATTGCCGGACCCGCGCCGCCGCCCATTCCTTTATGCGGCATATGACCGCACTCTCCTGGAGCCGCCTGCGATCTGTGCGGACCAAACCCGTGAGCGGGCCTTTTAAATTTGCCGAAATTACCGCGATCCTTAAGCTCAATATCCAGCCTATCTGCCTGCTCTACGCTTAGCTTGCCCGCCTGAGCGTTATAGTTTTGTCTAAACTCATCTAGGAATTTCTCGCGATCCTCGACGCTCATAGCGTCCAGTTTCTTTTTAAGCTCCGTTTTAAATCCGAGCTTGAGATCCCTTGCCTGCGCTCTTAGCTCGCCCGCGCGCTTATCGATCTCAAATGCCGCTTCGCTTAAGCTCTTGGCGTCGGCGCCCGCGACTGCGGCATTGATCTGCTCGGGGGTGCTTGAGCTAAAATCTGCGGCGAACAGCATGCCAGCGACTAAAACGCTTGCTAAAACAATCTTTTTCATTCTCTCTCCTTTGTGAAAGTTAGCGTGATTGTAGGAAAAAGTCGTGAAGAAAAAGTTAAGTAAAGCCGCACCGTCAAAATAACTCGGCGTCGTAAATTTAAAGCTTTGATTTAAATTTAGAAAATTTTACGCTGTAGCTACAGCAAAACAAAGCAGAAGCACAATGCGCGCAAACGGAGTTAAAATTTTAAAATTTAAGTGGGAGGGGGCGCAGCGCGTAAATTTAGCATAAATTCGCACTGCATAGATTGCATTAAAAGCCCGCCATTCGTAAATTTAACGGCAAAGCGGGCGTATCTCGGCGCTGCAGACGGCGAAATTTCATCGCGTAAATTTAACCGCAGGGCTGCTAAATTTAGAGATTGCGGATGATTAATTTCATCCGCAACGAAGCCTATTTTATAACGCCGCAGACCATTCTAGCGCCGCCGCCGCCGAGCGGCTTCGGATGGTCGCTGTGGTTATCGCCGCCTACGTGAACCATCAGCGAGTGGCCTTTTAGCTCATCTAGGCTCTTGATCTTCGGAGCTAGCACCGGATAGACCGCATTGCCCTCGGCATCGACGAAAAGCGCAGGCAGATCGCCCTTGTGGCCGCTATCGTCCCAAGCAAACGAGTGCTTTTTGGTATCGCTCGGATCCCAGTGGCCGCCCGCTTTCATGCCTAGGCCCTTCTCGGTCGCGCCGCAGTCGGCGTTTTGATGCACGTGAAAGCCGTGCGCGCCGCTAGCAAGACCTTTTAAATTCGGGAAAAACGCCACGCCGTAGTTCGTCTCGACCGCTACGACTTCGCCGACGGTTACGTTGCCCTTCTCACCCAGCTGTTCCATCGCGATGACGAGGTGCTTGCCCGTCTTAGGGTCAAAATTTTGCATATCGCCGTGCTCGTGAGCGATCAAGGCGCTTGCGACTAAAATTGATGAAATTAGAAATTTCTTCATGATAAATCCTTTAAAATGAAATACGAGTGTAATTTTATCCAAAAATACTTAAAAAATAATTTTTCTTATTTAGATAAATTTCGCTTTTTATCTAAAAGGTTTATCGCGAAGAATAAAATCAAGCTGAAAATCACGAGCAAAAGGCTTAAAATCAGCGCCCGCTCGTTCTCGCCGTCATACACGGCATTGTAGATCGCAAGGCTTAACGTATCGGTCTTGCCCACGATATTTCCGCCCAGCATCAGCGTGATGCCCACTTCACCAAGCCCGCGCGAGAGCGCTAAAATAAGCGCGGAGCCGAGCGTCTTAAGCGAGCTAGGAAGGATGACGAAGAGGAAAATTTGAGCTCTATTTTTGCCCAAAATTTGCGCGGCTTCGATTAGGCTTTTCGGAAACAGCTCAAAGCTCGCGCATACGGGCTTTACAAACAGCGGTAACCCCACCAAAAATGCGGCGATTACCAATGAAGAGAAGTTAAAAACGATGCCTAAATTTAACGCAGAGCCGATAAATCCGCTCTTTCCGAAGATATAAAGAAGCAAAAATCCCGTCGCGATCGGCGGGAAGATGAGCGGAAAAATCACTAAAATTTCGACGATTTTTTTAAATTTAGCTTTGCTGAAAGCTAAAAAATACGAGATTGCTAGCCCTATTGAAATCAGTAGCAAAAAGCTGCAAAACAGGGCTTTGACGCTTAAAAGCAAAGGATGCGCGATCCAAGCGATGTCGCTCATTTAAGGCCGAATTTTGAAAAAATCTCTTTTGAGCGATCCGACTTAAACTCCTTCATCACCTTTTCGCAAAGCGCCTGCTCGCCGCACGCGCTAAGCCTTGCGATGCCGATGTATGCGGGGCTGTAGAGGCTCTCGTCGATGTAGATGATCGAGCCGAACTCATCTTTTTTGGCGACCGCTTCGGTGCTGTTGATAAAGCCCGCCTGCACCTCGCCGTTGATGACGTAAGCGAGCACCTGCGGCACGCCCGCGACGGCTAAAATTTTATCTTTTACCGCGTCCATCTTGGTGTTTTGCAAAAACTCGTTCGTCCTGATACCGTAAATCGCCTTTTTAGGATCTGGCATCGCGATTTTATCGAATTTTGCAATCTCTGAAACATCGTTTATTTTGATATTTTTCGGTGTCACCAAAACTAGCGTGCCGCGCCCGACGCGTTCAAATTTAGTGATATTTAGATCGCTTTTTTTCAAAAACGCCTCGTCGCCCACGATGAATGAAATTTTATTCTCGCGCGATTGAATGACGAGCTGGCCGAGGTTTGCAAACGATCCCGCCACGTCCATGCCCTCTTTTTTCAAATTTTCGATCACGGCCGAGACGGGCTTTTTGTGCCCGCCGCCGGCTGCGATTATCAGCTGATCCGCGCAGAACGAAACGCTTGCCGCAAGCGCCAAAATAAAAGCAATTTTTTTCATGAAAATCCTTTTTTTGAAATTTTAAGAATTCTACAAAATATACTCTTATTTATTAATAAATCGCGCTTTTTATCCCTTGGCTTAGCACGCCGCGCCTTAAATTTAAAATTTAATATTTAGATAAACTTTATCTTTCCGCTAAGATCGCACACGCCCTGATTCCAAACCGCCGAGCTTACGAGCACGTCCGCGCCGGTAGCTGCAAACTCGGCGCAGTTAGCTTTATTTATGCCGCCAGCGGCGCAAATTTTAATCTGCGGCGCCGTTTCATCTCGCCTCAAAACGCAAGCTCTAAGCTCGCCAGGGCTCATCTTATCGCACATTATCGCATCCGGCGCGTAACTTAAAAGCTCGCTAAATTCGCGCTCGCTCGCCACTTCGATCATGATCTTTCGCTCGGGCGCGCGCTCTTTAAATTTAGCGATCTGCGCGCAAAACTCGCTAAAGCTTGCAAACGCGCGAATATGATTTGAAAAAAACAGGACGCTGTCGTGCAGCCCCAGGCGGTGCATCGTTCCGCCGCCCGCGATCAGCGCATTTACGCAAAGCTCCTTCGCAAAAGGAAAGCTCTTGCGGGTCGCACCCAGCACGCAGCGCGGACTAACTTCTCGCATCAGCGCAACCATCTCGTGTGCGTAGGTTGAAATTTTGCAGGAGTACTCAAACACGATCTGAACGATCTTCCAAGCTTTATGTAGGCTCTCGAAGCTCCCCCGCGCGCTAAAAATTTCATCCCCCGCGCAAAATGCGCTTCCCTCACGCGCTAGCTGCTGCGTCTCGCAACCAAAGCGCGCCACTACCTCGCGCGCGATCCCCCCGCCGCTAAAGATCAGATCCTGCCTCGTTACGATCGAAAGCCGCGCGGGCGCGTTTAGATCCACGAAGTCCTGCAAAAGCTCGGTCGTAAGGTCCAAAAACGCGCCGTCGCTAGCGATAAGATCGTCGATTTTACTCTGTGAAATAAACATCTCTAGCCTACGAAGTGAATTTTAGCGGGCTCAAAGCGCGAGTGCGCCTTTGTGACGCGAGACGGAAAGCCCAAAGGCATAATGCAAAACGCCTCTAAATGCCCAGGCAGATCTAAAATTTCTCTTACGCGCTCCATTGCGTAAATATCGGGCGCTACGCCCAGCCACGTAGTGCCAAGCCCCAAATGGTGCGCCGCTAGCCAGAGATTTTCTGCCGCACAAGCGCAGTCGTAGCGAGCGTAGGGCTGGAATTTTAAGCCGCTTTTACGCGTGCAGACCACGATCGCAAGCGGCGCGTCCTTCGTGCAGCCGCCGTAGGTGCCGACGCTGCTAAGTAGCGTAAGCGTGGTGCGGTCGCGTACTACGTAAAATTCCCATGAGCGCTGGTTTCCCGCGCTAGGGGCTTGCATCGCGGCTTTTAGCACGAGCTCGATCTGATCGTTGCTCGGCATTTTTTCGGTAAAATTCCGCACGCTCGTGCGTGTAAAAATTTCATTCATCGCTGCTCCTTTAAATTAAATTTCTAAATTCCGCTTTTTGCGAGCGGTAAAAAATGGAATTTAGAAGTAAGCTTGCCGCTGCGTTTGCTTGAGCCTTGCTTACGCTTTACGCTATTTAGGCGCTACGCGGCGGCTGATGCGCACTAGGTTTTGCTTGCCTGAGCGCGCCTCTTTTTGCATCAAAAAGCGCAAAGTCGCGATAAAATTTCAAATCGCACTGCTATGAAAATCCGCCGCAAAGGACGGCTGCACAAACTTAGCTTGCTTAAATTTCACTCACGAGCAAGCTTGCGACCCGCCTATTTAGATTTTTAATCCTAGGCTGCTATCTGCGCTTGTTAAAACTGCGCGCCGTATACATTGACCTACGTGCGTAGCTTGCGTGGTCCTTAAATTTCATCTCGCACGCAAGCCCGCGCCGATCTTTGCGGATAAAATTTTTATCATTCGCGGCAAATGAAATTCCGCCTTCGCGCCGAGTAAATTTTATATTCGTCGATGGGTAAAATTTAACTTTTGCCGTTTTAAATTTTAACTGTACACGCACTGCGAAATACCGGCTGCGTCGTACCGCATGCTAAGCGCGCTCAGATCATCACAAGCTCAAAATATATAAAATCTAACCGCAAAACCCGACCAGACGGAGCCGTGCGCCGAAACGCTATAAAATTTTAAGTGTTTAAATTTATCGCTCGCCTATCAGCCTACGCACGACGTAGCTTGCGATGAAAAGCCCGAAGCTCGCGGTAACGCCCATGAAGCTACCCATCGATTTGACGCGCGGCGGCTCGCTTGAGCAGACGACGTCAAAATCGCCCGCAAAGCCGCGCTTTCGCAGCTCATATCTGATCTTGCGCGCGAGCGGATCGCCTTGCGTCCGCCAAATTGAGCGGATTTCGATTTTAGCGGGATCGAGCCTCTTTGCGCCGCCCATCGAGCTTATGAAGCCCGTGCCCGCCTCGCTACAGCGCAGCGCAAGCGCGATCTTAGCGCCCACGTCATCGATCGCATCGATTACGAAATCAAATTTTGCCAGATCAAATTTCGATAAAAATTCCTCATCAATCCTAGCGGCGATCGGCGTTACGCCTTTAAATTTGCGCGCGAAAACCTCGCATTTTAGCTCGCCTACGTGCTCGCTTCCAAGCTGGCGGTTTTGATTAGTGATCTCGAAGCGATCGCAATCAATCACACTTAGATTTACCGCGCCGCTGCGGTATAGCGCCTCTATCGCCGCTCCGCCTACGCCGCCGCAGCCGCAGATTAGAATTTTAGCGTTTTGCAGCCTTGCGAAATCCTCGCCGAAAAGCAGGCGCGAGCGCGAAAAGCGGTCTATTACGACCTCACTCATTGTTTCTCATCCACCTTTCTAGCGCTCTCATCTGCTCGTACGCGGTCAAATTTAGCTTGATCGGACTTAGCGTCGCCCGCCCCTCAAAAAGCACCGAAATGTCGCTGTTTTCGTTCCTACTCGCATCAAAGTCGAACGTGGATTTACCGAGCCAATAATACTCAATTCCGCGCGGATTGCGGTTTAGCTGCGCGTCGGTATCGTAGAGCTTCTCGCCGCAGGGCGCAACCGAAAGCCCCTTAAAATCCTGCTTTGAGACGGCAGGGACATTTAAATTTAAAAACTGCTTCGGCGGCAGAGGAAAGCCTTTATTAAAGATTTTCTCGACCAATTCCACCGCGAGCTCGCACGCGAGATCAAATCCGTATCGCTGCAGCGAATCCGCGACGTAAAACTGGCTCACCGCAAGCGCGGGAATGCCTTGCAAAACCCCCTCCATCGCGCCTCCGCAGGTGCCTGAATAGGTCACGTCCTCCGCGACGTTGGCGCCGTGATTTATGCCGCTTATCACAAGATCGGGCTTGCGATTATACAGCGCGCGAAGCGCCAAATACACGCAGTCTGCGGGCGTAGCGTCGTCGAGTTTGAAAAATCCGTCGTCGAGCTTTACAAATCTAAGCGGGCGCGTGAGCGTGAGCGAGTGCGAGCATGCCGATTTTTCTGAGCTTGGCGCTACGATGGTGACGTTTGCGACCGATCTTAGCGCGCTCGCGAGCTCCAAAAGCCCGCGCGCTTCGAATCCATCGTCATTGGTGATTAAAATTTCTTTCATATTCTCTCTTTAGCTAAAATTTCACGACAGACCTATCAGAGCGGAATTCTGTCTGTAAAATTTTAGCGCTTAATTCTTTACTATGCAAAAATTGCTATTTAGCTTGCGTGGCATAAAATTTCATCGTGCCAAATTTTTTCGCAAAAATTCCATCACGAAACTTAGATCGCAAAATTCATAGAAAAATTCCGTCTTTTTACTACGAAATTTTATCTTTTTTCGCTACAAATTTTTATAGCTTTTTATAGCCTGACACGCAATTTCATCGCCTAAATTTCACTTTCGAAATTTCTTAAATTAAATTTTGCGACCGCACTCCGCAACTCGCTGCAAAATTTGTCTTTTAAATTATCGTAAAATTTTACACCACGAAATTTTGCTTTCGCGCCGATGTAAATCCGCGGCATAAAATTACGCTAGACTTATCTATAACCCTGCTTTGCGGCATATCTCCTCGCTCACCTGCGAATCAAGTAGGTGCGAGCTCGGATAATCGTAGAAAAATCGGTGCACTTCACGCACTCCGCTTCGCAATAAAGCTCGCGTACTAGGTGCGTTGCAGTCATTTTCGGTAATATCCTTGGTTAGCAATTTGAGATATTTTTGCCGATCGGAGCTTTTCAGGCTCGCCCAGCCAGGGCTTAGCGAGTAGGCATAGATCAGATCACTTCCTTGTGCGCTAATTTCTTCGAGGAAGGCAAACTGCGCGACCTTAACATGGGGCTTAGCGCCGCCTACGTCTGCTGCGATCTCGCTAGCTGCGGCTTTAGCGACGAGTGCGGGCGAGCCTAGCTTACTAAGCGCCTCAAAACGCGCTGTTACTGCGGGATCCTCGGTGACTTGACGCTTTTGGTATTTAGCCGCGCCGCAACCGCCCAGCAACATCGCGAACGCGCTGCATAACGCTAAAATTTTAAAATTTCTCATCTTAAATCCTTTGTCGGCTTAATTTTAGCACATTTTGCTATAATTAACAAAAATTCAAAAGGCCAAATTTGAAATATTTAATCTCTTGCCTAGAACCCTCTGCGAACCTGCATTTCAAAGAGGTTCTAGCGCATCTTAAAAGGCTCGATCCCGCTTGCGAGATTTGCGGAATTTTCGATGAAAAGCTGGGTTCGCCGATATACAAAAGCAGCGAATTTTCGGCGATGGGCTTTATAGAAATTCTGCCGCTAATTTTAAAAGCCAAGCGTGCGATAGCGCAGATGACGCGACTTGCGGCGGAGTGCGATCGCGTGCTTTTGATCGACTCGCCCGCGTTTAATCTGCCGCTTGCTCGCGCGATCAAAGAAAGCGGCGCGCGCGCGGAAATTTCATATTATATCCTGCCGCAGGTTTGGGCATGGAAGCCGCGCAGAGCGGAGAAGCTGAAGGCATTTTGCGACAATCTGCTCTCCATCTGGCCTTTTGAGGCGAAATTTTTCGGCGCGGACTACGAGGTAGATAAAGGCGCTGCACCACAAGAAGCAAAAGATAAAGATGCTGCGCCGAAAGAGGATGCCACGCACCAAAGCAGCCAAAGCGCTAAAACCGCAAAATACTCTTTCGTGGGACATCCGCTGCTTGATGAGATAAAATTCCAAAAAACAAGCTACGAAAAACAGGACAAGATCGCCTTTATGCCGGGCTCACGCAGAGCTGAAATTTCAAGACTGATGCCGATTTTTAGAGCCCTTGCGCCTAAATTTGAAAATAGCGAGCGAGTCTTGATAATCCCGCCGCATCTGATGGATCAAAGAGATGAAATTTACGGGCCTCCGGACGGCTTTAGCATCGTAAACGATACTCCTGCTACGCTTAAGGATTGCGATTTTGCCTTCATCTGCTCGGGCACGGCAACGCTTGAAGCAGCGCTCATCGGCACTCCGTTCGTGCTGTGCTACAAAGCGCGCGCGTTTGACGTTTGGCTTGCGCGAAAGCTCGTAAAGCTAAAGCACGTGGGGCTTGCAAATATTATTTTTGATTTTTTGGGCGAGGAGCCTCTGCACGAGGAGCTTTTGCAATCCGAAGTAGGCACGCAAAACCTACTCGCCGCATACGAGCGCTGCGACGCCGCGAAATTTAAACTTGCGAGCGAGAAGCTGCGAGATTATCTGAAATTCGGCTCCAGCGAAAACGTGGCAAAAATTTTAACGCAGCCCGCGAGCTAAAATTTTAAGGCTAAAGCTTATATAATTTGATAAAAAGAAAGGAAGATTATGACGACAGAACCAATGACGCTTTACGGATATGAAAAGATCACCTCCGAGCTCAAAGAGCTTCAGAGCGTGAAGCTGCCTCACATCGTGCAGCAGATCGACATCGCGCGCGGACACGGCGATCTGAAAGAAAACGCCGAGTACCACGCAGCGCGCGAAGAGCAGGCGTTTTTGCTCTCGCGCATCGCCGAGCTTAGCGACATCGTCTCTCGCTCAAAGATCATCGATCCTTCGACCTACGAGCACGACCGCGTAAAATTTGGCTCTACCGTTACCTTTATGGACGTGGAGACCGAGCGGGAGGAGGTTTACACGATCGTAGGGCTTAGCGAGGCGGACATCTCGCGCAAGCTCATCAATATTAATACGCCGCTTGCGCGCCAGCTTTTAGGCAAAGCCGAGGGTGATGAGGTGGTGCTTCAGCTACCATCAGGCACACGCGATGTGGAAATTCTAAGCGTCGAATACAAGCCGATTAAATTTGAGAATTAGCGTGAAAAAAGTAGGCATCATCGGCGTTAGCGGCTATACGGGGCTTGAGCTGATTAAGGCTCTACTTTCCCACCCGGGCTTTGAAATTTCGTATTTGGGCGCTTCAGCGCAGGGCGAGATAAGCGAAATTTTCCCGCAACTTCGCGGGGTTTTGCAGATGCCCGTAGAAGCCGCGGACGCTCGCGTTGCGGCGCAAAGATGCGATCTTATTTTTTTGGCGCTGCCGCATGAAAAAGCGATGGAATTTGCCCGCGAAATTTTAAAATTTAAAAGCGTCAAAGTGGTCGATCTATCGGCTGATTACCGCCTAAGCCGCGAGCTTTACGAGAAAAATTACACCGCGCATTTAGACCCTCGTAATTTAGCCCACGCCGTTTACGGACTGCCCGAGCTAAATCGCGAAAAGATCCGCGCCGCCCGCCTTACGGCAAACCCGGGCTGCTATCCCACCTGCTCTATTTTGGCGCTCGCGCCGTTTGTGCGGCTACTCGATCCCGCCCTCGGCGTATTTATCGACGCAAAAAGCGGAGTAAGCGGCGCAGGTAAGGCTCTTAAAGCAAGCAGCCATTTCGTAAGCGTAAACGAAAACGCGGGCGCCTACTCGCCGATCTCGCATCGCCACGCAGACGAGATCAAGGAGCAGCTGCAAATTTTAAGAGGCGGCGGATTTAGCACGCTTTTCGTGCCGAATTTGCTGCCGATTACGCGCGGAATGCTGGTTAGCGCGTTTGGCGTGCTGCAAAAGAGCGTGGACGCAGAGGCGGTGCTGCGGGAATTTTACGAAAACGAGCCTTTCGTGCGCGTCCGTAGCGAGCCCGTGAGTATAAAAAACGTCGCAGGAACGCACTTTTGCGATATTTTTGTAAAAACTGCGGGCGATAAAATTTGGATCAACTCGGCGATCGATAATCTTTTGCGCGGAGCATCGTCGCAGGCGGTCGCAAATGCAAATTTAATGTGCGGATTCGCCGAAGCTACGGCACTGCCGCGTATCGCGCACGGAATTTAAGCGATGAACTTTTTCGCAAAAGCCGTTACGCGCGGGAGCCTAGATGCAAAATAATCAAATTCAGGCGATAAAACCGGGCGCGATCTTTATCGGCGATGCGCACGCGGGCGCGAGCAGACCGCAATTTTTGAAATTTCTGCGCGCACTGAAGGCTGAGCCTACGCCGCCACCCCAAATTTTTATGATGGGCGATATGTTTGATTTTTTGGCAAACACGACCTACGTGCAGCGCTTCTACAAAGAGGAGATCGCGCTAATAAACGAGCTGTCGCGAAAATGCGAAATTTTTTACTTCGAGGGCAACCACGATTTTAATCTGCGCGAAATTTTCCCCCGCGCAATAGTTTATCCAAACGCCGCGCAGCCCGTTAAATTTATCTACGAGAGCGACGAGGCGGTGCAGATCGCGCACGGCGATCTGTTTTTGCCGCGTCTGACGCAGTTTGCGCTGCTTTCGCTGCGAAATAGAACTTTTCTGAAATTTATGGACCTGCTCGATCGCGCTTTAAAATTTAAAATTTCAAAGACGATCTTAAAATCACAAGAGGGGAAAAACCTCTACAGAAAAATGCCAAATTTTAAGGATATAATCGCGCCTAAGATCGATTTTTACGCGGCAAATTTAATCATCGAGGGGCACTACCATCAAGATGAAATTTTATATTTTGGCGAAAAAAAATATATAAATTTATGCTCATTCGGGGCCGGGAGCAAAATTTACGAGGTCGCAAAAAGCGAAAAATTTATGCTAATTCCAAAAAACTTAAACTTAAATTAGCTATAATTCCTAAATTTTTGCGAGGATATTTATGATAAAGCTTTGTGTTTTCGACTTTGATTCTACGCTGATGGATGGCGAGACGATAGGTTTTTTCGCCGCTAAAATGGGCACGCAGCGACAAGTCAGCGAAATTACGA
Source organism: uncultured Campylobacter sp. (assembly GCF_938017775.1). Lineage (GTDB taxonomy): Bacteria > Campylobacterota > Campylobacteria > Campylobacterales > Campylobacteraceae > Campylobacter_B. The sequence goes on from NZ_CALIIU010000012.1 coordinate 74,085, forward strand.
AGCGTGCGATGGCGGGCGAGCTTGATTTTTTCGAGAGCCTTAGCGAGCGAGTGGCGCTGATAAAGGGAATGAAGCTTAGCGATGCCAAAGCTATCGCAGAAAACCTGCCTTTTGTTTGCGGCGCTAGCGAGATCATCGCGTATCTGAAAAACAAAGGCATAAAAGTGATTGTCTTTAGCGGCGGATTTCATCTAGCCACGGACGCCGCGCAGAAAAAACTAGGTTTTGACGCGAGCTTTGCGAACTATCTGCATGAAAAAAACGGAATTTTAACCGGGCTTTTCGGCGGCGAGATGATGTTTGGATACTCAAAAGGCGCGCTGCTTGCACAGCTTAAATCGCTGATGGGTCTAGAGACGAGCGAGGTAATGTGCGTGGGAGACGGCGCGAACGACGTTTCGATGTTTCGCGAAGCGGGACTTAAAATCGCCTTTTGCGCGAATGAAATTTTAAAAGAGCACGCGAGCGTCTGCATTGAAAAAAAGGATTTGAAGGAGATTATGAAATATGTATGATAAAGCCCTAAATTTCAGCCTTTGGTGCGACTTTTTGGAGCGCGATTTTATCGATAAAGATTTCGACGAGCTGATCAAAAAAGGGATAATTAACGGCGCTACTTCCAATCCCGCGATCTTTAAAAACGCGATCCTAAGCTCCCCGGCATACGATGCGGCCAAAGAGGAATTTAGAAAAAAAGAGCCTAAAAAGCTGTATGAAATTTTAGCCACCGCAGACATCAGAAGCGCGGCGGAGAGCCTACTTAAAAATTTTATCAACGGCGATGACGGCTTTGTAAGTATCGAGGTTGATCCATATTTCGCAGACGACGCCGAGGCGATGTACCGCGAGGGCAAGCACTTATACGGCACGATCGGCATGCCAAACGTTATGATCAAAATCCCCGCGACCAAGGCAGGCTACGAAGCGATGCGTGATCTGCTAAAAAAGGGAATCAGCGTAAACGCGACCTTGGTTTTTTCGCCGGAGCAGACCGCAAAATGTATCGAGGCGATAAAAGAGGGGATCGCAGGCTTTCGTCGCTACTTTCCAAAGGCAAATTTACCAAAAACCGTAATTAGCATCTTCGTTAGCCGCTTCGATAGGTTACTGGATGAAAAAATGGCTGCGGCGGGCCTTCCTACCGGCAAAATCGGCACGATGAACGCTTCAAAATGCTACAATATCATCGCTAAAGAAAATTTAAATTACGTAAAACCGCTGTTTGCGAGCACGGGCGTAAAAGGAGACGATCTGCCAAAGGATTACTACGTAAGCGAGCTAATGTATCCGGGCTGCGTAAACACCGCGCCGCTTGAGACGATAGAGGCTTTTATAAGCGGCGATCAAAAACCCAAAATGCCGCCGAGCGATGACGAGATAGAGCATTTTTTCGCGCGCGTAGCGGATGCGAAGATCGATATGAAAAAGGCATATAAAAAGCTGCTGGATGACGGATTAGTGGTCTTTGAAGAAGCATTTAAAGAGATAATAAAAACACTTAAAAAGGAGAAATGATGGCGGGTTCTATAGATTATTCGCAGTATCAAGTTGACGCTTCTACGCTGGATTTTAAGCAGCGAGATAGGCTAAATAAATATTTGGAATTTCTAATCCAAAACGGCGGTAGCGACCTTCACATTAAATCGGGCGCGGTTATCAGAGGTCGTATCCACGGCGAGCTAGTAAAATTCAGCAAAACGCCATTTTTGAAAGAAGACGCGATGACGCTAGCTAAGGAGCTTCTCATCACGCGCTTTCCTGAGCTTATCGAGAAGAAGAGCGTGGATTTTACCTATAAGCTAAACGAAGATTATCGCTTCCGCGTTAATATTTTCTTTCAGATCGACGGTATCAGCGCGGTTTTCCGAACGATACCGGTTAAAATTCCAGAGATCGACGATCTAGGTCTGCCGCCTTCGATCAAAGATATTTGTGACACGGCTATGCGCGGCGTCGTGCTACTTACGGGACCTACGGGAAGCGGAAAAACGACAACGATCGCAAGTATGATAAATCGTATAAATAGGCAAAGAACCAGCCACGTCGTTACGATCGAGGATCCCGTCGAGTTCGTATTTAAAGACGATAAATGCATCATCAATCAGCGCGCTATCGGCGAGGACTGCAATAACTTCGCAGATTCGCTTCGCGCTGCGCTGAGAGAAGACCCGGACGTTATATTTGTGGGCGAGATGCGCGATTTGGAGACGATCGAGACCGCACTTCACGCCGCGGAAACGGGCCACTTAGTGTTTTCGACGGTGCACACCATCGATGCGAAAGAGACGGTAAACCGAATCATTGCGATGTTTGAGCAGGCCGAGCAGGAGCGTATCCGAATGACGCTAGCATCCGTCCTAGAGGCGGTCATCTCTCAGCGCCTTGCCCGTACTGTCGAGGGCAAGCGCGTAGCCGTCGTTGAAATTCTACGCAAAAACACGCGTATTAAGGATATGATACTTGATGCGCGTGACGATGAAATTCCTGACGCGATTGCCGACGGTCGCAACACCTACGGCATGCAGACCTTCGATCAGCACCTGCTCGATCTTTATAGAGATGGCGTCATTACCCGCGAGGAGGCGCTGGATAAGGCCTCTAAGCGAAACGACCTCGATCTGCAGATCAAAAACGTTGATCTTGCCAAAAAAAGGGATTTGGCGGCAGAATCCGGAGAGAGCGCCGAAGAGATGCTCGCCGGCGAAGTCGTACAGCTAAAAGAGATCCGCTAAGTCATAAATTTTAAAATTCTAAATTTTTGCAATTTAAAATTTTAAAGAATTCTGCCTGCCGCCGCTCAGGCAGAATTCTATTCGTTTGCCCGTGCATATACGAGTATGTCTTGAGTTCGCATGATTTAGCGTAAATTTAATCGGCTAAATTCCGTGCGGCTTTACTTCTAAGTTTCATCGTGGCGCTTAAATAGATTTAAAGCAACATTTAGCTATTATCACGCTTCATTTTTTCACAAAGGAAACCTAATGTTAGAAGGTATCGTTAGAGATAGTATCGGTAAAAGGGCTTCAAAATCCCTAAAACGAGATGGTTATCTAATCGCTAATATTTATGCGAAAGGATTTGAAAATATTAACGCAGCGTTTAAAGTAAACGACTTTATCAAGGCTATGCGCGCAAAAGAAGATCTTCCTTTCGAGGTTAGCGTGGGTGGTAAGACATATCGCGTTATAGTGCAAGAATACCAAAAGCACCCCGTCACAAATACCCTAACTCACGTAGATTTGCGAGTAGTTCAGGATGACGTCGTAAGCAAATATTTAGTGCCGGTTAAAGTAACTGGCATCGCTAAAGGGCTAAAAAACAAAGGTATTTTGGTGCAATCCAAGCGCCGTATCGCCGTAAAATGCGCCGGCAAAGACCTACCGAACGCTTTTACGCTGGATGTGACCGATCTTGACGTAGGCGATTTTCTTTTAATCCGCGATATCCCGGTAAAAGAGGGCGTCAACATCATCCTAGAAGGCTCGGTAGCGGTAGTCGGAGTTACTTCGGCTAAATAGGGGTGCCTATGATACTGATCGCAGGACTTGGGAATCCTGCTCAGAAATACGCAGACACTAGACACAACGTCGGATTTATGCTAATCGACGAAATTTTAAAGACGGGCGGCTTTAGCGAGCTCGGCTCGTCTAAATTTCAAGGCGAGCTCTTTAAAAAGGGCTCGCTTCTTCTTTTAAAACCCCAAACTTTTATGAACTTAAGCGGCAACTCCGTAAAGGCGACGAACGATTTTTACAAACCGGAGCGCATCATCGTGGTGCACGACGATATAGATTTGGATCTGGGCGCCGTTAAATTTAAAAAAGGCGGCAGTAGCGGCGGGCACAACGGCATCAAATCGATCGACGCGCTAATCGGTGCAGATTACGAGCGCGTGCGTATCGGCGTGGGCAAAAAACGGCAGGACCAGGATGCGGCAAATTTCGTGCTCGGAAATTTTAACGAAAGCGAGCGTGAGAAGTTGAGCGAAATTTTGCCCTACGTCGCGCGCGCGGTAGAGGAGCTCATTTGCTCGGATATAGAGCAGATCGCGCAAAAATTTACGATTAAAAAGGCTAGGGTGTGAAGTTATACGTAAAATACGCGGCTCTTTCCTATCTGAAGTATTTTTTTATCCTTCTAATAGCCCTTGAGTGCTTTTACGTAGGCATCGATGTGCTTACCAATCTCAAAGATTTTCCTTCAAGCGCAAATACTGCTCTTTTATATATCGCCCTAACAGCCGCAGTCGCGCTTAGCTACACGCTGCCGCTAAGTCTTATTTTTGCGCTTATTTTGATGGGCTTTAATATGATCCGTAGCAACGAGCTGGTGAGCTTTTATGCGCTTGGGGTTAGCAAAAACGCTCTGATAATCCCTCCATTTTTGATCGCACTTGCGATTACTGTGGGCTTTATAGCTTTAAATTCTACCCCGTTTGCATACGCATTAAAATTTCAAAAGAATTTAACCGATTTATCGCCTACGGGGGGAGATATGTTTTTGAAATTTGAGGGTAAATATATCTACATCAAGGCTTTAAGCGGCAAAAACGCAAATGATATAACGATCTTTGATATGGGTGATAACTCCGTTGCTTCACGCTCGCACGCAAGCTCTGGCGAATACGCAGGCAAAATTTGGCATCTGCGCGACGTAAATACCACGACTTTACCAGCGCAGCTTAAGCTTGGAGGAAGTGGATTAAAAAGTAAGCTTAGCGCGCAGAGCGAGGCGCTTAAGGGCTTTGATCCAAGCTCGATTGCAAGCGTTTATGATACGAGTAATGTATATTCGATCAGGGATGCTCTGCGTTCGATCCGTACCTTTTCGCATCAAGGCGTGAATATCTCCACCATAAAAGCAAGCCTTTATAATATGATATTTTTTCCATTGTTCGCGCCCTTGGCGGTATTGGTGCTGTATTATTACCTGCCCGTTACGGGGCGATTTTTTAATCTCGCGCTACTAAGCTTTGGATTTTTTATCGCTACGCTATGCGCTTGGGGCGTGCTTTTCGTGTTAATTAGGTTTTCTCTCAACGGCGTCATCATCCCAGAACTTGGCATTATCTTGCCCATAACAACGCTATTAGGCTTTGCAGCATTTTTGGTTTTTAAGCATCGTTAAGCCTTGATTTGTTAGAATGGCGCAAAATTTATCGGTGGAAATTCTATGGATTATTCAAGCTTAGCCCGCAAATACGGCACCCCTTTATACGTTTACGATTTTAACGAGATACAAAAGAATTTCATAGCGCTCAAAGAAGTCTTCACAGCGCGCAAGTCGCTCGTTTGCTTCGCGATTAAAGCCAATTCTAACCTTAGCGTTTTGAAGTTTTTGTCAGATCTGGGCAGCGGCTTTGACTGCGTCAGCATCGGCGAGCTGCGCCGCGCTCTGTATATCGGCGCGAAGAGCTATAAGATCATATTCTCTGGCGTCGGCAAGCAAGACAGCGAGCTCGAGTTTGCGCTTCAATCAGACATTTTACTGATAAATTTAGAAAGCGAAGCCGAGATGCTGCGTCTGGAGCGGATCGCGCAAAAGCTAAATAAGCCCGTTCGCATCAGCATCCGCGTAAATCCGAACGTTGACGCTAAGACCCATCCCTACATCTCCACGGGGCTAAATGAGAACAAATTCGGCGTCAGCATCGAGACCGCGCGCAAGATGTATATCTACGCCAAAAAGAGCAAATTTTTAAATCCCGTCGGTATCCACTTTCACATCGGCAGCCAGCTCACGGACATCGCGCCGATCTGCGACGCCGCAAAGATCGTAAGCGATCTACTGCGCGAACTGCGAGCCATTGAGATCGATATAAAATTTTTTGACGTGGGCGGCGGCATCGGCATCCGCTACGAGGATGAAAAACAGATCGTGCTCTACGACTACGCGCAAGGGATTTTAAAGAGCCTAAGCGGTCTAGATGTCACGATCGTGTGCGAGCCGGGGCGCTTCATCACGGGAGCAGCGGGCGTCTTCCTCACCCGCGTGCTTTATGAAAAACAAAACTGCGGCAAGCGCTTCGTCATCGTAGACGGCGCGATGAACGATCTCATACGCCCGAGTCTCTACGGCGCGCACCACGCCATCGAGATCGTTAGCGCCTCGGAGGGTATAAATTTAGATGAAGCTGGCGATAGCGAAGTAAATTTAGGCGGCAGAGGCGCGGATCAGACAAGCAGTTCGGGCGCGGATGAAAAAATTTCAAGCGTAAATTTAAGCGAAGCTAGCCTCTGCGACGTCGTGGGCCCGATATGCGAAAGCGGCGATTTTTTGGCCAAAGGCGTTAGCCTGCCTAGCCTACAAAGCGGCGATCTGCTCGCGATCAAAAGCGCCGGCGCCTACGGCTTTTCGATGTCGAGCAACTACAACACCCGCTGTCGCGCCGCCGAGATCGCGGTTTACGACGGGCAGGACCGCCTGATTAGAAAGCGCGAGAGCTTTGATGATCTAATCGCGCTCGAAAAGGATCTCGTATGATCCGCGCGGCGAGCCGTCCAAAACAGGGCGCAATCTTAAATTTCAAATCCGAACGCGCAGCGGCTTTAAATTTTAACGCAGTAGCAAGCACGGTCTTAAATTTTAAACGCACCGTCGCTTTAAATTCCGAGCCTGAACGCGCCGCTGCTTTAAATTTCAGATCTGAACAAAATACGCCTGTAAATTTTACGGCAAAACAAAGCCCCGCTTTAAATTTTAATCTGGGCTCTTTAAATTTCAGATCCCGCTGCGACGAATTTTATTGCGTCCTCTTAGCGTGCGGAAGTTGCGGCGCAGCTATCCTAAGCGATGAAATTTTAAGTTCGCGAGGTCAAAATTTAAAAGCGTGCAGCAAAAAAGGCGGCGTGAAATTTCTAAAATCCGCGCAGAAATTTGAGGGCGAGCAAAAGGAGGGCTATGATGCAAAACATCGATGATCTGCGCGTTTGTATCGACAGGCTGGATGATGAAATTTTGCGCCTTATCGACGAGCGCATGGGATTTGTCAAAAAGATCGGCGAGCTGAAGCAGACCGCGGGCAGCGCGATCTACCGCCCGGAGCGCGAGCGCTCGATCATCAGCAGGCTGGACGGCGGAAAGGCGCGAAATTTAAGCAAAGAGGCGATCGAGGCGATATTTTTTGAAATTTTCTCGGTTTCGCGAAATTTAGAAAAGCCGCAGATAGTCGCGTTTTTGGGGCCTTTCGGCACCTATTCGCACCAAGCCGCCAAGAGCCGCTTCGGCGCGGTAAGCTCCTATCTGCCGCTCTCGAACATCGAGGCGGTCTTTAAGGAGCTTGATAGCGGCGAGGCCAAATACGGCGTCGTGCCGATCGAAAACAACACCGAAGGCGCGGTGGGAGCGACGCTTGATTGCTTGCGAAAATACGAGGGCGTCAAGATCGTCGCCGAAATTTATATGGATATCCACCACTGCTTTGCGAGCCACTGCGACGACGTAAGCACGGTGGATCAGATATTCTCGCATCCGCAAGGATACAATCAGTGCCTTAAATTTTTAGACGATCACGGTCTTAGCGGCGTTAAATTTACCGCGACCAAATCTACCGCGCTTGCGGCGCAGATGGCGGCTGCCACGCCGCACTCCGCCGCGATCTGCTCCAAGATCGCCGCCGATCTTTACGGCGTGCCGATGATGTTTCAAAAGATCGAGGACAACTCCGCCAATCGTACGCGATTTTTCGTGCTGAGCGACTTTAAAAACCAAAAGAGCGACCGCAACAAAACGAGCATTCTAGCCAAAACCGACGACCGTCCGGGCGGGCTTGTGGACTTTTTGCAGATGTTTCGCAACGAGGGGATAAATTTAACCAAATTAGAAAGCCGCCCTGTCAAGCTTAGAGATTTTAAATGCGTCTTTTATGTCGATTTTGAGGGACACATCGACGACGAGCGCGTGGCGCGCGTGCTGCAAAACGCGCAGAAAAACGGACACGAAATCACCTGGCTGGGAAGTTATATAAACGGAGGGGAGTGATGAAATTTAACGAATTTGTAGAAAATCTAAGCAATTACGAAGCAGGCAAGCCGATCGAGCTTGTGGTGCGGGAGTTTGGTATCCACAAGCAGGACGTGTTAAAGCTTGCTAGCAACGAAAACCCCTTCGGCACGAGCGAGGCGGTGCAGGAGGCGATCGCGCAAAACGCCGCCTGTGCGCATCTTTATCCCGATGATTCGATGTATGAGCTAAAGGGCGCGCTTGCCTCGAAATTCGGCGTAGAGCCGCAAAATATCATCATCGGCGCGGGCAGCGATCAGATCATTGAGTTTGCGCTGCACGCCAAGCTCAATTCGCGCCGCGCGATACTGCAAGCGGGCGTCACTTTCGCGATGTACGGCATCTACGCAAGCCACTGCGAGGCTAAAGTTTACAAAACGAGCGCGCAGGAGCACGATCTGGCTGAGCTTTTAAAAATTTATAACGCGCACAGGGATGAAATTTCGGTCATCTTTTTGTGCGTGCCGAACAACCCGCTGGGCGAGTGCTTGGATGCGGAGGCAGTGTATGAGTTCGCTGGCAGCGTGGATGAGGACACGCTTTTAGTGATCGATGCCGCATACAACGAATTTGCGGCGTTTAAAGACGAGCGCAAGAGGCTTGATCCTAAGCTCTTAATTCAAAATTTTAAAAATGTGCTCTATCTAGGCACCTTCTCGAAGGTCTACGGCCTGGGCGGTATGCGCGTAGGCTACGGCATCGCGCCGCGCGTAATCATAAGCGCGCTTTATAAACTGCGACCGCCCTTTAACATCACGACGCTAAGCCTCGCAGCGGCAATTGCGGCGCTAAAAGACGAGGCTTTCGTGCAAAAGAGCCTGCAAAACAACGCCGCGCAGATGAGCCGCTTCGAGGATTTTGCGCGCAAGCGAAATTTGGAATTTATCCCTAGCTACGCAAATTTCATCACATTCAAACTTAGCCCGCCGCTAGATAGTAGCGAGCTTTGCGAGCAGCTTCTGCGCCGCGGCGTCATCATTAGAAATTTAAAAAGCTACGGGCTAAACGCCGTGCGCATCACGATCGGCACGCCTGAGCAAAGTAGCCGCGTCCTAGACGCAATGGGAGAAATTTTGAGTGGATATTAAAAATAAAAGTTTAGAGGAGCTACGGGAGCTCTGCACGCAGATCAGGGCGCGCATTATCGAAGTCGTGAGCAAAAACGGCGGCCATCTAAGCTCAAACATGGGCGCGGTCGAGCTCATCGTGGCGATGCACTACGTGTTCGACGCCGCGAGCGATCCGTTTATCTTCGACGTAAGCCACCAAAGCTACGCGCACAAGCTTCTAACGGACCGCTGGGAGGAGTTCGGCTCGCTTAGGCAGTTCGGCGGTATCAGTGGCTACACGAAGCCTAGCGAGAGTAAATTTGATTATTTCGTGGCAGGGCATGCCTCGACATCGATCTCTTTAGCCGTAGGTGCGGCAAAGGCTATCAAGCTCAAAGGCGAGGATAGAATTCCCGTGGTCTTAATCGGCGACGGATCTATGAGCGGCGGCATGACTTATGAGGCGATGAACGAGCTCGGCGATCTACGCCTGCCCTGCATCATCATCCTAAACGATAACAAAATGAGCATCAGCAAGCCGATCGGCGCCTTTAGCAAATACCTAAGCCAAGCGATGGCGGGCGAGACCTATCAAAAATTTAAATCCCACGTAAGAGAGCTGCTCTCCCACGCTCCACAGAGCGCGACATATATGGCAAAGCGCTTTGAAAATTCCTTAAAGCTCATCATCCCTGGGATGTATTTTGAGGAGCTTGGGCTTGATTACATCGGCCCGGTGGACGGCCACAACCTAGCCGATCTCATATCGGCGCTAAAGACGGCAAAAAGCGCGCGCAAACCCGTCGTCGTGCACGCTCAGACGATCAAAGGCAAGGGTTACGACAAGGCGGAGGGCTATTTGGAGAGCTGGCACGGCGTAGGGCCTTTCGATATTCAAAGCGGAGAATTTAAGAAAAAATCCGCCGCCAAAAGTGCCACGCAAATTTACGCCGAGGCACTTTTAAATTTGGCCGCTAAGCATGAAAACGTCGTGGGCGTGACCGCCGCGATGCCGAGCGGCACCGGCATGGATAAACTGATCGAGAAATTTCCCCACCGCTTCTGGGACGTCGCGATCGCCGAGCCTCACGCGCTAAGCTCGATGGCTGCGATGGCGCGCGAGGGTTTTAAGCCGTATGTTACGATATATTCGACCTTTATGCAGCGCGCGTTCGATCAGATCGTCCACGACGCGGCGATTATGAACTTAAGCTTAGTCCTTGCGATGGATCGCGCAGGCATCGTAGGCGAGGACGGCGAGACGCACGAGGGGGTCTTTGACGTGAGCTTTTTAAACGCGATCCCAAACATCAGTATGTGCGCGCCGCGGGACGAGGCGAGCTTTAAACGAATCATCGAGTACTCCTATGCGCATGAGGGGGTTTTGGCGATACGCTATCCACGCGGAAGCTTTATCTTGGACTGCGACGAGACCGGCGCGTCTGCGGTAGAGCTTGCAAAATCGGTGTTTTTAAAGCGCAGCGATAGCGCGCGCATAGCTCTCATCGGCTACGGAAACGGCGCAGGTAGGGCATATAAAACGGCTGAGGCGCTAGAAGGGCAGATCAAAGCGGATGTCGTAGATCTAGTCTTTGCAAAGCCTTTGGACGACGAGTTCTTGCGAAGCCTAGCTCGCAAGGATAAAATTTGGTACGTCTTTAGTGACAACGCCAAAAAGGGCGGCGTCGGTGAAATTTTAAGCGCATTTTTGCAAGAAAATGAAATTTCGGACGTAAAGATCGTAAGCTTCGAGTTTGCTGATATCTTTTTACCGCACGGCAAGACCGCCGACGTGGAGCGCAGCTTGGGCTTGGATATCCAAACTCTAACCGAGCGAATATTAAGTGATAAAAAGTATTAGTTAATATCAACTTTGTTTAAAGTAAAATTTGATAATATCACTTTAAAATTTTTTGAAGGACAAAAATGAGCCACGTAGAACTACTCAAAACTTGCGGTTTGAAAGCAACTCCTCAAAGATTATGCATCCTAAAGGTGCTATATCGCCACGAACATCCAAGCATAGATGACCTATACGAGGGGATCAAAGAGGACTATCCATCCATTTCGCTGGCGACGGTTTATAAAAATTTAAACACCCTGCTCGACGAAGGGGTCGTAGTCGAGGTCAATGCGCCGAATAAAAAGAGTCGCTACGACATTTATCAGATGCCGCACATCCACGTCGTATGCGAAAAATGCGGCAACGTCACGGATCTTTTCATGGATGATGCCTTTAATAAGGACGTTTTGAAAAACATCGAACGCAAAGCTGGCAATTTCATCCGCAAGCTAAATATCACGGCTACGGTCGAAGACTGCGAAAAGTGTAGATAGTTTAAAGAATTTTCTGCTATTATTACCCACTTTATTTTTGGAGCGGGTATGCAAACTAAGCGTAAATTTTTATTGAGCGACGATTCGATTCTGCAGACGCTAGAGCGTGCAGGGCTGAAATGTCGCAAGGTAAAAGTCGCTTGGTTTTATACTTCGTTCTACCCTGAAATTTACTACATCCGCCAAAACGACGAGTGCTCTTTGCATCACAAAAAAGAGGATCTCGACAGACAAACTCTAAATTTTAAAATTTCAAAAGATGATTTCAAAGAGGCTTTAAAAAGCAGGGTCGCCCGCGTCGTGCAAAAGAACCGCTACGGCTTTGCCAGCGACGAAGCGGAGTTTTGGCTTGAGCTTTACGGCGGCGAGCTAAATATGCTAGCGGTGCTGCGGGCTAAATTTAAAGACGAGCCCTCTAGCGCAAATTTTGATTTTGCAAAAACCTTCGGCAGCACCGATTTTTGCGAGATCACCGACGATTACCGCTACAAAAGCCGCTATCTGGCGCGCTACGGCATCCCGCCGCGATCTCTTGATTTCGCGCACGCCCGCAACGTTTTTAAAAAATTTAGCCGAGTTAAATTTTTCGCGCCGCCCTATGCGGACAGCGTTAAGCTCGCGCGTTTGGCGCTTGAGCTAGCGTGGACGAGGGCGTGTGCCGCAAAGGGCGAGTATCAAAAAAGCCTAGCCCCCAAAGCTCTTCACGAGCTGCGCGTGCAGATTCGTAAATTTAGAGCGGTTTTGAAGCTGTCCGCGCCGCTTTTCGAAGCTGAAAAAAAGGATGAAATTTTAAAACTCCTCGCAGAATTTATGAGCCGCAGCAATCAGCTGCGAGACCTTCACGTTTTTGCGGAGTTTTTAAAAGCCGACGACGCGCCTGCGAGCTTTTTACAGCAGCTAAATCTTATCGCAAAGCGCTCTGAGGATAAAATTTTAGAATTTCTTTCTAGCGCGGAATTTGCAGATTTAAACGGCGCTATTAGCGGCTTTTTAAGCGGCGCGGACGGCATCTACGCGCGCAGCGAATATGAAAAAATTTCAAAAAAGTTCGCCTCCGCCCGCCTCTGCAAGCTGATTAAAAGCTTGCGCGCGGAGCTAAAAAATTTGCAGCAAGGCTCATCGCTGCAGGCATTTCACGACGCGCGCATAGGGCTAAAGAGGTTGCGATACGCGCTTGAAATTTTTGCAAGAAGCTTTGACGAAGGCTGCGTCAGGGAGCTGTTTAAACGCACCAAGACCGCCTGCGAGGATTTCGGCGCGCTGCAAGATATCAGCGTGTGGCAAAATTTCATCGCGATCTATCAAAAAGCAAGCGATAAAAGCGGCGTCGCGTTTGCGTACCTGCTGGCTCTGGACGCCCGGCTAAACGATCGCCGCGCCGAGTTGGAGGAAAAAATTTTAAATGAAAAAGAGCCTCTTTTGCGCGCTCTGAAAAGATCGCTGCGCAAAATCAAAGCATACGAATAAGGAAAACCCGTGCAAAAACAGGAAAAAATCATAAAGATGTTCGATCAGATCGCGCCTACCTACGATCTGGCAAACCGCGCCATCAGCTTCGGCGTGGACGTTTCGTGGCGCAAAAAAGCGGTCGAGCTGACGCTTGAAAAGCTTAAAGGAAAGCTCGTGAGTATCGCCGACATCGCGTGCGGCACGGGCGATATGATAAGCTCGTGGCGCGACGGCGCGGCGCAGCACGGCGTGCAGATCGAGCGGATCGTGGGGATCGATCCTAGCGAAGGGATGCTCGAGGTAGCTAGGCAAAAATTTCCTGGCTGCGAGTTTATCAAAGCAACCGCGGGCGCCACGACACTGGATGACGCGAGCGTGGATATTTTAAGCATCAGCTACGGCATAAGAAACGTCGTGGAGCTGGACGCAGCGCTTGCGGAGTTTAATCGCGTTATAAAACCGGGAGGTTCGCTCGTGGTTTTGGAATTTACCAAAGCCGCAAGCGGCGGGCTCGCGTTTAAAATCAGAGATTTTTACGTGAGTAAAATTTTACCCAAAATCGGCGCCTTCATCTCAAAAAACAAAGAAGCCTACGAGTATCTACCAAGCTCCATCGGTAGCTTCCTAGACGCCGCGAGCTTTAGCGAAAAGCTCAAAAATGCGGGCTTTGAGCTGCGCGTGCAAAAGGGTTTCAGCTTCGACGTCAGCACGCTTTTTATCGCGGAGAAAATCGCGCGGAAGAGCGACGATGCTTAGCGTAAGCGAGCTAAACGCCCAAGCCAAGGCGCTTTTGGAGACGAGCTTTAGCTTCGTCGAGGTCGAGGGCGAGATCTCTAAATTTAGAATTCAAAGCACGAGCGGGCACTGGTATTTCACGATCAAAGACGCGAGCGCGGCGATCGATTGCGCGATGTTTAAATTTAACGCCGCGCGGATAAATTTTATCCCCGCAGTGGGCGATAAGCTCGTCCTAAGCGGCAAAGTCTCGCTATACGCCCCCACGGGCGCATATCAGATCCAGGTCTCAAACATCCGCAAAAGCGGCGAGGGCGAGCTGGAAGCGGCGTTTGCCGCGCTAAAAGAAAGGCTTAGCAAAGAGGGGCTTTTTGATGCCGCGCACAAAAAACAGCTTCCGAAATTTGCCCAAAGCATCGCGATCATCACAAGCGCGAGCTCTGCGGCGCAGGCAGATATGCTTCGCACGGTGCAGGACCGCTTCGCGCTTTGCAAGATCGATTTGTATAACGCGCTAGTGCAAGGCGAGAGCGCGCCTGCTTCGATCATAAGTGCGCTGCGCGCAGCCGACGAGAAGGGCTACGATGCGATCGTAATCGCTCGCGGCGGCGGCTCACGCGAGGATCTGTGGTGCTTCAACGACGAGGCCTTGGCGCGCGCGATCTATGCAGCCAAAACGCCCGTCATCTCGGCGGTCGGGCACGAGATTGATTTTAGCATCAGTGATTTCGTAGCCGATCATCGAAGCCTCACGCCTACCGCCGCGATGATCGATCTGCTGCCCGATATTTGCGCGATCTTTCAGAGCTTAGACGGCATAAGCGACGCATTTGATAGGCTGATAAAAGATAAAATTTTATCCGCACAAAACGCGCTGAGCCTCGCAGCTCTGGAGCTTAGATCAAAATCTATCGAGCCGAAAATTTCAGGCTCGATTGCCAAGCTTTCAAATTTAGAGCTTAAATTTAAAAGCTTCGTGGCCTCCAAACTAAGCGCTGCGGAGCACGTGCTAAGCGCAAAGGATGAACTTTTGGCGCAAAAGGCGAAATTTTTTGAGATCACCAAAGACCTCGTTCAAATCCAAAAGGGCGGCAAAACGGTGAGCTTGGGTGAGCTTGCCGCGGGCGACGAGTTCGTCCTTTGCTCGCAGCAGCTTAGCAAAAATGCAAAAATCATCTAAAGGAGGCAAAATGGATAGGGTTTTAAATTTTAGCGCAGGACCTAGCACCATCCCGCTGGGCGTGCTAAAGCAGGCTCAAGAGGAGCTGCTAAACTACGCAGGGCAAGGATTTTCGATAATGGAGATCTCGCACCGCACCAAAATTTTCGAGGAAGTTTTACATAGCGCGATGGACCGCGTGCGCGATCTCTACGGCTTTTCGGACGATTTTACGATTTTATTTTTGCAAGGCGGCGCGAGCCTGCAATTCGCGCAGGTGCCGATGAACCTATACGCAGGCGGCGTCGCAGAATACGCCAACACGGGCAACTGGACGAGCAAGGCGATCAAGGAAGCGGGCGTGCTCGGCATAAACTACCGCGTGGTCGCAAGCAGCGAAGAGAGTAAATTCGACCGCATCCCCGAGGTTAAATTCTCTGACGACGCCGATTACGGCTACATCTGCTCGAACAACACGATCTACGGCACGCAGTATCCGCAGCTGCCGCAGTGCGGCTGTCCGCTCGTAGTCGATAGCTCGAGCGATCTGTTTTCGCGGCCGGTGGAGCTTAGCAACGTGGGGATGTTTTACGGCGGCATTCAGAAAAACGGCGGCCCCGCGGGCGTTACGATGGTGGCGATCCGCAAGGATCTGCTGGACCGCGCAAACCCCAAAACGCCGATGATCCTGCGCTACAAGACGCAGGCGGACGCGGACTCGATGAGCAATACCCCAAACACTTTCGGAATTTACATGCTAAATTTAATGCTCGGCTGGATCAAGGATGAGATCAGCGGGCTCGCGGCGATGCACGAGCGCAACAAGCGCAAAGCGGCGCTACTCTACGGCGCGATCGATGCTAGCGGCGGTTTCTACCGCGGCCACGCGCAAAAGGAGAGCCGCAGCCTGATGAACGTGAGCTTTAATATCGCAGATGCCGCGCTTGAGCCCATCTTCGTCGCGCAGGCGGAGGCGGAGGGGATGATCGGGCTTAAAGGACACCGCGTCTTAGGCGGCATCCGCGCCTCGATCTACAACGCGATAAACTACGAGGACGTTGAAAAACTAGTCTCCTTTATGGGCGAGTTTGCGCGCAAAAACGGCTAGCAGCGGTTAAATTTAAAGGATTTGAACGCAGCTCGCGCCTATAGACGAGATCGTTTAGGATCCGCGCTTGCCTTGTTGCTGAGCTGGTATTTGCCGCAGCCCTCGCTTTTATAGCCGGTATTTTACGGCAGAAATAGCTTTGGTATGGCTTAGATTTCACCGCTAAAATTTTATTGAAGACAAAATTTATGATGTTAAATTTTGCATTGGATGAAGTCTGATGGCTTTGATTTTGCAGCGGCGAGCGGACTTGGCGCTGCTGGGATTTCTTAGGTAGGATTTAATATTTAAAACGTTATTATCGGTGTTCAAGGAGGGTCGGCGGTTTATTTATTTAGGCGCAGGTTTAGCGTATCTGGCGCCTAAATTTAAGCTTAACCCTAAAAACGGGCAAAATTAAACGAAAGGATTTAAATGAGTTTTAAGAGATTTTTTGCAGTAGCGCTTGTGGTGGGCGCTTTCGCTTCGGTGAGCGCAGAGGCTAGCGCTGCGGGGGATTTTTGTATCAAAAACGGCGGCGAGCTGATCGTCCGCAAAGACGGCAACGGCGTGGACTACACCGTTTGTAAGCTGCCTGACGGCACGATGATCGACGCTGAAGAATTTTATAAAACAGGCGGCGATTTGAGCAAATTTAAGAGCGTAAATCGATAGAATTTTATTGCTTGCGAGATTTTCGGCAGCGAAATTCCATAAAATTCTGCGTCAAAATTCCTCTTTAAAATTTAGATGAATTTCGACTAACAAGCATTAGCGCAAGTAAATTATTTGGGTACCTCATACAAAGTGAGGGCAGCAGGGTGATGGAAGAAATTTAATTATCCAAACATCAACGATGTGCGGAGATTTTGCTCTAGCAAGGTGCTGAAAGCGGCGGCTACGCAAAGCAGAAATATTTTAAGCGACTTGATGCGACGCAGACAACCTGCTAGATGCTTGATTACGACGAAGGTTTTTTTGGATATGCGATAAGCATTTGTGCCCATAGTTGCTGAGCTTAAATTTCAGCCATTTGTGGGCGTAGCTCACTTCCTTTTTTTGAAAGGCTCAAATTTTAGTCGCTTGTGGGCACTCATTCGCTTCCTTTGCCCGCGTAAATTTAGTGCGTGAAAACCACGATCTCGCCGCGCTCAAACGCGATCTGCCGTCCCGCTAGATACAGCTCGAAGTAGGGCTTCAAAAAGTCCTCCTGCGGCCTTTGCGCGTAGTTTGGATACTGCAAGTACACAGGTAGCAGGTAGTCGCAGTTGATCGAATAGTACGCCTCGCCGAGCACCCATAGCTTCGCATCGAGCTTAGGCGAATCTATCATCCACTCCGTGATCGCCTCATAGACGGCGTCCGCAAGCTCGTCTTCGTGATCCGCGAGATCAAAGCTCTCCTGCACGCGAGCGGATTTTATCTGCTCAAGTATCTTTAAAAGTCCGCTCTTGCCTAGAAATTCTGCGAAAATTTTTAAATTTCGAATGTGCGCTAAAGCTAGGTTCTTAAGCGCTTCGCCACCAAATTTCGGATCCTGCGGCGGGCAAAAATACCCGGGCGCCACGCCCTGATCGAACGCCTCTTGCGTCTGCTGCGCCGTGACTGCATAGATCGGCATTATACGCGCTTGTAGCTCGGTGCCGTTTTGTAGCGGCGCAAACACTGCCTCCACGCCGGCGCCGTCAGGAATGAAGCACTGAAAAAGCCCGTAAAGCTTATCCTGCAGATCGATCTCTTTGCAATCTAAGCTTAAATCTAGCCCCGCAGCCTCGTTAATGCGACTAGCGTACTCGAAATTCGTCATTTTCGCCCCTTTAAATTTTGACCGTCAAAGCGTTTGGGTGGAATTTTACCTAAATTTTACGCATTTTCCGAATTAAAATTTACACGCGATGAGACTTTTGTAGAATTTAAAATTTAGCGGTTCGGTTTGAACTTGATTCTGCGCCAAGGCGGCGGGGCGATTGGCGGCGGCAGGTGTCGCGTGACGGGGTGATGAGCGGCAGCAGATAGGTTATAGCGCGGCGGGAGAACGGCGTCTGACAGCGGCGCCTACGGCGCGTGGCGACGGGCGATAACCGATGATCGCGACCGTGGCGCTCGCGGGCTACTTGCTCGCAAAAGCTGGATTTTTAATGCTCAGGCCGTCGCAAAATGGCGGGCGGTGTATTGGATGACAGCAGCGCTCGTAGCGCCCGTGATGAATGCTGTATTTTTCACGATCCCTCCTTCGGTAGAAATTTATTAAATTTAGCTCGCCCTTTTACCGCTTGCATTAGTAGTGTCCTTCCATCTACTGGCCGTATCGCCGAAGAGGCGCAAACGCAGCATGCAATGTAATTTTACAGATCTTTTTATTTTTGCTAATTTTAGCTAAAATTAGCAAAATTTTAAAGGAAAGATATGTTGATTTCTTACTCGCTACAAGATAACCGGAAATTTGCTAAAATGAGAACTAGAATTTCGCGCAGAATTTATAAAGGGAGCAAGTTCATCCGCACCGTCTGCGCGACAGATTTGCTTTTCGCTTTTGCGTTTTCGGCCTGCCTTTTTATTTTTGAGGATGATTGGATAGAGTTTTTACGCGAGTACTATGGTGATAAGTCCTGGATAAAGAGCTTAGGAGCTATCTTGCCTACTGCTTGCGCAGTTTTTTATATTTATGCTATTTGCGTTAGATCGTGGCTACTAAATTCCGCGATATATAATAAGAATAAAAATGTCACTTTCGGCTATTTTAGCATTGAAATTTCAGACGATTTAAAGGGGCAATTTATATTCGTAAGCGAGCGAGATACGCTCATTTATGATGCGGAATTTTGTGAGGTGGTAATGGAGCGCGATTTTTTGGTAATTTTGCTGGAAGGAAGTCTTTTTATCGCCGTACCCAACGAAGCGTTTAAAGAAATAAGCAAAGAGGAATTTGCTGCGAAATTAAATAAAACAATAAGTGAGGCAAAAAGCGAAATTTAAAAAGCTATGGGCAGATAGAACGGATATGATTGCGATCACAATGGAATCTTAGCCATAATGAAATTTTATCCGTTGCTTGCAAATCTTTTGCTATTTTTGTCTTAAAAATTTTTGCTAAAGAATTTTATTTATGCTTACGAGCACATAGTAAAAGTACCGCACTAAAATTTATTAAGCTCGGTGATGTCCTCTTGAGAGTACGCCTAAAATATTTTTATGCTCACGCTCCGCACCGCTGCGGCGGTGCGGTAATGAGCGACGATAGATAAGTTGTCGCGCGGCTATGAGCGGCGACGATCAGCATATTGGATGACGGCACCACTCGCAGGCCGGTCGCTCGCAAAAGCGCTTTTTTGCGTTCATAGCGCGCATTAGCGACGCAAAGTCGGCGGCATTGTTTGATCTATTGCGCGCGAAATGAAATTTTATCGTTTAAATTCTAGAGCAAGACCTGCGCCTGCAGCGGCAAATTTGCTTGTAGGAATGAAATTCGTCGTTCAAATTTAGCAAAGATAAAATTTTAAATTGCGTAAATCGCGGGAGGGGACGGGTAATGATTTGATTTTGTTCGCGTCGCGCAGTATTTAGGCGGCGCAACGCGATTAAATTTTACTTTATCCCCGCAAATGCTGCTTTTGCATCCGCCAGATCCTTCTCGTCCGGGTGTTTCGCAGCCTCCGCCCAGCGCGCAAGTCGCTCGGGGGTCATAGGATGAGGCGAGTTGCCGCCGGCCGCCATTTTGCGCATCGTCTCAAGTAGGTTCGGATCGATCGCGCCCTGGCAGGCAAACTCCCTTATAATCTCGTTACCGTTTGCTTTAAGCCCCTCTTCAAAGGTATCTAGGCACTTGCGCGAGTGTTCGCCGTCCGGCTCCGCGCCCAGAGTCATAAAAACGCCAAGCTTCTTGCCGTGAATCTTGCGTAAAAAGCGCATAAATTTCGCTTCGGCTTCGCCCTTATCGACGTAAAAGCCCAAGGCTATGAAGTCGTAATCATCGACCTCGCCTTCAAAGTCGCGGAAATTTAGACTCTCGCAGCCTAGTTGCTCGGCGATCGCGTCGCCCACCTTTTTCGTGTTACCCGTTTGTGAGGTGTAAAACACGATTTTTTTCATACAAAATCCTTTTTCATAATGTTTGCTATCTCTTCGTTGATGTTGTTGCCCCAAAAAACTCCGTCCAAGTTTAAGACCGATTTTTCATCCTTAAGCTCCAAAAGCCCCCAGCTCTCAAATTCCTTTAGTTTCTGCAGCGCTTCGTCATAAACGCTCGCGCTTAGGGCGGTTTTTAACTCGCTTAAATTTACGATCGGATACTGAAATAGATTGCTTAGTACGCCGTATTTTGCTTCGCGCTCATCGATTCGCGAGATCATCTTGTGTCCTGACACGCCGTAAATTCCGAAGCCCGCTACGTGTCCGCCCGCGCCGTTGCCGATAGGAAGGACGTCCGTGCCCTTGTGGCTTAGCTTGATGTAGCCGTAGTTATCGCGACCTTTTCGAGCGAGCTTGGTAAGCTCCAAAACCTCGAAATTATCGCTTCCGACAAGTAGTGCGCCCGCGAAAGCGTGGTGTAGCTTCTTATCGATCTCTAGATCATAGTAGGATTTGTCGATCTTTTTGTATAACTCCGAGCCCTCGAAAAACATCAGCGAGTAAAAGCTGGCGCTATCTAGACCTAGCTCATCTACATAGCGCGCGTCCTCTAGCGCTTCCTCCACGCTTTCGTTGGGGAAGTTGTAGATGATGTCGCAGCAGAGCATGCCGTCAAATTTTTCTCTAAGCTCCTTTAGTCGCTCGATTGCGCGAGCGGGCTTATGCACTCGGTTTAGAAGCGCGCGCCCCTGTCTGCTGAAGGTCTGCACGCCGATGCTAAAGCGGTTTACGCCGAAGCTTTGCAAGGCAAGCGCCTTTTGAAGGTCTAAATTATGCAGAGTGGTCTCTACGCTGATCTCGCAGTCCTCTGCGATCTTAAAATTTTTATGCAGCGCGCCTAGAACCTTTTCGAAGTGCGTCTCGCTAAAGACGCTCGGCGTGCCGCCGCCGAAGTAGATACTTTTGATCTTTTTGGTGTCGAAGTAGGGCATCTCGCCGTAGTCTTTGATCTGGCGGATCAAAAATTTAGCGTATTCATCCAGCTCGTCGCCGAGTTTGGAGCGCATCATTGAACAAAACGAGCAGATGTTGTCGCAAAACGGCACGTGCAGATAGATCACGCAGTCGCCGTCTTTTGCGGGCTGCTCCAGCGCATCGAACAGCTCGTTTTCGCTTGCGGAGACGCTCTCGAAAAGCTTGGAGCGATGGTGGGATTTAATGCGTTCTTTAAACATCTATTTCGTTGCCTCCGCGTAAATTTCATCCACCGTCTCGCCGATCTGCGGGCTACCCCGCAAGATAAGCGTCGGGGCCTTTAAAATTTTGCCCGATTTTACCGCTTTGGTATTTCTAAGGATCGGATTTGCTTTTAAAAAATCCTCCGTCTCGCCGCCTACGATGACCATAATATCGGGGTTTTGCTCCAAGATGTATTCGGCAGATACAGAAGGCGTGCTACCTTTTAGGCCGTCTGTGATATTTTTGGCGCCTAGGCGAGCGAAGATATCGCCTACTAGGGTTTTGTCGTTAAAGGCCATAGTGGCGTTTGAGCCGAAAAATAGCGCTACTTTTTTGCCGCGAAGAGCGGGTTTGTCTGCAAAAATTCCATCCATCTGAGCGCAAATTTTATCCGCCTCGCTCTCTTTTTTTACGATCGCCGCGACCTTCTTTACGTTTTGGCAGATATCTGCGGTAGAGTTTGCATCCATCGCAAGGCTCTTAAGTCCCAGTTTTTGCAGATTCTCGCTAACGCCTGCGGAGTGAAAGCTCGTGATGACCAGATCGGGCTTAAGCTCGACGATCTTTTCCATATTCGGCTTTACGTAGGTGCCTACGCTCGGTAGTTTCGCGGTTTCTGCCTCCGGGCGGATCTTGCTCATCGAGGTAGTTGAGATCGCAGCGATCTGATCCTGCGCGCCTAAAGCATAGATGATCTCGACTGCTGCGGGATCAAGTACGACTAGACCTTTGGCGAGCGCAAAACTCGCCGAAAGCAAAGCTATAAGAATTTTTTTCATAATTTCTCCTTTTGCGGTAAGATAAATTTGGTTCCTAAATTTTCGACTATCAGGGCGTCAAAGCCGTAAATTTCTTTTATGATCTGCGGCGTAAAAAGCTCGCTCGCGCTACCGCGATACCTCACTGCGCCATCTTTTAGCATCAAAATTTCATCGCAAAACAGCGAGGCTAAATTTAGATCGTGCAGTACGATGACGCTCGTTAAATTTAGCGTTTTGGTTAAATTTTCGCAGATCCTCATCGCCTCGATCGCGTAGTTCATATCAAGCGCACCCGTGGGCTCATCAAGCAGTAAAATTTCAGGCTCGCTTACGAGCGCTCTGGCAAGCAGCACGCGCCCGAACTCGCCGCCGCTTAGCTCAAACGCGCTGCGATTTAAAAATTTCTTCACGTCCAAAAGCTCGGCGATTTGCTCTACCTTGTCGCGGTCGCTCGCATCGTAGCCGCTAAATGCGCTTTTTAGGCGGCAAAATCTGCCCGCAAGTAAAATTTCATTCACGTTTAGCGCGGCTGCGAGGGCTGTTTTTTGCGGCACGAAGCCGATTAGCGCCGCAAGCTCTTTTAGGCTATACTCGCTTGCCTTTTTGCCGTTTATTTCGATGATCCCGCTTGCAGGCTTTAAAATTTGCAAGATGTTTTTTAGCAAAGTGCTCTTGCCGCAGCCGTTAGGACCCAAAATCCCGTAAAATTTACCCCGCTTTAAATTTAACTCGATGCCTCGCAAGATCGCCCGCTTGCCGTAGCTGAAGTTTAGCGCCGAAATTTTCATGCATGCTTCCTAAACGCTAGGTATAGAAAAAATGGCGCCCCGAAAAAGGAGGTCACCACGCCGATCGGAATTTCTACCGGCGAGAGGGCGTTTTTAGCGATTACGTCGCAAAAAACCAAAAAAACTCCGCCGGTAAGCGCGCTAGCAGGGATCAGCACGGCGTTGCTCGCCGTGTGAAGCGCCATACGAAGCGTATGCGGAATGATGAGCCCCACGAAGCCTATCATCCCCGTAAATGCGACCGAAAAGCCGATGATGAGCGAGGAGACGATGAGTAGGCTCTTTTTGGACTTATCGACGTTGAGTCCCAGCGATTTCGCCTCCTCGTCGCCGTTTAAGATGATATTTAGCTCGTGGCGCTTCGCGTAAAAATACGCCATGCAAAACAGCAGCGGCGGCAGCAAAAGCGCGATCTTTTGCCAGTTTGCGCCGCCTAGATAGCCCATCATCCACGCCGTAATCCTAAAGCTATCCTCTCCGATGAGATAGACCGCGAAAGAGGTAAATGCGCCTAAAAACGACGATACGGCGATGCCTACGATCAGCAGAGTCGAGATCGAGCGAGTGAGGGCGGCGAGCTTAAAGATCACGAGCGAAAGCCCGCCGGCGGCCAAAAATGCGAAAATTCCGTAAAAAACGTCGCTAAGCCCAAGCAGGTAAGCTATAACCGCGCCGAAAGTCGCTGCCGAGGCAATACCGATGATGTAGGGGTCCGCAAGCGGGTTTAAAAATACGCTTTGCACCACCACTCCCGAAGTTGCCAGCAGCGCGCCTATTAAAATTCCAAGCACGAGGCGCGGCAGGCGCATTTGTAGCAAGATGAGCTGCTTGGTCTCGTCTATCTCGCCGAAGGTGAAAAATTTTACTACGTCGCCCAGCGAAATGCTCGCTCCGCCGCTACTTACGGCTACTAAAGCAAGCAATATGAAAGCTGCGATTAGAAAGAGATAAAATTTAAAGCTCATAGTCCACCAGGCGAACTATACGCGCAGATTTCGTCGCGGCGGATATTTTTAAAATTTAAGCGGCGTCGGGAATTTATGCATGCGGAATTTATGAAATTCTCGCGGCTGGCGCAATTATTTTTGAAGCTTGCATAGCTTTTGATATCAGCGCGAAAAAGTACGTAGCCGCACACCTGATTCGGCATAAATTTCCTCCTAAAAGTATTCGCGATTTTTGTTAAGAAATTAAAATCGTTATCATAGGATTTTATCGCTTGGTTTCTTAAACCGCGATAAATTCCGTAACGGCTAAGGGCTACGGAGTTAAATTTAGGGCGATTAAATGTTAAAATCTCGCGCGTCTCCAAGCCGCCTCTTTAAATTTGAAATTCAAAATTTAGGCGTTAAATTTAAACGCCGAAAGAGCTCTTTTTAATTTCGCGATTCAGCTTTAAATTATAAAAACGCCGATAAAATACGCACTAAATTTTATTTAACGAGCCCCGCTTTAAAGGTGCGAGCCGTTTTATTAAAACGACGAATTGCGCCGAAGCTGCTCGCTAAGTTTTAAGGAGAGAGCATGAAAACATGGCAAAAGATCCTTTGGGCGGCGGTCGCCGTCATAGGGGCGTGGTGTTTCGGCGTACTTGCGCTAAATAAAGGCGAGAGCATCAGCGCCGTTTGGCTCGTAGTAGCCAGCGCGTGCATCTATCTGATCGGATACACCTTCTACGGGCGCTTTATCGCGTATCGCGTCTTTGAGCTGGACGATCGCCGCGCAACTCCTGCGGTGATCCGAAACGACGGGCGCGATTACGTCCCTACAAACAAATACGTCCTTTTCGGGCACCATTTCGCCGCTATCGCTGGCGCAGGACCGCTCGTAGGCCCGGTAGTGGCCGCACAGATGGGCTATCTGCCCGGCACCATTTGGCTTTTGGTAGGCGTCGTGCTCGCAGGCGCGGTGCATGATTTCATCGTGCTCGTGCTATCTACGCGACGCGGCGGCAAGAGCCTAGGCGAGATGATCAAAGATGAGATGGGCAAGCTCACCGGCGGTATCGCGATGATCGGGATTTTTTTCATCATGCTGATCATCGTGGCGATCTTGGCGATGGTCGTCGTAAAGGCGCTCGCAAACTCGCCGTGGGGGCTTTTTACGATCGCGATGACGATACCGATCGCCATATTTATGGGAATTTACATGAGGTTCTTGCGCCCGGGCAAGGTCAGCGAGGCATCGATCATCGGCTTTATTTTGCTGATGCTTTCGCTTTGGGGCGGGCATTACGTCTCGATCGATCCGTACTGGCACGACGTTTTTTCGCTAAAGGGCGAGACGCTCGCGCTTCTTACGATCGGCTACGGCTTTATCGCGGCGATTTTGCCCGTGTGGCTGCTGCTCGCGCCGCGCGATTATCTAAGCACCTTTCTTAAGCTTGGCGTCATCATCGGCATGGCGGTCGCGATAATCTTTGTCGCACCCGAGCTTAAAATGCCCGCTACGACGAAATTTATCGACGGCACGGGTCCCGTTTTTGCAGGTCCGATATTTCCGTTTTTGTTTATCACGATCGCATGCGGCGCGATCTCGGGCTTTCACGCGCTGATCTCCAGCGGCACGACGCCGAAGATGCTCGAGCGCGAAACTCACACTCTTTTCATCGGCTACGGCTCGATGCTTATGGAGAGCCTCGTGGGCGTAATGGCGCTCGTATCGGCGTGCATCCTAAGCCCGGGCGAATACTTCGCTATCAACTCGCCCGCCGCGGTGCTGGGCAAAGACGCGGTAAGCGCCGCGGCGTACATAAATTCTATCGGATTTAGCATTACGCCCGAGCAGATCGGTGCCTTGGCTTCAAACGTCGGCGAAACCACGATGATGAGCCGTACGGGCGGCGCTCCTACCTTTGCGATGGGGCTAACGATGCTGCTGCATCAGATCATCGGCGGCAAGGAGCTGATGGCGTTTTGGTACCATTTCGCGATTTTGTTTGAGGCGCTGTTTATTCTGACCGCGGTCGATGCGGGCACGCGCACGGGGCGCTTTATGGTGCAAGAAATTTTAGGCAACGTCTATAAGCCCTTTTCCGATACTAAAAATTCCCTCTACGGCATCATCGCGACGGTGATCTGCGTGGCGGGCTGGGGCTATCTGCTCTACAGCGGCGTTACCGATCCTATGGGCGGAATTTACACGCTGTGGCCGCTTTTCGGCGCGTCCAATCAGATGCTCGCGGGCATCGCGCTGCTGCTTGCGACGGTGGTGCTTTTTAAAATGGGCAAGCAAAAATACGCCTTCGTCACGATCGCTCCTGCGATTTGGGTGCTTATAACCACGCTTTATGCGGCGATCTTAAAGCTGATGCCGGCTAACGGCGAGCGCGTGCACGACGCGGTAAGCCACGTGGCTATCGCGCAAAATACCGCTGCCAAGCTCGCTAGCCTGAGCGATCCCGCCGCGATCGAAAAGGCGCAGGCTATCATCAGAAATAACGTCATCGACGCCGTGCTATGTGCTCTTTTCGTCGTCGTTACGATCATAGTCATCGCCCAAACGATCCGAATGTGCCTTAAAATTTCAAAAGGCGGCGCGAGCGAGGGATATTTTAAGCTGGCGGAAAGCGAGTACGTGGATAGGGGCGTTTATGAAAAAGTTTAAATTTAATCCGCTCGCAGCCCCGAAGGCCGTGGCGAGGTTTTTGGCGCGCGCGGATGCCGCGCTTGCGCCGCTCATCGGGCTCGGCGATTACGAGGGCTACCTGCGCCATTTCAGAAGCGCCCATCCTGACGAAGTCCCGCTAAGCAGGGCGGAATTTTTCCGCGCGATGCAAGATAGTAAGGCAAAAAACGTCAAGTGCTGATAGCGGCGAAAAGGGCGCGGTCGCGCCGTACAAATCGTCGTTGATCTGAAATTTTAAATTTGATAGGGTGCGGGCGTGCGAGTCATGAAATTTAGCCCGCTGCTAGGGATAAAATTTCGCGCGTACCTCTTTGAGATTGCGCTTTAAATTTGCTCGCACTTAGGGCGTTAAGATTTATTCTCGCCGCCGCGCCGTACTCATCGCTAGCCGCGCCGTTTTGCAACGGTCTCGCCTGCATGTCGTAGAATTTTTAAACGGGTATTTCCGCGTCTTGGTAGAATTCTATATAAAATTTTTGCAAAATTTTTAACAAACCTGCCTTAATTAAAGGCGTGAAATCACGGCTGCAAATTTTAAATCAGGAATATGGGTGTGCTTGGACAATGGCTTAGATCTCATAGCAGGTTAAAATTTGATCCGCGTCCTCGTCGTAGGCATTATCGACTAGTACGAGATCGCGGGCGCACTCAGGCGCGCGATGCCTGCGTTTTTCATTTTTACCGGGAGCGAGGAGTGAATATTCACGGTTTTCAATACCGCGGCCGCCTCTGGACGCTAAATTTTGCTCGGCAAATGCGCCCTTCTGCTTCGCTTCGTATTTTGTGCTCGCAGCCCGGCAAGAAGCAGCTGTAACGACGCCTAAAATTCTCACACCCTTTTGTTTAAATTTATGCGCCAGCACGGGCTTTGCCGCGAGGTATTGGACCTGCTCGCCGAGTTTAAATTTAAAGGGCTCGTCGCACTCAAATTTATCCGTCGCTTCGCACCTGGATTTGCTCGCCTTGCCCTGCGTAAATTCGCCCGAGCCGCCGCGATTAAATTCGTCCGCTTCGTCGCATCTAAATTCCTCGGCTTTATCGTGCGCAAATTTGCCCGAGCCGTCGTGCTCGCCGCTCTCGAGGTCGCCCGCCTCGCTACGCACAATATCAAGAACCCTCAGCTCATTCGGCTCGTTTATAAAGTGCCCGCGCCAGCCGTCCGGTCCATCCGCCGTAAGCTCGAATTTGTCGAAATCAAAATCGAGCTTCACGCGGAATTTAACGTTAAAATTTGCGTCCGTAAAAACAAGCTCGTTAGCACCCTCTATTTCGCCGTTTTCGCCAGTCTCGCCCGCGCGAATGCAATATCCGCCGCTTGCGCGCTGCGCCTGCGTCATAGGGCAAGTTTTAGTGATGATTTTAAGCTCGCAACCGCTTAAATTTAAGCGGTAAATTTGACCTAAGCGCGTAAAAATCAAGAAATTTAGCTCATCCTGCTTAAAAATCGCCGCACAGCCCTTTAATCGCTTTCGCATGCCCGTCTGCGTCTCAAAATCGTAAATAAAAAGCGTGTCATCGGTCGCCGTAATAGCCTTTTTATCGCCACCCTTGCTACTTAGCGCGATAAAATTGCCGTATTTTAGCACGCCCTTTTTGTGCTTTGTGATGAGCGCGAGATCCGCGGCGTTAAATTTATAAATCGTGTCTACAAGGCCCAAAACTACGAGCGTGCGGCCGTCATCGTCAAAGGTCGCGGCACGGGTAAAATCGCGGAAAGGCGCGCCGGCTAGCTGCTCGCCGCTTGCGAACGAGAATTTTCTAAGCTTCATCTGCTTTTGCTCGTCGTTATCGCCTGCGTAAACTGCGTGATCGCCCTTTATTGGGACGTTTTCGCCGATATTGCGAAGTCTGTTTTGAAGCCTACTTTGCCATAAAATTTTCATCCGTCGCTCCTTTGGTATGCGCGTAAAGAATGCGCGATTTATTGATTTTAAATTTACGCTATTTGCGCGGTGCTCAGTACCGAATTTAATCGACATTTGAGCTGTATTTTGCGGGCAAATTTATCCGCACAAATTTCGATCGTTTACGCGGTTTATTCTCTTTAATTAATTCACGGTCGCGTGCTGATAAGTGGTTGAATTTCTATGTCGCACAGATTTTGTGGGCAGCATATTTTAAATTTAAAGCAATTGCGCTATATTTATCTGACATCTCTTATCGATACTTTTGTTCCACGCTAATCAGATCTTGCACTTGGCATCGTTAAAGGCAAACACCTCAACGTGAGTATTTCCGCAATCAAAAATCTCTTGCTAACGACGCTTTTCGCGATCACTTTCGTGTCAGCGTTTAGATTGTAAATTTTACTCATTTTATTCCTTTCGTACATTTACGCGTCTTTGTAGCGAAAATTTTCAAGCGATTTGTTGATAAGGGTTATCTCTTTTGTCCATTAAGGAGATTAGAACAAAACTTAAATTTTGCTCAATAGAATCTCATTTGCCTCTATTTTTTATAAAATTTGCAATATCAACTTCACCGTCTTTTTTACCATTTTCTATATAATATTTCCAATACTCCACCACATCTCTATCCATAAAATCAC